>NZ_DASVZH010000031.1:0-12706 GCF_036391795.1 Oryzihumus sp.
GGGTGGCACTCGGCCATGTTCGAGCCCTGGATGACGATGCAGTCAGAGTTCTGCAGGTCCTGCTGGAACGTCGTGGCGCCGCCGCGACCGAACGAGGCCCCCAGACTGGGGACGGTGGCGCTGTGTCATATGCGCGCCTGGTTCTCGATCTGGATGGCGCCCATCGCGGTGAAGAGCTTCTTGATCAGGTAGTTCTCTTCGTTGTCCAGCGTCGCGCCGCCCAGCCCGGCGATGCCCAGCGTGCGTCGAAGGGGTCGGCCGTGCTCGTCGGTGTCCTGCCAGGTGCGGGCCCGGCTGGCGACGACGCGGTCGGCGATCATGTCCGTGGCCGTCTCCAGGTCCAGCGGCTCCCACTCGGTGCCGTGCGGCCGCCGGTAGAGCATCGCCGTCTGCCGGCGGGTGCCGTTGACCAGCTGCTCGCTGGCGGATCCCTTGGGGCACAGGCGTCCTCGCGAGACCGGCGAGTCCGGGTCGCCCTCGATCTGGACGACCTTGCCGTCCGAGACGTAGACCTTCTGGCCGCACCCGACGGCGCAGTAGGGGCAGACGCTCCGGACGACCGTGTCGGCGGTCTCGGTCCGGGGACGCCGGGTCGCCGTGGCGGCGGAGCGCACCGCGGCCCCCCGGCCCAGGTCGTCACTCCCGCGGAGCTGCCGCAGGACGGGCCAGTCGAGGAACACCTTGCGAGCGGACACGATCCCACCTCCCGCATCCATGGTGCCCCGCCGTGGCGAGTTCAACCACCCGGCGTCGTCACGACGTGCGCACGTCCGTCTCGGTGTGCCGCTCGAAGGAGTCGAGGGCCTCGGCGCACAGCCAGTCGGTCATCGCCTCGGCCGTGCCCGGTGCGCCGCCGTCGCCGAGGCGCGTCACCAGGTCCTCGGCGATACGGTGGACCTTGACGTTGGCGGCCTGCGACTTCGCGGCCAGCAGGTGGAAGGCGGTGTCCGCGTCGACGCCGAGGGCGAGCATGACCGCGCCCTTGGCCTGCTCCAGGGCGCCCCGGTGCTGTCGCGCGGCCTCGATGGCGAGATCCGCCTGTTCGCGCACGTCGCCGGCCAGCGTGTCGGTGACGTCGACGACGTAGCCGTGCACCTCTGTCAGGACGCCGTCCGGGCCCCGGCCACGGCCGACGATGACCACCGTGCGCGTCCTGCCGCGAGCATCGACCAGCTGGCGGCGCACGCTGAACGGAGCACCGGAGCGCAGGGCTGCCCGGACCGCCGCGGTGCCGGCCCCGTCGTCGCTGGGGTGCTGGTGCGCCAGCAGCAGCTCGGTGCTCGGCACTACCTCTCCGGGGGCGAAGCCGAGGATGCGGTAGAGCTCCTCCGACCACGCCCATCGCCCGTCGCGCACGTCATGGACGAACGCCCCGACTCGCTGCGGTGCGCCGCCTCCGAGCGCACCGACGACCCCTGTGCCTCCCACGCCACCAGCATGGCACGTACGTCGCGCCCTGAGGCCCGTCCCCCTGTCGGTCCACGAATCGAAAAAGTCGCCGCCAGGGTGTTGACACCCGGAAACCTCGCTGAAATCGTTCTCAGAAATCGTTTTCAGAACGGACGGGTGATGAGCACGATCCACGACGTGGCCCACCGGGCAGGGGTGTCGGTGTCCACCGTGTCCCGGTGGCTGGCCGGCCAGCCGGTGCGCTCGGCCCAGGCCGTCGCGCAGGCGGTCGACGAGCTCGGCTACAAGCCCAACGTCATGGCCCAGTCGCTGAAGTCCGGGCGCCGCGGGGCCATCGGCGTGGTCGTGCCGGACATCTCCAACCCGTTCTTCGCCGCGGTGGTCAAGGGCCTGGAGCAGGCCTGCCGGCAGCTGTCCTACCGCCTCCTCCTGGCCAACAGCGACGAGTCCAACGAGCTCGAGGCCGAGATCCTCGCCGACCTCACCGGACGCGTGGACGGCTTCATCCTCGCCCCGGCGCACGAGCAGGACCGCGCGACGCTGCGCCTGCACGACGCGGGTGTGCCGGTGGTCCTCATCGACCGGGAGGTCGAGGGCGGCGAGCTGTTCGACGTGGTGGTCGTCGACAACGTCGGCGGCGCGGCCTCCGCGGCCCGGCACCTGGCCGGACTGGGGCACACCGAGATCGCCATGATCAACGGCCCGGTCGACACGACGCCGGGGCGCGAGCGTCGCGAGGGCTTCCTGGCCGCCCTGGCCGAGGCCGGCATCGAGCTGCGCCCCGAGCACGACCTGACCGGCGACTTCCGGGAGGGGTCCGGCCGCAACCTCACCCTCCAGCTGCTCGGCCTGCCCCACCCGCCGACCGCCATCTTCACCGCCAACAACCTCATGACCGCGGGAGCCCTGACGGCGATGCGCGACATGCGCGTCGACGTCCCGGGCGAGGTCTCGATCGTCGGCTTCGACGACCTCAGCCTCGGGGACCTGCTGCGGCCGCCGCTCACCTGCGTGTCCCGCCCGGACGTCGAGCAGGGTGCCCTCGCGATGCGGCTGCTGCTCTCGCGCATCGCCGACCGGAGCCAGGACCCGCCGCGCCGCGTCGTGCTCGACACCCACCTCGTCGTGCGCGGGAGCACGGCACCCCCGGCGCCGCGGCCCTCCCGGCGCGCCCCGCACCGCGCCGGCCGCGCCTGACCCGGCCACCCGGCATACCCCTCAGACGACCCGAAAGGACCTCTTCGCGTGCACCCCACCGGCGTCCTCGTCATCGGCAGCATCACCGCCGACGTCACCGCCTTCGCCGACCGCCTCCCCACCCCCGGGGAGACCGTGCTGGGCAACGACTTCACCCTCGTCCTCGGCGGCAAGGGGGCCAACCAGGCCGTCGCGGCCGCGCGCTTCGGCGCACCGACGTGGATGGTCGGGTGCGTCGGCACCGACCCGTTCGCCACGCTGACCCGCGAGGGCCTGCAGGGCCACGGTGTGCGCACCGACCGGGTCCGCACCGTCGAGGGGCCCACCGGTGTGGCGCACATCCGCGTCGATGCCAGCGGGCAGAACGACATCGTCATCACCCCGCTGGCCAACGCCCATCTGGCCGAGGAGGACGTGGACCGTGCCCTCGCCGAGCTCGACGGCCAGGTCGGGGTGCTCCTGCTCCAGCTCGAGGTCCGCTCGCAGGTCACGGCGTATGCCGCCCGTGCCGGTCGCGCGGCCGGCCTCACCGTCGTGCTCGACCCGGCCCCGGCCGTCCCGGTGCCCGAGGAGGTGTGGCGCGAGGTCGACATCGTCACGCCCAACGAGACCGAGGCCTCGGTCCTGACCGGAGTGAGCGTCACCGACGCCGACAGCGCCGAGCAGGCGGCGGCGTGGTTCCTCGAGCGCGGCGTGCGCACCGTGGTCATCACCCTCGGCGGACTCGGTGCGGTGACTGTTTGCGCCGACGGCGGGCAGCGATCCGAGCCGTTCACCGTGCAGGCCGTCGACACCACTGCGGCCGGCGATGCCTTCACCGGCACCCTCGGGGCGGCCCTGGCCCAGGGCGACGACCTCGACCGGGCCCGCACCCACGCGATGGCCGCTGGAGCGCTGGCCGTCACCAAGCCGGGCGCCAGCCCGTCGCTGCCGGCCCGCGACGAGGTCCTCGCGCTCGTCGCCCGCCGCGCGAGCACCGTCCCCGCCTGACCCACCCACCGACCAGGAGGTCCCCGTCCCATGCGCCGCAACAGCGGAACCCTCAACGGCCAGCTGGCCCGTGTCATCTCCGAGACCGGTCACACCGACCAGGTTGTCGTGACCGACGCCGGCCTGCCGATCCCGGCCGGGGTGGAGCGGGTCGACCTGGCCCTGACGCCCGGGGTCCCGGCGTTCCTCGACGTGCTCGACGCCGTCCTCGACGAGCTCGAGGTCGAGGGTGCCCTGCTCAGCGAGGAGATCCGCGAGACCAGCCCGCAGATGCTCACCGAGATCGAGCAGCGGCTTGCCGCGC
Organism: Oryzihumus sp.; assembly: GCF_036391795.1. GTDB lineage: Bacteria > Actinomycetota > Actinomycetes > Actinomycetales > Dermatophilaceae > Oryzihumus. Next base: position 3,902 of record NZ_DASVZH010000031.1, read on the forward strand.
GCGGCGTCACCGCCCGGCTCGTCCCGCACACCGAGTTCAAGGCCGCGACCGGTGCCGCCCGGGCGGCGGTCCGGTCGGGGGAGTTCACGCCCTACGCCAACGTGCTGCTCACCGCAGGCGTCGTCTACTGATCCGGAGCCGACATGTTGCTTTCCGTGCACGGCGTGCGCAAGGCGTTCGCCGACAACGAGGTCCTCAAGGGGGTCGACCTCGCCATCGACGGCGGTGAGGTGGTCGCCCTCGTGGGCGAGAACGGAGCCGGCAAGTCCACCCTGACCCGCGTCATCTCGGGCGTGCACCGCCCCGACAGCGGCCGCGTCGAGGTCGGCGGGGAGGCGGTCACCTTCCGCAACCCCCAGGACGCGATGGCCCGGGGCATCCAGGTGATCTACCAGGAGTTCCGGCACAACCTGTTCCCGCACCTGAGCGTCGCGGAGAACCTCTTCGTCAAGGAGGACGGGCGCCGTTTCGGCCGGGTCCTGGTCTCGCGCAAGGAGATGGCGCAGGCCGCCTCGGCCGCCATGACCGACCTCGGCATGGACATCGACCCGCATGAGCGCGTCGGTCGCCTCGGCGTGGCGGAGCAGCAGATGGTCGAGATCGCCAAGGCCATGGGCCACGACCTCAAGGTCCTGGTGCTCGACGAGCCGACCGCCGCGCTCGACGACCGCGAGTCCGAGGCGCTCTTCACCCAGGTCCGCCGCCTGCGCGAGGACGGGGTGGGTGTCGTCTACATCAGCCACCGCCTCGACGAGGTCTTCGCCCTGGCCGACCGGGTGGTGGTGCTGCGCGACGGGGTCGTGGCCCTGTCCGGCCGCACCGAGGACCTCAGCCGCGACCAGGTGGTCGCCGCGATGGTCGGGCGCACCGTGGACGACTTCTACCCCAAGGCGGCCAACGCCCGCCCCGACGGCGCCGCGTTGGAGCTGGACGGCCTCACCTGCGCCGGTGAGTTCGCCGACGTCAGCCTCACGGTCCGCCCCGGGGAGGTCGTCGGCCTCGGCGGGGTGCTGGGCTCCGGCCGCGGCACGCTGCTGCGGGCGCTGTTCGGGCTCGAGCGGCTGGACGCCGGGACCATCCGCGTCAACGGTGAGGCCGTCCGCCCCGGCAGTCCCGCGGCCGCGATCCGGGCGGGCATCGCCTACCTCACCCCCGAGCGCGGCACCGACGGCCTGTGCGCCCAGCGCTCGGTGGCCGAGAACATCTCCCTCGCCGCCCTCGGCGCCCACACGTCGCGGTGGGGCTTCGTCCGACGTGCCTCCGAGCGTCGGGCCGTGCGCGAGACCATGACCGGGCTGAAGGTCCGGGCGGCCTCACCCGACATCGCCGTCGGCTCCCTGTCCGGCGGCAACCAGCAGAAGGCCCTGTTCGGCAAGTGGGTGATGACCCGCCCGAGCGTGCTGCTCATGGAGGAACCGACGCGCGGCGTCGACGTCGGGGCCAAGACCGAGATCTACCGCATCATCAACGAGCTCACCGCCGACGGCGTCGCCGTGCTCATGGTCAGCTCCGACCTGCCAGAGCTGGTCGCCATGTCCGACCGCGTCCTCGTGATGCGGGCCGGCCGCCTCGCCGCCGAGCTGACCGGCGAGCACATCACCCAACAAGCCGTCCTCGAGCACGCCCTGGAGGTCGTGTCGTGAACCCCACCCTTCGCCGCGTGGCCAAGGAGCTGCGCGCCGCCTGGATGCTCCTCGCGGTGTGCGTCGTCCTGGCCATCGCCTCACCCGTCTTCGCCACGTCGGGCAACCTGCTCAACGTCGCCCTCGCCACCTCGGTGACCGCGCTGCTGGCCGCCGGCCAGACCTTCGTGATCATCCTGGCCGAGATCGACCTGTCCGTCGGGGCGGTGCTCGGGTTCTCCGCCGCCATCACGGCGCTGACGTTGCGGCACCAGTCCACCGTGACGGCCATCGTCGTGGGCCTGCTCGTCGGCGCTGCGGCCGGGCTGGTCAACGGCCTGCTGGTGACCAAGACCCGCATGCCGTCCTTCATCGCCACCCTGGCCACGATGTCCGTGCTGGGCGGCCTGACCCTGCAGCTGAGCCAGGGCAACCCGATCGCGGTGACCGACTACGACTTCCAGAACATCGGCCAGGCACGCGTCGCCGGGATCCCGGCGCCCGTGTGGATCATGGCCCTGGTCTTCATCGGGTTCGGCGTCCTGCTGGCCCGCACGCGGTTCGGCCGCTACGTCTACGCCACCGGCGACAACGCCGAGGCGGCCCGTCTGTCGGGCATCGCCGTGGACCGCGTGAAGATCCTCGCGTTCGTGATCAGCGGCGTCCTGGCCGCGCTCGCCGGGTTCATCGTCTCGGCCCGGCTCTCGACCGCGGAGCCGACGGCCGGCACCGGACTGGAGCTCGAGGCGATCGCGGCGGTCATCATCGGCGGGACGAGCCTGGCCGGAGGCCGGGGCGACCTCGTCGGCACCATCGTCGGCGCCCTCATCCTCGGCGTGATCGACAACGGCATGAACCTGCTCGACGTCAGCCCGTTCCTGCAGAGCGTGGTCAAGGGCCTGGTGATCCTGTTCGCCGTCCTCCTCGACCGCAACGCCGACGTCATCCGTGGCTGGTTCCGGCGACGCCCGCCGGGCGCCACGGCCCGGACCGACCAGGACGCGACCGAGCTCGTGTCCGCCTGAGCCCCACCCACAGCGCAGTCCCGAAGCAGTCGAAGGAGATTCCCGTGCGTCACAACACCACGATGCTCGCCGGCGTGGCCCTGCTCAGCGCGGCCGGGCTGGCCCTGGCCGGATGCAGCCGCCCCGGTGCGGAGGCCGGTGGCACCAGCCACACGGCCAGCAAGAGCAAGAAGGCCGTCATGGTCATGAGCACCCTCAACAACCCGTTCTTCGTGTCCGTGAAGAACGGCGCCGCCGCCCAGGCGTCCACCAAGGGCATCCAGCTCGACGTGCAGAACGCCAACAACAGCGACTCCACCGCGCTCAACCTGGCCACCACGGCGCTGACGAAGCAGCCCGGCATCCTGATCCTCGACCCGGTGGGCAGCCAGTCCGCGACCGCCAGCGTCACCGCGGCGAACACGGCCAACATCCCCGTCATGGCCTTCGACCGCCACCCCGACGGCGGCAAGCTCGCCAGCTTCGTGGGCTACGACGCGATCCAGGCCGGCCGCAACGCCGCCGACGCCCTCGCCAAGGGGATGGGGGACAAGGGCACCGCCGTGGAGATCCAGGGCATCCTCGGCACCAACGTGGCCCAGGACCGCTCCAAGGGCTTCGAGGAGGAGATCGCCAAGCACCCCGGCATCAAGGTGGTGGCCAAGCAGGCGGCCGACTTCGACCGCGGCAAGGCGCTCAACGTCATGACGAACATCCTGCAGGCCAACCCCAACATCAACGGGGTCTACGCCGCCAACGACGAGATGGCGATGGGCGTGCTGGCTGCGCTGAAGTCGCGCAACCTCGCGGGCAAGGTCACCCTCGTCGGCAACGACGGCATCTCCGACGCCTTGGCCGCCATCGCCTCCGGCGAGATGTACGCGACCAACGCCGAGTCCCCGTTCGAGCTCGGCCAGCGGGTCGCGGACATCGCCGCACAGGTGATGTCCGGCTCCTCGGTCGAGGCCGACAAGAAGCTCGAGGGCCAGCTGGTCACCAAGGCCGAGGTCAAGGCCTACGCCCAGCACCTGACCCAGATCGGTGACGGCGCCGACGTGCCCGCCTCGCTGAAGTAGCACCGCCACACACGACCGCGGCGGCCCGGGCCGGGCGCCGCGGTCGTGTGTGTCACGCAACCGCGCCGCCGGGCCTCAGGCCATCGGCTGGGCGTCCGCCCCGGCGAAGAGCTCGTAGGCGAGCTGCGCGCGATACCGCAGGCGGGGGGAGGCCTCCTCCCACGCCTCGGCCAGCGCCGCCTTCTCCTGCTCGCGCTCGGCCGAGGGCACCCACAGGGCCTGCCTGGCCGGTGCGCTCCCGCCGTAGCTGACGCCGGCACCGACGGTGGTGCGCGCGGCGCGCAGCTGCTCGCGGCTGACCGTCCCCGACTCGAAGCCGAGCAGCACGGGCGACAGGCTCGAGCGGGCGGTCGCCAGCTCGGTGCACTCCCGTCGCTGCTCCTCGTCCAGCAGCGGCTCGGCGTAGTCCGTGCCGAACCGGTCGTTGACCCGGCGCACCACCGCGCCCAGATCCCGGGTCAGCCGCTGGAGCTCGCCGACGACCATGGCATCCCGGTGGGGGAGCAGCTGCTCGTAGAAACGGGCGTAGGCCACCAGCACGTCGCGCAGGTCGACGTGCGGCTCCCGGACCAGCTGGGACAGCACCGCCGGCCGGGGTGCCCGGATGACCGCCAGGGCCGGCAGCCCGCGCCGGGCCGCCACGACGAGCTGGGCGCTGGCGTGCAGGTGGTGGGCCAGTCGCACCGGGCGCGGCTGGGCCAGCTGGAAGGCGTACACGGTGAAGGTGCTGCCGCAGCGCGTGTAGCCGTCGATGACCATCTCGGTCTCGTCGCTGATGACCTCGGGGCTGGGCCCGGGGTAGCGACGGCGCGCGATCGGCAGGTACAGCGCGGGGCTCTCCGAGAGGCGGACGCGGGCCAGGTGGCGGGCCCGGCGCAGCGGCGTGACGTGCGCGGCCCGGGTCATGCGGGCACCTCAACCCCGGCCGGGCGCAGCGGCAACAGCTCGTCGAACAGCCGCAGGTACGCCGCCTCCTGGTGCTCCCACGCCACCCGGTCCCTGACCCGCTGCTGGCCGGCCGCACCCAGCCGGGCCCGCAGCCCCGGGTCTCGGGTCAGCTCGTCGACGGCGGCGGCGAACGCGGCGACGTCGCCCGGCGTGGCGTAGCGACCGCTGTCCCCGCCCAGAGCCCGCGTCTCGCGCAGGTCGAACGCGACGAACGGCAGGCCGGAGGCCATGTACTCCATCACCTTCACGGGGCTGACCTCCGGCCCCATGTTGGGCTCCAGGCCGACGTCCGCCGCGGCGAGCCGGGCGAAGACCTCGGCCTCGTCGAGCCAGCCGGTGAGCTCGACGTGCTCGCGCAGCCCGAGCCGGTCGACCAGCGCCTCGGTGTCGGGGCGGGACTCCCCGTCGCCGATGAGGACGGCCCGGACGTCGGTGCGCCCGCGCTCGCGGACCAGCCGGGCCAGGGCCTCGACGAGGAGGTCGAGCCGGTCCTGGGGTCCCATGAGGCCCACCCAGCAGCAGACCGCCCCGTCCGGGCGCGGCTCCCGCGGCGGGGTCACCCGGTCCAGCCGCGGGCCGTTGCCCACCACGGTGACGTCCTCGGCGGCCAGCCCTCCGCGCCCGGTCACCACCGCGCGCAGGGTCTCGTTGACGGTCACGACACGGTCGGCGAGGCGGAAGCTGGTCCGCTCGCAGGCCAGCAGGAGCCGGTGCACCAGTCCGCCCGCCCCGCCGTATCGCGCGACGTACACCTCCGGGGACAGGTCCCGCTGGTCCTGGACCACGGTCACCCCGAACAGCCGGAACGGTGCGGCGAGGGTGAAGTAGATGTCGGGGGTTCCGGACACCTGGAGGACCCCGAACGGCCGGGTCAGCCAGACCCGCCACGTCAGGGCCGCGGCCATGAGCCACGACCAGCCGTACTCCCGCACGAACGCCAGGCGGCTCTGCCCGTCCGGTGGCGCGGGGTAGTCCAGGACCCGCACCCCGGACAGGGCGTTGCCCGGGTCCCGCCGGCAGATGACCGTGACCTCGTACCCGGCCGCCTGGAGCGACGACGCCTGCTTGCGCAGCCGGTGGTCCCGCGCGAGCGAGACGTTCTCGACGACGAGCAGGACGTGCCGGCGCGCCGTCCGCCTCACGCGACCCCCTTGTGGCCGGCCTCGTCGGCGACGCGGGCCAGCTGACGGGCCTCGTCGGCGGACGCCGCCGCCCGGCGTGCCGGGTCGCGGCGCCGGATCCCGGCCCCGCGGGCGCTGCAGCCGGCGGTCAGCAGGCTCCACACCGGACCGACCGACGCCTCCCGGGCCAGGCGGTGTGCGGCGCGGACCGCCGCGCGGTCGGACAGCTTCGTGTCCGCGACGAGGATGGCCAGGTCGCCCTGGCGCAGGGCACCGATGGTGGCCGCCGACGCGGTCACCGGGGCAGCCTGCACCACGACCACGTCGTGGGTCTGCGTGAGCTCGTGCACGGACGGGCCGAGCCCCGCCGCGTCGTACAGCTCGAGCAGCGGCACCCCGTCGCCGAGCAGCCCCTCCAGGGCAGTGCGGGACGGGGGGTCGGCCACGACGGCCACGGTGCAGCCGTTCTCCGCGGCGGCCGCGGAGAGGTTGGCGACCACCACGTCCCGGGCCTCGCGGTCTCGGTCGTCGGCACACGTGATGACCACGGTCGTGCTGCCCAACGGCAGCATCGGGTCCAGGACCCGGGTGCGCAGGAAGCGGTAGGACTCCGCGACGGAGGACTCGGGGCTGGAGGCCAGGACCAGCCGGCGCGCGCCCTTGACCCGGGGGCGGGGCAGGACCGCGAGCACGGGCGCGTCGGTGAGGGCGGCCAGGCGCCCGGCCCCGCGCACCCGCCGATCTCCTCGGTCGAGCAGGGCTGCGGCGCCGACCGCGAGGGTCAGGCCGAGCAGGACCGCGGCGCCGATCTGGAGCAGGGCGCTGGTCCCTGCCGGCGCGGTGGGCGTCGTCGCGGGGGAGATGACCTCCGCCTTGAGCGGGACCGGGCGGCTGCCGCCGGTGTCGCCCGTCGCCCGGAAGTCGACGTACGCGGCGGCGAATGCGTCGGCGGTGCGCCGAGCATCCTCTGCCGTGGCCTCGGTCGCGTGAAACTCCAGGACATGGGTGTCCACGGGGACCGCCACGTCAACGCCCTTCGCCGCGTCCGTGGGGGACGTCGCCAGCGTGTCGGCCGCCTCGGCCGTCACGGCGCTGGAGAGTGCGAGCATCTTCTCGGTGCCCATGTCCGGCACCGGTGCCGCACCGCCGTTGGGCAGGATCTGGGGCTCCACGACCACCCGGGCCACCGACGTGTAGGAGGCAGCCTGGGTGTGGCTGTAGGCCGCGGCGCCGAGCCCGACGACGGCGGTGAACGCCAGGATGAACACGGTATGGGCGCGCAGCAGGTTGCGCGGCCGGTCCTCGACGGCACCGCCGCCGGGCATCTGGGTCAGGGTCATGTCGCCACCGCTTCCTCAGGGTTGGCCGCCGCCACGGCGGGAGGTGAACCGTTGCCACGCCCGGTCTGGGCGAGGGCGGCAAGGATGAACAAGGCGTCCGCGGCTCCGCGGTACGTCAGGTGGGGGTCGAAGAGCATCAGCACGGTCATGACGACCACCCCGACGAGCAGTCCGGTCGCCGCCGCCCCCACGGCGTCGTGCCGGGCCCTGCTGACCACCCGGGCGTGCCGGGTCGAGGCCCACACGAACCACACGAAGGCGAGCAGCAGCAGGACGCCGCCGCCCCAGACCAGCCAGGTGTAGCCGCTCTCGATCCAGACGTAGCCGGTGGCCTGGGACGGCACGACGACCCGGGCGCTCGGGCGCACGCCGAGCAGGACGTTGCCGGGGTCGGTCAGCTGGGGCCAGAAGTAGCTCTGCAGGTTGCGCAGCCTCCCCTGCCAGCTCTCCGGCAGGCCGGAGGCGGTTCCGAAGCCGGTGAGCCGGACGGCGATGATCGGCCAGGCCACGAGCGCGGCCAGGGCGCCGAGCGGCAGGCCGAGCAGCAGCATCCGGGGCCGGCGCACGACGATCGCGGCGACGACCGCGCCGATCACGAGGCCGAGCGCGCTGGAGAACTCACCAGCCGACACCGCCGCGATGACGAACAGCACCCCGAAGCAGGCCAGTACGCGGGGCCGCCGGGTCCGGCGGGAGAGGCCCACGAGCAGCGCCAGGTTGTAGATCATCAGGTCGGCGACGGCGGCCGGCAGGGCGAGGGTGGAGCCACCGCGCGGGTTGGCCAGCGCTCCGACGTTGCCGTTGGGCACGAAGTACGTGGCCAGGATGCTGCGGACGTGCATGAGGTTCAGGGCCTGGAGGATCGCGATGACGGCGACGACCCCCGCGACACCGATGGACAGCCGGATGCACTGGCGCACCTGGGTCTCGGTGCGGATGCTCACGCGGACGATGAGGTAGACCGCGCCGAACTTCCACATCACCAGGGCGTAGAGCAGGTCGTCGGAGGTGACCGGGCGCTGCCGCAGCGCCATGAACAGCAGGGGCAGGACCGAGCTCGCCACTGCCATGGCGAGCAGGGACCACTCGATCTGGCTCAGGCGGAGGCGCAGCCGGTCTCCCTCGCGGACCCGGACCAGCCAGCGCAGGACCAGGCCGGCGCCGACGAGGGCTGCGACGGCCTCGTTCGGCCGCAGCACGGGGATGGCCGAACCGCGGTCGATGCCGGCGGTCAGCGGGGTCACCACGATGAGCGCGTATGCCGCGACAGCCGGTCGCAGCGCGACCGTCACCACCACGGCGGCGACCAGGACCAGGGCCACGGCCACGCGGGGCTGGGTCACGCCCAGCCACGCCGCGAGGGCGGCGGGCACCGGCAGCAGCAGCGGCCAGGCGCGGGCGACCGCGCGTTGCGCCACGGTGCGGCGCAGGTCGACGGCAAGGCTCATGTCAGCTCACCCCGCAGGCGGCCCCGCCGGCCGACGCTGCGCAGCAGCAGCCCGAGCTCGGGGGCGTGCACGGCGGAGGAGGCGCCGGCATACGTGCCGACGCCGACGGCGGCGCAGACCAGCACCGTCACGGCTGCCCCTGCCTGGCCGGTCAGCGCGGCCGACAGGGCGCGGCCGGCCAGCCACACCGGCACGGCCATGGCGCCGGCCGCGGCCAGGGTGCGGGCCACGGAGGGGAGCAGCCGG
>NZ_DASVZH010000032.1:0-16111 GCF_036391795.1 Oryzihumus sp.
GAGGGAACACGCACAGAACGTTTGTTCGAACGATGTGGACGCGATGTGGACGCGGGCGAAACCGAAGGGCCCCCGACCTGCGTTTCCGCAGGTCAGGGGCCCTTTTTCGGAGCGGAGGCGGCGGGATTTGAACCCGCGAGAGGTGATTAACCTCAACCCGCTTAGCAGGCGGGCGCCATAAACCGGGCTAGGCGACGCCTCCGAGCGCACGGCGACGGCTGTGCCGAAGCACCTTCACGGACCGTGAGCCTGCACAGGCTATCCGCCCGCGCACCGCCGGGGCAAAACGGCCTGCCGCCCTGCCCCGACGCATGGTCAGTTCATCGAGCAGATGTCGGCATTGGCCACGCGGGCCTTGAACGTCGGCGTCGTGGTGGGGACGGTGGCGGACAGGGTGTGCGTGGGCAGCGCCTGCGTGCCGACCCGGTTGGGCACGGCCACCACGTTGGGGCTGTTGGTGCCGACGCTGACCTCGATCGCCTCGCCGAGCAGGTCGTCCTCCCTCAGCTTGGCGCCGGGGAAGGCAGCGGCGACGGTGCGCGCCGAGTCGGCCTTGCTGGGGCTGTAGCTGACGATCACGCCGCTGTGCGGGTTGCTGCCCGACTTGTACCCGTCGACCTGGAAGCCCTGCAGCTCGAGGTCGCCGGCATCCTGGCGGGCGATGCCGGAGACGCCGGAGTCGTTGATGACGGAGACGTGGATCTTGTCCGGGGTGACGATCAGCGGCTCCTGCGACGGCGCGGGCGTGACCGGCCCGGTCGGGGCCTTCTTCGACCCGGTGCCCGGCAGCGGGTCGTCCTTGGCGATCGCCTCCCACAGCGCCGACGCCTTGGGGGTGAACTCCACCCGCGCCGGGTTCGGCGGGTACGGCTGGGTCGGGGCGGTGAGGAAGCGGATCTGCGAGGAGGACAGGCCCTGCACGCTCTGGGCCACCTCACGCAGCGAGTTCAGGTCACCCAGGCCGGGGTCGGTGGTCAGCGACTTGGTGGCCGCGTCGAGGAAGCGGAACAGCTTGTCGGGGCGCAGCAGGGTGCCGCTGCTCGTGGCCACCTGGACCATCGAGGACAGGAACGCCTGCTGCCGGTCGATCCGGCTGAGGTCGGAGCCGTCACCGAGGGTGTAGCGGGCCCGCACGAACGCCAGGGCCTGCGCCCCGGTGACCTCGCTGCGGCCCTTGGGGAGCTTGAGCCCGCTCTTGGGGTCGTTGACCGCCTTGGGCACGCAGACCGGCACCGAGCCGAGCGCGTCCACCATCGCCTCGAAGCCGAGGAAGTTCAGCACCATGAAGTGGTCGACGCGGATGCCGGTGTTCTGCTCGACCGTGCGGATCGTGCACGCCGGCCCGCCGAGCTCGAAGTTGGAGTTGAACTGACGCTCGGGCCAGGTGGTGATGTCGTTGTTCTTGTCCTTGCAGCTGACCGGGCCCTTCATCATGGTGTCCCGAGGGATGCTCACGACGAGGGCCGACTTGCGGTCGGCGGCGAGGTGCACCAGGAGGGTGGTGTCCGAGCGGGCCCCCGCGATCTCCTGGACGCTGCCGAACCCGGACACCCCCTTGCCGAGGTTCCTCGTGTCCGAGCCCATGACGAGGATGTTCATCGGTGGCAGGTCGGTCTGGGCGTTGACGCTCGCCTGGGTCTTCGGCCGCGAGCCGAGCTGGCCGGCGAGGTCGAGCTTGTGGATGTTGCCGTTGAGCTTGATGTAGGCCAGCAGGCCCAGCACGAGGACCACCGCCATGACCGCCGCGCCGATGATGGCGCCGCGCCGCAGGAGGGGATGCCGGTGGGTTCGCCGGTGCTCGTCCCTCCTGGCCCGCCGGGTGCCGGGCTCGGACGCGCTCGTGTCGAGGCCCTCGCCCCCGGAGCGGGTGTCGAGGGCCTCCCGACGCGACCTGCCTCGGCCGCGATCCGCGCGTGAGCGGGTCACTCAAGAGCCTTCCTGTACCGGCCCGGGCAGCGCGCATGGCGCGCACACCCGGCTGTAACCGAGGGAGTGTAGACGGACCACATGTGAGTTCCCCAAACGCGCCCGAGACGTCAGGTGAGTGTCTCGACGCTGAGCTGCCCCTCGGCATACCGCTGGCGCAGGACCTTCTTGTCGAACTTCCCGACGCTGGTCTTGGGCACCTCGTCGATGAACGCCCAGCGCTCGGGCACCTGCCAGTGGGCCAGCTTGGCGGCCAGGAACTCCTGAAGCTGCGCCGCGTCGACGGTGGCCCCGGGGGCACGCACCACGGTGGCCAGCGGCCGCTCCCCCCACTTCTCGTCGGGCACCCCGACCACGGAGGCCTCGACCACATCGGGGTGCGCCATCAGGGCGTTCTCGAGGTCGACCGAGGAGATCCACTCGCCGCCGGACTTGATGACGTCCTTGGCCCGGTCGGTCAGGACGAGGAACCCGTCGGGAGTCAGCGAACCGACGTCACCGGTGCGCAGCCAGCCGTCGTCGAACTTGCTCTCGGCGTCAGCCCGCTCGGCCTCGGTGTTCTGGCCGTTGTCGTAGTAGGCGCCGGTGATCCACGGCCCGCGCACCTCGACCTCGCCGACGCTGGTGCCGTCCCACGGCTGCTCGGCACCGTCCGGGCCGACGAGGCGGTAGTCCAGCGAGAGCGAGACCCGACCCTGCGTCTCCCGGTAGCGCCAGTGCTCCTCACCGGTCGTGCCCACCGGGGCGACCGCCGTCGAGCCGAGCGGGGACATCTCGGTCATCCCCCAGGCGTGGACCACCGTGACGCCGTGCCGCTCCTGCATCGCCCGCATCAGTGCCGGCGGGCACGCCGAGCCGCCGACGACGACCGAGCGCACCGACGAGCAGTCGGTGGGGTTCTGGTCCAGGTAGCGCAGCAGGTCGTTCCAGATGGTCGGCACCGCGCCGCCACCGGTGACCTTCTCGGTCTCGATCATCCGGGCCAGCGGCTCGGCCTGCAGGAACCGGTCCGGCAGGATCAGCGAGGCCCCGGCCATGAGCGCGGCGTAGGGCAGGCCCCACGCGTTGGCGTGGAACATCGGCACCACGGCGAGCAGCCGGTCGCCCTGGCGGATGTCGAGGCTGGTCGGCATGCAGACCTGCATGGTGTGCAGGTAGTTGGAGCGGTGGGAGTAGACGACGCCCTTGGGGTTGCCGGTGGTGCCGGAGGTGTAGCACATCGACGACGCCGAGGTCTCGTCCAGCTCGGGCCAGTCGAAGGTGTCCGGCTGTCCGGAGAGCAGCTCGTCCCAGTCGTGCACGCCCTCGATCCGGTCGCTGGCGCCGGCCAGGGCGTTGCGGACCTCGTCCGGGACCGGCCCGTTGACGATGACGTGACGGATCGTGGCCAGGTGCGGCAGCAGCTTGCTGAACGGGGCGGCGAGGGAGTTGTCGACGATGACGACCTGGTTCTCCGCGTGGTTGGTCACATAGATGACCTGCTCGGGGAAGAGCCGGATGTTCAGCGCGTGCAGGACGGCACCCATCGAGGGCACGGCCAGGTAGCTGATCAGGTGCTCGGCGTTGTTCCACATGAAGGTCGCCACGCGCTGGTCGCCGTCGATCCCGAGACCGCGCAGCGCATGCGCCAGCTGGGCGGCTTTGCGGCCCACCTCCGCGTACGACGTGCGCCGGGGACCCTCGGCGGTCCAGGTGACGGCCTCCTGGTCGGCATGCATGCGCGTGCCGTTGAGGAGGATGCGGGAGATGAGCAGCTGGGTGTCCTGCATGGTGCTCTTCATGGCTGGAGCCTGCCATGCGTCGCGCCCTCGCGGGAGGGTATGCCGGCACCGGCGTTTCGGGACAACCCAGCCACATGAGGTTTGATGGCCCCCATGAATCGACGCATCCTCCTCCCCTCGATCGTGGGCGGGGTCCTCGTGGTGGGAGCGGCGGCCGGGGGGTACGTCCTGCTCCAGCATCGTGAGGGGGCGCGCGACGACCGCGCGGCCAACACCGCCGCGACCTCCTTCGCCCGGGCCTGGACCGCCCGCAAGCTCGACGACCCGATCGCGACGTATGCCGGGTCCTCGCCGAAGCAGGTCGCGGCCAGCTTCCGCGCGACCACCGGGCCACTGGGCGCCGTGCCGGTCAAGGTCTCCGTGACCGACGTCCACCGCAACGGCGACACCGGCACGGCCGAGCTGCACGTGGCGTGGCAGGTCGGCACGGGCCGGACGTGGGCCTACGACGAGTCGGTCGGCCTGAAGAAGACCAACCAGATATGGGGGGTCGTCGCCAACGGCACGACGTCGCTGTGGCACCCCAAGGTGCCGGCGGGCACCGCCCTGTCCTTCGAGCACACGTGGGGAAAGCGCGGCGACATCCTCGACCGCAACGGCCAGCCCCTGGTGACGAACGGCACCGTCTACGACATCGGGCTCGACCCGGCGAAGGCGACCCCGGCGGCCGCGACGGCCGTGGAGAAGCTGACGCACACGGCGCCCGGAACGCTGGTGACGGCCCTGGCCAAGGCCAAGGCGGCGAAGTCCTCGCAGGTCATCGACGTCATCACCTACCGCGAGAGCGACTTCGCGCCGATCAAGGCGAGCCTGGACGCCCTGCCGGGGGTCGTGCACCCCACCCGGGACCAGCCCCTGGCCGCGAGCCGCACGTTTGCCCAGCCGCTGCTCGGCTCCTACGGCATGGTCAGCGCCGACCGGATCCAGGCCAGCAACGGCCGGTTCGCCGTGGGCGACCGCGCCGGCCTGACCGGAGTCCAGGCAGCGTACGACACGGTCCTCGGCGGCACGCCGGGCATCTCCATCCGGGTGGGCGGCGCGACCGGCACGGAGCTGTTCACGGTGCCCCCCAAGGACGGCGCCTCGGTCACGATGACGCTCGATCCCAAGGTGCAGAGCGCCGCCGAGGCAGCGCTCACCGGCAGCAAGAACGTCCCGTCGGCGCTGGTCGCCGTCGACGTCAAGACCGGCCAGCTGCTGGCCGTGGCCAACAGCGCCGGCCAGAGCATCGACAGCGCGCTGCGCGGCCAGTACGCCCCGGGGTCGACCCTCAAGGTGGCCACGACCTACGCCCTGCTCACGCATGGCCTGACGCCGACGACCCCGGTGAACTGCCCGCCGAAGGTCACCGTCGAGGGCACGACGATGCAGAACTACGAGGGCGAGAAGTTCGGCACCGTGCCGTTCTCCCAGGACTTCGCCAAGTCCTGCAACACCGCGTTCATCGGCCTGGGGGTGAGCCGGCTGGGCAACAACGACCTGCACCAGGCGGCCACCGCACTCGGCATCGGCGCCGGCTGGGCCAAGAACCTCGGCGTCCCGGCATTCGACGGCAGCATCCCGCCGGCGAGCGGAGCCACCGAGCGCGCGACGACCGCCTTCGGGCAGGGCAAGACGCTGGTCTCCCCCGCAGCCCTGGCGGTCATGTCCGGTTCGGTTGCCCGCGGGAGCTACCTCCCGCCCGTCCTCGTGACGTCCCCGGCCCCGCAGGGCGTCGACCGCACCCCCAAGGCGCTGGACGCCCAGGCGGTCAGCCAGCTGCAGCAGCTCATGCGCCTGGTGGTCACCTCGGGCACGGGCACCAAGATCAACGACGCTCCCGGCGGCCCGGTCTACGGCAAGACCGGCACGGCGGAGTTCGGCACCGGCAAGCCGTACAAGACCCGCGCCTGGTTCACCGGCTGGCAGGGCGACATCGCCTTCGCGGTGCTCGTGGAGGAGGGCAAGAGCGGCGGTGACGTCGCCGCACCCCTCGCGAAGACGTTCCTCGCCGGCCTGCACTGACGCCGGCCACACGGCATACCGGAGCTGGGTCGACCACGGGCCGGACACGACGAAGCCCCCGGGACAGGTCCCGGGGGCTTCGTGCTGTGCGACGTCAGTGCGTCAGCTGCAGCTCGACTCTCAGAGAGGGCGAACGGCGTCGGCCTGCGGGCCCTTCGGGCCCTGGGTGACCTCGAACTCGACGCGCTGCGCCTCGTCGAGGGAGCGGTAGCCGTTGGTCTGGATGGCGGAGTAGTGGACGAAGACGTCCGGGCCGCCACCATCCTGAGCGATGAAGCCGAAGCCCTTCTCAGCGTTGAACCACTTGACGGTGCCCTGTGCCATGGGGATAACTCATTTCCTTGTGTGGCCAATGGAGCCCACACCTCGCGGGCTCCAGGCTGCCGCACTACCCCCACACCTGCGGGACATGCCCGTTCTGATGAAAAAAGCCCGCTGGTGGGCGGGCATTTCTTCGACCTGCGAGGAACTGCAACTGCAACCGGTCGTCACGTTAGCACGATGACTCGTCTCCGCCAGGGTTCTATCCAGCACAAGGACGGCCCGAATTTCGCCGGGGCGGGGACCCTGTGGTACGCGCGGCACCGGCCACGCGCCGCGAACCGTCGCCGCAGGTCAGGGCCGAGATCAGAGCCAGCAGGAGACGCGCACGGCGGTGCCGTCGGCGAGCGAGCGGATCTGGACCAGGTCGCACAGCTGGTTGGCCAGCCACAGGCCCCTGCCCCGGCCCTGCTCCAGCGTCGGGGTGCGCCGCCCGACCAGGGCGTCGTCGATGCGCCCGCGGTCGCGCACCTCGCACACGATCCGGTCGGGCTCGCGCCAGACGCGTAGCACCCCACCCCCGCCGCCGTGGTCCACGCTGTTGGCGCTCACCTCGTGGACGGCGAGCACGAGGTCCTCGACCCGGTCCGGATGCAGCCGGGTCTCGCTGGCCCGCTGCCCGACCAGCGCCCGCAGCCGGCCGAGGTCCCCGACGCCGAACTCCTCGACGTCCACCTGCGCGGCCGCCGGCTCGGGCAGGGGCAGCTCGAACGCCGCACGGATGTGGGCCATGCCGCCGTAGCGGGTGCTGTCGTGCTCCTCACCGCGCTCCACGAGCTGGGGGTGGCTGCGGTGGGCCTCGTCGATGACCGCACCGTCGAGCGCGTCGGCCTCGTAGGGGCAGCGCAGCCACAGCGGCACGGTCGGCCCGATGGCGAGGTTGAGCAGCGACTCGTGCACCTGGCACTCGGTGACCTCGGGGGAACGCCGCCCGGCCCAGACCGGCTCGCCGATGCCCCGCAGCGGTCGCGAGCCGCCGCCGTTGTCGTCGACGAACGCCCGCCAGGCGGGGATGATGCGGGCCGGGTTGCGCCCGAGCTCGGCCATGTCGACGAAGACGACCCCCTCGGGGGTGCCCCCGAGCTCCCGCCGCACCCACTCGAGGCGGGGGCGGATCAGCGCCACCAGGATGGGCTGGCCCTGGTCGACGGCCTCCTCGACGAAGGGCACGGTGCCGGAGAGGAACTCATCCTCGCCCGACCACAGGAACGCCTCGTGCCGATAGCCCTCACCGGGCTGTGCACTCTCGGCGGTCAGTCCCATCCGTACGCCTCGCTCCACTGGCGGCGTGCCCAGGCGACGGGACCGGCTCCCCTCGGGCCTGCACACGCCGACATCGTTGTCCGACCCCGATCACGGTACCCATGAGAAACCTCGCGGAACAGACCTTTGGCACAAGTGGCGACAACCTGCCACTCGCCCGCCGCAGTGGCGTCCCCGCAGGTCAGCCCCGGAGGACATGGCCCGCGCCGGGGCGGTCCAGGGGCTGTCCAGTACGAAGACTTCGCCGCACCCCGGCGTGGTCAACCCTTCACCCAGAGCCGCGTGACGGGCGGGCGGATCGCGAGAGCGGGAACCCCCGGTCGCAGAGCCCCGGGGTTCCCGTCGTGGGCGGAGGGCGTGGGATTCGAACCCACGATGCCGTTGCCGACATAGCGGTTTTCAAGACCGCCGCACTAGGCCACTATGCGAGCCCTCCTGACCTGCGGATGCATCGAGGTCCGAGCCGAGCAGGCTCGGGTCCCGCGACTGTCCCGCAGGGTTGGCGCCAGCCCCCTCCGCAAACGGATGAGGGCGCCGACGTCGGGGAGCAGTGTTGCACGACCGTCGGCCAGCACGGTGAAGCACGTGCCGGGGGTGCGGAGGCTCAGACGCAGGCGGCCGCCGGCGGATGATGCCCGCTGGAACGGTCGGTGCTTCGCCGCCGGGTCAGGGGGCGTCACATCGCACGGGCACCGACCGGCCCCGCAGTGCGGGGGACGGGCCGGTCGGTGCCCTCACCGTGCGTCCACCGGCTCCGCAGGGGGAGGATGGGCCGGTCGGCGCGCCTCCACTGTGCGCCCGGTGCCGAGGGCCGCGCCCGTTGCGGCGGCAGCAGGCCACCTAGTGCATCGGGATCAGAAGCGCTGGCTGGTCACACCGTCGGACGCCTCGCACGCTGCATCGACGGAGGAGAAGATCTCGAAGACGTCGGTCAGGCCGGTGATCGTCAAGACCCTCAGGATGCGCTCCCCCGGGCCGGCCAGGGACAGCGAGCCGTTCCGGGACCGCGCCGCCGCCAGCCCGCCGATCAGCGCGCTGAGGCCGCTGGAGTCCATGAAGCCCACGTCCTCGAGGTCCACCACCAGGTGCGTGTGCCCGGCGTTGATCTCCGCCTCCAGCCACTCGCGAAGCCTCGGGGCGCTGAAGGCGTCGATCTCGCCCCCGACACGGACAACGGTGCTGGCCCCTCGGGACCCGCTGGAGATCGTCAGGTCGTCCACGTGTGCTCCTCGCTGCGGTTGGCGGCACCCACCACTGTGGGCCCTGCCCCGCGGCCGCCGCCCGTTGCAGGGGCGGCAGGTCGCCTAGTGCAAAGGGATCACTGCGGACCTGGCCCGGCAGAGGCCACTCTGCCCGGGCCGGGCAGGGCTCACTACCGACCGAGGCCAGGCAGGGCTCTACCGGCCGGGACCGGGCAGCCACAGGGTCACGCACGTGCCCCCCTGCGGGCTCTCGCCCACGTCGCACCGACCGCCGGCAAGGGTCGCCCGGTCCTGCATGCCGGCGATCCCGCGGTGCCCCGGCGTGGATCCGTTCACCGCCGCTCCCGGCCCGACGCCGTCGTCGTGCACCGTGACCTCGAGCCCCCCGCCCGCGCCGGTGACGCTCACCGCGACGTTTGCGGCCTTGGAGTGCTTGAGGACGTTGACCAGGGCCTCCTTGGCGATCCGATAGGCCATGGCCCGCGTCGCCTCGGGCATCGCCGGTTCCTGGCCCCCCTCGACGGTGCAGCGCACCGCGGCTCCCTCGAACACCTCGTCTGCCGCCCTGGCCAGCGCCGGGGCCAGCCCCCCACTCAGGTCCGGGGGCTCGAGGTCGAACAGCAGGGCCCGCAGCCGTTCGGTGGCCCCGGTCACGCTGGCCTGCATGCTCTCCAGCTCCTCGAGCAGCTCCGGCGCTCGCTCCCGGACGCCTCGCCGCAGCAGCCCCAGGCGCAGGTCCACCGCGGCGCAGGCCTGCACCGTGTCGTCGTGGACGTCCGCGGCGATGCGGACCCGCTCGGCGTCCTGGGCGTGGACCAGCCGGGTCAGCAGGGCCTCGCGCTGTTCGGCCAGCTCCCGCAGGGCCCTCTCGGCCGCCCGGCTCTCGGTGATGTCCCGTTGCACGGTGGCGAGGGCAAACGGCTCCCCTGTGCGGCCGTCACGCATGAGGAAGCTGGCGATGGCCACAGGGATCGGAGGGCCCCCGTTGTGGCTGCGCAGGGTGGACTCCCCCTCCCAGTGGCCTTCGCGGACGACGGCGGGCTGCTCGACCTCGACGGAGGCGGCCAGGCCCTCGGGCGTGAGGTAGTCCGCGATCGTGGTGGTCGTGACGTCGACGTCAGCACCAATGCCGATCATGGCGCGTCCACCCGGGTTCACGTACTGCACGACACCGTCCAGGCCCGCGATGGCGATGAAGTCCGGCGAGGCCTCGACGAGCGCGTTGAACCGGAGCAGGTCGGCGTTGGCGACCCGGAGCGCTGCCTCCGTGGCGCGCAGCTCGGTGATGTCCGAGGCGATCCAGGCGGTCCCCAGGTCCGCCGACGTGTCCGGGTGGTGCAGACGGAACAATTCCAGGTCGACGAGGCGGTCCACGACGTCGCCATGGTGGGCAACGCGGAGGGGCACCTGCCCGGACCAGCGGCCGGCGGTGTTCCGCTGCGCCCGGATCGCCTCGGTGGGCTCCTGCCCGATGTAGGTGGCCAGCGCCGTCCACACGTCCTGGCCGTCCGCCGCGAGACCGATGTCGGCGACCCGCGGGTTGAGGTACACGAGGCGGTCGGCGGTGTCGGAGATGCCGATGAGGTTGTCCGAGGCGTCGGCCAGGGCCTGGAACTTCACCAGCTCCTCGCGGGCCAGGCGGTGGGCGTTGAGCAGAAGGGCGTTGTCCACGGCCAGGGCGCAGCGTCCCGCGATGTCCACCACCAGGTCGACGTCCTCGTCGCCGAAGGGCCCATCTGCCCCGGTCCGGGCGATGTCGACCAGCCCGATGAGCTGCCCGCGGGAGTGCAGGGGCACGCGCAGGACGGACTCTGCGGTCGTCGGGGCCGCCAGCCGGTCGAGCAGCCCGCCGGGGGCGGTGGCCCTCGCGCACGCGCCCGGGTCGAGCACCGTCGGGGCCGCCAGTGCCGCGGCGGCCGCGACCTCGGGGGCGTACGACGTCACATCGTGCCCCTCCGTCAGGATGGCGGCGATGTCGCGACCGGCCCTGCTGCGGTCCCACGCGGCCGCCGGGCTGAGTCGCCCGCCGTCGGCGGAGCGCAGCCAGAGCACCCCGGTCGGCCCGGCAACCTCGGTCACCGCACGGACCACCACGTTCAGCAACGCCGGCAGGTCCAGCACCTCGCGGGTCAGGGCGGTGGAGAGCTCGGCCAGGTGGTAGTCGCGCCGCCGCGCGGCGCGGGCCTCACGTTCGAGCTGGCGTTGCTCGGTGACGTCGGTGGCGACGCCGAGTGCGCCGGTGAAGGTGCCCTCCTCATCGAAGACCGGTTCGAAGTACAGCGAGAGGCGACGGCCGATGTACTCCCTCTCCGCGTGGAAGGCCTCACCGGCCAGGGCCCGGGTGAGGGCCTCGGTGCCCAGCGGGTCGTCGCGGTAGAACTCCAGGAGGTCCGTCCCGACCATCTCACCGGGGCGGAACCCCAGCGCCGCCAGTCCCGAGCCGAGCGACAGGGTGCACCGGCCGGCAGGGTCCATCCCGAAGATGATCTGCGGGCCGACGTCCGGGCCCTCCTCGGTCGAGAGCCAGGTGCGCTGTTCCATCCCGTTCGCCCCCAGAAGGTCGGGCCTCAGTGACGATGTGCCGCCATGGTAAGCACAGCACCTGCGTCGGCGGCCCGCTTCAGGCCGGTGCCCACAGGCGCGCAGCCGGCGGCCTCACACCGCCGCGCCGCCCACCGCTTCGGGCAGCTCCACACGGCCGGAGCCCAGAACCGCTCGCAGGGCAGCCGCGCCAGTGGGCGTGGCCAGCACCACCTCGCCGTGGGCGCAGCGAGCCAACAGCTCCGGGAGCGTCTCCCCGATCCGCCCCTTGGCCAGGAACCCGACCGCCCCGGCGGCCACCATGGCCGCCACCGTGTTCACGCCGATCTCGGCCGAGATGGCCACGACCACCGGCGCCCGAGGCAGCCTGGCGATCGCCATAGCCGTAGCCGGCCCGCCGCCCGGCATCCGCACGTCGATCAGGACCAGGTCCAGAGGCAGCTCGGCCGCGAGACGTGTCGCCTGCTCCCCGCAGGTGGCAGTGGCAGCGACCACGAAGCGGGCATCGGCCTCCACCGCGGTGACCAGCGCGGACAGCATCTCGGGGTGGTCATCGGCGATGAGGACACGGACGCGCGACATGAACCAGCCTGACCTTGTCGGCACCTCGGACACCGCCATCGTGCGACTACCCGCGGCCAGTTCGGCGATGCCGGCGCCTCAGGGCTCCTAGTGCAGGGATACTAGGGAGGACGCGTGGAGGTGACAGCGTGGACAGTGACCACGACACCGGGGACCACGTCAACGGCGCGCGCCCGATCCGCGTGCTCATCGTCGATGACCACGAGGTCGTCGCAGCCAGCTTGGCGCGCGTCCTCGACGAGGAGCCCGACCTCAGCACGGTGGGCCTGGCGCAGACGCTGGCCCAGGCCCGCGCGAGGGTCCAGACGTCCTCGCCCGACGTGCTGATCCTGGACCGCCGGCTGCCCGACGGCGACGGCGTGGCGGCGATCCCTGAGCTGCGGGCACTGCGCCCGAGCATGAACGTGTTGGTCCTGACCGGCGCGGGCTCCGATGACGTGCTCGTCAGGGCACTGGAGGCCGGCGCTGCAGGGTTCCTGTCCAAGACGCGGAGCCTGGCCGAGGTGACAACCGCCGTCCGGGCCGCCGCGCAGGGCGAGGCCAGCATCTCCCCGGAGCTGCTGGCCCGGCTGCTGCCCAAGCTCACCCGCACGGGCGGGGCGCAGCCGGCCCTGACCAAGCGCGAGGAAGAGGTGCTGGCCGGGCTGGCTCAGGGCCTGTCCAACGCCGCGATCGCCGCCGAGCTCGACGTGAGCGTGAACACCGTGCGCAACCACGTCTCGAACCTGTCGGCCAAGCTGGGGGCGCACAGCAAGCTGGAAGCCATGTCCATCGCCATCCAGCGCGGCCTGCTCTCCGGCCCCTGAAACCAGCCACACGCCATACCGGGGGTTCCGCGGCGACCGACACAGCGGGTCCCCACCGCCACGAAGTCGGTGGGGACCCGGGCGTCCCAGGTGGACGCGCCCCCCTGCGCCAGGAACCGGCCGCTGCGGATCCGGTGGTCAGGGGCTTCTCATTCCGAAGGTACGCCTGCGTCCGCCCCCCGAGCCACCCCCGGTGGAGCCCCGGTCTGGTCAAGCATGCTGGTCAGCCGACGGGTCGATGGCGGCCCCATGACGGCCGTGGCCTCGAAGACGTGTTGCGCCGGTCCCGGAGTGCAGGTTGCATGACGACGTGGAGGCACGTGCCCGGGAGGGCTACCGCGGGACCGGCCCCGGGGACATGACGCCGGACGGCTGCGCCGTGGAGCTGTACGCCCGGCTGCCGGTCGGGGACGAGCCGGAGGTCATCGCGGCGGCGGTCCCTCCGCCGGCCCGGCTGCTGGAGCTGGGGTCCGGGGCAGGCCGGATGACCCATGCCCTGCTGGAGGGCGGCTTCGAGGTCACGGCGGTCGACGAGTCCGCCGCGATGCTGGCACGCATCCACGGTGCCCGCACCGTCGCGAGCGCCATCGAGACCCTCGATCTGGCCGAGCGCTTCGACGTGGTGCTGCTCGCGTCGTTCCTGGTCCACGCCGGCGACCCCGGGGTCCGGCAGGGGCTGCTGCGGACCTGCCGACGCCACGTCGCCGAGGACGGCTGCGTGCTCGTGCAGCGTGAGGGTGCGGACTGGCACGACCAGGTCCCGCGTGAGACGCGACGCGGCGACGGCGTGGTCCGGGTGCTGTCCTCCGACGACGTCGGCGACGGGGTGCGCTCGGTGGTGGTCGAGTACCTCTTCCCCGACGCCCGGTGGACCCACACCTTCCGGTCCCGGCCGCTGAGCACCGGCGCGTTCGAGCAGGCGCTGCAGGACGCGGGACTGGTCGTGGACCGCTACCTCACGCCGGACCGCACCTGGGTGCAGGCACGACCGGCCGTGGCGGAGGAGGGCGCGTGAGCATCAGGGTGACCACCGACGGCGCCGTGACCACCGTCGTCCTCGACCGGCCCGAGGTGCGCAACGCCGTCGACGCCGCGCACGCCGCGGAGCTGACGGCCGTGTTCGAGGAGTTCGACGCCGACCCGGGCCAGTCGGTGGCGGTGCTCACCGGTGCCGGCGGCACGTTCTGCTCGGGGGCGGACCTCAAGGCGGTCGCCGAGGGGGCGCCGCTGCCCGCCGCACCCGGGGACGGACCCGGCGGCATGGGACCGACCCGACTGACCCTGTCCAAGCCGGTGGTCGCCGCGGTCGGGGGGCACGCGGTGGCCGGAGGGCTCGAACTCGCGCTGTGGTGCGACCTGCGCGTCGCCGACCCCGGCGCGGTGTTCGGCGTCTACTGCCGGCGCTGGGGCGTGCCGCTCATCGACGGCGGCACCGTGCGTCTGCCTCGCCTGGTCGGGCAGAGCCACGCGCTGGACATGATCCTGACTGGCCGCAGCGTCGACGCCGAGGAGGCGCTGCGGATGGGGCTGGTCAACCGGCTGGCGCCCGCCGGTCGGGCGCTGGCGGCAGCACAGCAGCTGGCCCGGGAGCTGGCGGCGCTGCCGCAGACCTGCCTGCGTCACGACCGGCTCTCGGCCCTGGAACAACACGGCACGGACCTGGGCGCGGCGATCGCCAACGAGTGGCGGCACGGCCAGTTCGCCCTCACCGAGGAGACCCTGGCAGGGGCCCGCCGGTTCGCCGGCGGCGCCGGGCGGCACGGCGCCGCCGCCGACTGACCCGCGTTCCGGCGGCCGCCCCTCGCGCCGAGGCGAAACCCACACGTCCCGGCCGGGTTGTGGGGGTTTCGTCGACCTCGCGGGCGCGGACGTGCCGCCCGGGCCTCAGCGGCGGGTGGGCAGCACCAGGAGGGCGTCCCCGACGGGCCGCTCGCCGGTCGCGTCCGAGGGATGGTTGACCACCTGACCGCCCACCGCCATGGTCGTCGAGCCGCCGCCATCGAGGTTGATCGCATCGACCAGCCCCAGCGAGCGCGCCACGTCAGCCGCCTCGGGGATGCTCAACCCCAGGTCGTCGGTGCTGCGTCCGTCCACCGTGACGATCACTGTGCGCCCGCGGGCGTCCACCCCGGCGAAGGTGCGGGGGTTCCGCTTGACGACCCAGCCGTAGGCGAAGCTCGGGTCGCCCGGGTGCACCATCCCGTCTTGCTGCTGGGTGATGCGCTCACGCCCACCCTGCATCAGCTGGGGGCCACCGTTGACGATGGTGGTCCCCGGGTCGGTGGCCCGGGCGTGCCCGTCCTCCCCGACGAGGCCGGCACTGACGTCGAGACGCTCACCGACGTGGACGTCCGCCAGCGCACCGGCCGAGGTGCCCGTGGCCTGCACCGTGGTCAGGCCCGGTGCGAGCGCGGTCCCACGCTCGGCGTTCACAGACCGCACGACGTGGTGGGCGTCGACCACGACCTCCCGCCCCGGCCCCGTGGGGGTCCGTGTCCCGAACTGCGGGGTGAAGGCGACGAGCTCGCTGTCGTCGGTGCACGTGACGTCATGCAGCGGCAGCGCGGTCGGGCTGTCGCCGGAGTCACCGCCACAGTTGCGGATGAGGCCGGGAACACGGTTCACGCCAGCGAGACGCCCCACCCCTCTCCCATTGACCGACACCCTGCCCTGCCAGCTCAGGCGCTCGACCCCTGTGCGGCTGCCGTCGTCGTGCATCACCAGCGCGGGGCGACCGTTCGTGGGCTCGGAGAGCAGCCGCCCGCGGTAGACGCCGACCCCGGCCGGGTCGCCGGGCGCCCCGGCCGCGGGGTCCAGCACGAAGAAGCCGGCGTTCACCCCGACCGTTGCCCCCGCCGCGCGGCTGAGCGCCGACGTGGTCTCCCGGTCGTGCAGGTCCGGTCCGTATGACGCGTCCAGGGTGCCGCGGAACGACCGCGGGTCGAGGGTGACGACCTTCAGGTGCCACGGCCCACGGTCCGCGGGGTTGCCGTCCCATCCCGTGTAGACCGACGAGGCGTGCTCGCCGGCCGCTGCGAGCCTGACGTTGGCGGCATCGGCCTCGGCCTTGGTCGCGTAGCTGCCGAGCCTCACCCGGTAGCCCAGCGTCCCGGCGGGCACGTCCGCTGTCGGCGGCTGGGCCACGCGCTCGACCCTCGCGGGGAACCCCTTGGCCGCCAGGCGGTCCGCCTGCGCCCGGGCGCTGGCCTCGTCGGAGATCGACCGGGGCGGTGCGTCCGGGTCGGGCGAGCTCGAGGACGCGGGGATGAGTGCCTCGAGGGTCCAGACCAGGTGGGAGTCTGCGCCACCCCGGGTGATCTCGGTGAGGGTCACCCCGGGCTGGAGGGCCCGCGTGGACCGCGTCTCGGCCAGGTCAGGAGCCCCCAGGTCGAGCCGACCGGACCGCACGGGGTCGGCGGACGGGACGACCGCAGCCGACCCGGACTGCGCGGTCGCGGACGCGAGGTCCCCTCCGAGGACGCCGCCACCGGAGACGAGCGCGAGGGCGACGGCGCCGGCCAGGACGCGGCTGCGGGAAGTACTCATGACGCGGACCGTAGGGGCGCCATGCAGACGCGCGGCAGTCACGGAATGACCGCGGGGTGAACGCGAAGGCCCCTCACTCGCGCCGAGGTCGACGAAACCCCCACAACCCGGCCGGGTTGTGCGGGTTTCGTCGACCTCG
>NZ_DASVZH010000033.1:0-11307 GCF_036391795.1 Oryzihumus sp.
GGGCGAGCGGGTCGAGAACTCGACGCCGGGCAACAACGTCGCGACGGTGGGCGAACCCGCGAGCGCGTCGATGTCGGCCTCGGCCAGGTAGGTGCAGTGGTCGACGCTGGCCGCGCCGAGCTCGACGGCGAGCTGCACGCCCGGCCCGTGGCCGAGCTGGTTGCCGTGCACCCGCAGCTCCAGCCCGGCGGCGCGCCCGGCGAGCAGCACCTCGCGGGCCTCGTCGCCGGTGAAGGCGTGGGCGCTCTGCGGCTCGCAGAAGACGTCGACCCAGCGGGCGTGCGGGGCGCAGGCCTGCAGCATCGGGCCGGCGACCAGGGCGAGGTAGTCCTCGCGCCGGTCGGCGTAGTCCGCCGGGACGACGTGTGCGCCGAGGAAGGTCGTCTCGCTGGTCACCTCGCGGGCCAGGCGCAGCGTCCGGGCCTCGTCCTCGACGGTCAGGCCGTAGCCGCTCTTGACCTCGACGGTCGTCGTCCCCTGGGCGCGCATCTCGGCGACCCGGGCGGCGAGCAGGCCGCGCAGGTCCTCGTCGGTGGCGGCCCGGGTGGCGGCGACCGAGGTGGCGATGCCGCCGCCGTCGTAGGGCGTGCCGGACATCCGCGCCGCGAACTCGGCGGCCCGGTCGCCGGCGAAGACCAGGTGGGAGTGGGAGTCGACGAAGCCGGGCACGACCGCCCGGCCGCCCAGGTCGCGCCGCTGGTCGGCGTCGGGGGCCTGCCGCGCCGGCCCCACCCAGGCGACGTGGTCGCCGTCGACGACCACGGCGGCGTCGGTCAGCAGCCCCAGCGCGGAGCCGTCGCCGAGGGCCGGGTCACCCGTGACCAGCTCGCCGATGCCGGTGACCAGCGTGGTGCTCACAGGTCCTCCCACAGGGGCTCGATCGCTGCGCGCAGCAACGCTCCCACGTCACCGAGCCGGTGCAGGCCGGCCTCGACCACGACCCGCCCGTCGACGAGGACGGTGTCCACGTCGGCAGCGGTGGCGGCCAGCAGCACCTGCGCGGGGGCGCTGCCCGCGGTGCGCGGGCTGTCCAGGCGCACGGCCACGAGGTCGGCTCGGGCACCGGCCTCGAGCCGGCCGGCGTCCTCCCAGCCCAGGCTTCCGTGCGCGGTGGCCGCGGCGAGCAGCTCCTCCGGCCGGAACCGCCCGCGCTGCAACGAGTCCAGCCGCTCGTGCATCTCCAGCGCCCGGGCCTCCTCGAGGAGGTCGATGACGGCGTGCTGGTCCGAGCCCAGGGACAGCGGGGCGCCGGCGTCGCGCAGTGCCCGGGCCGGGCCGATGCCGTCGGCGAGGTCGCGCTCGGTCGTCGGGCAGAAGCAGGCGGTGGTCCGGGAGCGCCCGAGCGCCGCGATGTCCCCGTCGGTCAGGTGCGTCGCGTGGACGGCCGTGGTGTCCGGCCCCAGGACGCCCTCGGCCTCCAGCAGCGCCGTCGGCGTGAGGCCGTAGAACCCTTGGCACGCCTCGTTCTCCGCGGGCTGCTCGGACAGGTGGACGTGCAGCGGCCCCGCGACCGGGGCCAGGCCACGGGCGGCCTCGGCGACCGGGGCCAGGGCCTCCCGCGGCACGGCGCGCACCGAGTGGATCGCGGCGCCCACCCGCATCTCGTCCGAGGGGGCCAGGGCGGACAGCCGGGCCGCCCACCGCTCCACCGTCCCGTCGCCGAAACGCTGCTGCTCCGCCCCGAGCGGCAGGTGCCCCTCGGCCGTCAGCCCGCCGGCCAGGTAGCAGGTGTCCAGCAGGGTCAGCCGGATCCCCGCCTCGGCCGCGGCCTGCCGCAACGCCTCCCCCATCGCGTTGGGGTCGGCGTAGGGCGCGCCGCCGGGGGCGTGGTGCAGGTAGTGGAACTCCCCGACGCAGGTGACCCCCGCGAGCGCCATCTCGGCGTACGTCGCCCGCGCCAGCGCGAGGTAGGAGTCCGGGTCCAGCTGCGCCGCCACGGCATACATGGCTTCACGCCACGTCCAGAAGGTGCCGCCGCCGGCATGGGTGCGCCCGCGCAGCGCCCGGTGGAAGGCGTGGCTGTGCGCGTTGGCCAGCCCGGGCAGCACCACCCCGGGCAGCAGCGCGGCGTCCCCGCGCGGGCTGTCCGCCGTCACGGAGGTGAACCGGCCGTCGGTGACCTCGAAGGTCACCTCCCGGGCGAGCCCGGTGGGCAGCAGCGCGTATGCCGCGTGCCAGCGACGAGTGCTTCCCGCACCGCTCATGAGGCCAGCTCGCGCGCAACGGTGGTGAGGGCCTCGACGCCGGCGAGGCAGTCGGCGTGCTCGGCGTGCTCGGCCGGCGAGTGCGAGACGCCGGTGGGGTTGCGCACGAACAGCATCGCGGTCGGCACCCCGGCGGTGGCCAGGATCCCGGCGTCGTGCCCGGCTCCGGTGGCCAGGACCGGCGCGTCGCCGAGCAGGCCGGCCAGCCGGGCGGCCAGCGCCGGGTCGAACGGCGTGGGCCCGGTCCAGGACTCTTCCACCGGCCGCGCACCCGTGCGCTCGGCGACCTCCTCGACCACCGCCCGTACGCCGGGCTCGGCCGGTCCGCGGGCGTCCAGCCAGGCCGTCACGTGGGAGGGGATCGCGTTGACGCCGTTGGGTTCCACGCGCACCTTGCCGACCGTGGCGACGCAGCCCTGACCGCTCGCGGCGTCCCGGGCGGCGGTGATCGCGGCGGCGAGGGCCAGCATCGGGTCGCGCCGGTCCTCCAGCCGGGTGGTGCCGGCGTGGTTGGCCTCCCCGGCCAGGTCGAGGCGCCAGCGCCCGTGCGGCCAGATCGCCGAGCCCACCGCGACCGCACGGTCGAGGTCGGCCAGCCCGCGGCCCTGCTCGACGTGCAGCTCGACGAACGTGCCCACCCGGCGCAGCGTCTCCTCGTCCCGGCCCAGGGCGCGGGGGTCCTGCCCGGCGGCGGTCATGGCCTCGGCCAGGGTGCGGCCGTCTCCGTCACGCAGCCCGCGGGCCCGGTCGCCGTCCAGCGCGCCGGTGATGATCCGCGAGCCGGCGCAGGCGATGCCGAAGCGCGCGCCCTCCTCGTCCGCGAAGTTCACCACGCCGATCGGCCGGGACGGCCGGAAACCCTGACGCTGCAAGGCCTCCACGGTGGCGAGGGCGGTCACGACACCGAGCGGCCCGTCATACGCGCCACCGTCGGGGACGGAGTCCAGGTGCGACCCGAGGACCAACCCGGGACCGTCGGCGTCGGGGTCTCCCCACCACGCCCACTGGTTGCCGGCGCGGTCGACCGTCAGGTCCAGCCCACGCGAGGAGGCCTCCGCGGCGAACCACTCGCGCAGGTCGTGGTCCGTGCGGGTCCACGCGAACCGGCGGTAGCCACCGGTCTGCGGGTCCCGGCCGACCGGGAGGAGCTCGGCCCACATGCCGTCGAACGTCATGTCATCAACCTAGGGTGGGAGTCATGTCTGAGGAACGGGCCACGGCGGCGATCCAGGCGACCGGTATCGCGCACACCGTCACCCGGCACGGGCGGGTGGGCAGCCTGGCGGAGGCCGCCGCTGCCCGCGGGGTGCAGCCGGGCGACATCATCAAGACCCTCGTGGTGCGCCGGGCCGAGGACGACTACCTGTTCGTCCTCGTGCCCGGCGACCGCGAGATCTCCTGGCCCAAGCTGCGCGCGCTGCTCGGCGTCAACCGGCTCTCGATGCCCGACGCCGCGGTGGCGAGGGAGGTGACCGGCTACGAGCGCGGCACCATCACGCCGTTCGGCTCGACCCGCGCGTGGCCGGTGGTGGCCGACGCGACGGTCGAGGGCCGGACCATCTCGCTCGGCGCGGGCGCCCACGGCGTGGCGTTCACCGCCGACGGCAGCGACGTGATCCGCGTGCTGGACGCTCAGGTCGCCGACGTCACTGACCCTCTCGCATCGGCACCCTGACCCCGCGCTCGGCCGCGACCTGCTCGGCGAGGTCGTAGCCGGCGTCGACGTGCCGGATGACGCCCATGCCGGGGTCGTTGGTCAGCACGCGGGCGAGCTTCTCCGCCGCGAGCGCGGTGCCGTCGGCCAGGGAGACCTGCCCGGCGTGGATGGACCGGCCGATGCCGACGCCGCCGCCGTGGTGGATGGAGACCCACGAGGCGCCGGAGGCGGTGTTGATCATGGCGTTGAGCAGCGGCCAGTCGGCGATGGCGTCGGAGCCGTCGAGCATCGACTCGGTCTCGCGGTACGGCGAGGCCACCGAGCCGCAGTCGAGGTGGTCGCGGCCGATGACGATCGGCGCCTCGAGCTCGCCGGAGGCCACCATCTCGTTGAACCGCAGGCCGGCCCGGTCCCGCTCGCCGTAGCCGAGCCAGCAGATCCGCGCCGGCAGGCCCTGGAACGCCACCCGCTCGCCGGCCGCCCTGATCCACCGGTGCAGGTGGTCGTTGTCCGGGAAGAGGTCGAGCACGGCCTTGTCGGTGGCGGCGATGTCCTTGGGGTTGCCGGACAGGGCCGCCCAGCGGAACGGGCCCTTGCCCTCGCAGAACAGCGGCCGGATGTAGGCCGGCACGAAGCCGGGGAAGGCGAACGCGCGGTCGTAGCCGCCGAGCCGGGCCTCGTCGCGGATCGAGTTGCCGTAGTCGAAGACCTCGGCGCCGGCGTCCATGAAGCCGACCATCGCCTCGACGTGCTTGGCCATGGAGGCGCGGGCCCGGTCGGTGAACTCCTCGGGCTTGGCCTCGGCGTAGTCGTGCCAGTCCTCGACCGAGATGCCCTCGGGCAGGTAGGACAGCGGGTCGTGCGCGCTGGTCTGGTCGGTGACGATGTCGATGTCGACCCCGCGGCGCAGCAGCTCGGGGAAGACGGTGGCGCAGTTGCCGACGATGCCGATCGAGAGGGCCCGCTTGTCGGCCTTGGCCTGCAGCGCGGTCTCCACGGCGGCGTCGAGGGAGGGCGCCACCTCGTCGAGGTAGCGGTGCTCGACCCGGCGGCGCAGCCGCGACTCGTCGACGTCCACGACGAGGCAGACGCCGCCGTTGAGGGTGACCGCCAGCGGCTGGGCGCCACCCATGCCGCCGCAGCCACCGGTCAGGGTCAGCGTGCCGGCGAGCGTGCCGTTGAACCGCTTGGCGGCGACGGCCGCGAACGTCTCGTAGGTGCCCTGGAGGATGCCCTGGGTGCCGATGTAGATCCACGAACCGGCGGTCATCTGGCCGTACATCGTCAGCCCGAGGTGCTCCAGCCGGCGGAACTCGGGCCAGTTCGCCCAGTCGCCCACGAGGTTGGAGTTGGCCAGGATCACCCGCGGCGCCCACTCGTGGGTGCGCATGACGCCCACCGGGCGGCCGGACTGGACGAGCATCGTCTCGTCCTTCTCCAGCGTGGTCAGCGTGCGGACCATCGCATCGAAGCTGCGCCAGTCCCGCGCGGCGCGACCGGTGCCGCCGTAGACGACGAGGTCGTCGGGCCGCTCGGCCACCTCGGGGTCGAGGTTGTTCATGAGCATCCGCAGCGGGGCCTCGGTCTGCCACGACTTCGCGGTGAGGGTGGTGCCGCGCGCGGCACGGACGGGACGGGCGCCTTCCATTGCAGTCTCCTTCGGACTTTGCTCAGTTGAGACGGGTTTGCTCAGCCCCGACCGGTTTCCGCGCCTCGACGAGGCGCCGGAAGCGGCTGGTGGTGAGCAAAGCGGTCGGGGGCGAGCACGGTGTATGCCGGGTGGGTCAGTTCAGGGGGCCGGTGACGGACTCGGCCGCGCGCACGGCGGCGCCGGTCGCGACGAGGTCCACGGCGGACTCGATCTCGGGGGCGAGGAAGCGGTCCCGGCCCGGGCCGGGGGCGACCTCGCGCAGCGCGGCCACCACGGCGCCGGTGGCCGCGGCGGGCTCCAGCGGGGCGCGCAGGTCGATCCCGCGGGCGGCGGTGAGCAGCTCGATCGCCAGCACGCGGGTCAGGCCGTCGACCGCGCGGCGCAGCTTGCGCGCGCCGGACCAGCCCATCGAGACGTGGTCCTCCTGCATCGCCGAGCTGGGGATCGAGTCCACGCTGGCGGGCGCGGCCAGCCGCTTCATCTCCGAGACGATGGCGGCCTGGGTGTACTGCGCGATCATGTGCCCGCTGTCCACGCCGGGGTCGTCGGCGAGGAACGCGTGCAGCCCGTGGTTGCGCGAGACGTCGAGGAACCGGTCGGTGCGCCGCTCCGACATGCTGGCCAGGTCGGCGGCGACGATGGCCAGGAAGTCCAGGACGTAGGCGACCGGCGCCCCGTGGAAGTTGCCGTTGGACTCCACCCGGCCGTCGAGGGTGACGACGGGGTTGTCCACGGCGGCGGCGAGCTCGCGCCCCGCGACGACGGCGGCGTGGTCGACCGTGTCGCGGGCACCGCCGGCGACCTGCGGGGCGCAGCGCAGCGAGTAGGCGTCCTGCACGCGGGTGCACTCCGGGCCGCGGTGGCTCTCCATGATCGGGCTGCCCTCGAGCAGGGCCCGCAGGTTGGCGGCCGAGGCGGCCTGACCGGGGTGCGGGCGCAGCGCCTGCAGGTCGGCGGCGAAGACCGCGTCGGTGCCCAGCAGCGCCTCGACGCTCATCGCCGCGGTGATGTCGGCGGTGGTCAGCAGCATGCGCAGGTCGGCGATCGCGAGCACGAGCATCCCGAGCATGCCGTCGGTGCCGTTGATGAGCGCCAGGCCCTCCTTCTCGCGCAGGGCGACCGGCGCGATCCCGGCCGCCGTCAGGGCGTCCCCGGCGTCGCGGAGGTGGCCCGAGCCGTCGCGGACCGTGCCCTCCCCCATGAGCGCGAGCGCGCAGTGGGCCAGCGGGGCCAGGTCGCCGGAGCAGCCGAGGCTGCCGTACTCGTGCACGACCGGGGTGATGCCGGCGTTGAGCAGCGCGGCGTAGGTGGTGGCGACCTCCTCGCGCACGCCGGTGCGTCCGGTGGCGAGGGTGGACAGGCGCAGCAGCATCAGCGCGCGCACGACCTCCCGCTCGACCTCGGCGCCGGAGCCCGCGGCGTGGCTGCGCACGAGGCTGCGCTGGAGCTGGGCGCGCAGGTCGGTCGGGATGTGCCGGGTGGCGAGGGCGCCGAAGCCGGTGGAGACGCCGTAGTGCGGCTCGACGTCGTCAGCGAGGTCCTCGATGACCGTGCGGCTGCGGCGGACCTCCTCCAGCGACTCGCTGGACAGCTCGACCCGGGCGCCGTGGCGCGCGACGGCGACGACGTCCTCGAACGACACCGGCCCCAGGCCGACGGTGACGGTGGCGACCTGCTCGGCGGGTCGCGCGGCGATCTCGGTGCTCATGCGCCCATTCCACCCGTGCCGCCGGGTCCGGACATCCTCTGCCAGCAGGGTTCTGTCTCGGATCCGAGACAACTCTGGGATCCTGTATGCCGTGCCGAACGCTCCCGCCGCCGCGCAGGCGCTCGCGGTGCTCAAGCTGCTGGCGAGGCACACCGCGCCCGTGCCGGCCGCGGCCATCGCCCGCGACCTGGACCTGCCCCGGTCGAGCGTGTACCACCTCCTGGCGGTCCTGCGCCGGGAAGGCTTCGTGGTCCACCTGCCCGAGGAGCGCCGCTGGGGCCTGGGGGTCGCGGCGTTCGAGCTCGGCTCCGCCTACTCCCGCCAGGCGCCCCTGGCCCGGGTCGCCCGGCCGCTGCTGGCCCGGCTGGTCGACGCCACCACCCACAACGCCCACCTGGCCGTGCTGCACGGACGGGACGTGCTCTACGTCATCGAGGAGCGCGCGCCGGGCCGCCCCCCGCTCGTGACCGACGTCGGGGTGCGGCTGCCGGCGACCCTCACGGCGAGCGGACTGGCCATGCTCGCCGCGCTGCCCCCGGCACAGGTGCGTGCCCTGTTCCCCTCCCGTGACGCGTTCGTGCAACGCCACGGGGTCGGCCCGGGGTCACTGCCGGCGCTGCGCCGGGCGCTGGCCGAGGTGCGGCGCTCCGGGTTCGCCGCCGAGGACGGGTCGGTGACGCCCGACTTCGCGTCGGTCGCCTCGGCCGTCCTCGACCACAGCGGTCACCCGGTGGCCGGCGTGGCCGTGACGTTCCCCGCGGCCGAGGTGGACGGCCCCGGCCGGGCGGCGATCGCCCGGCAGGTCACCCGCGTGGCCACCGAGCTGTCCCGCCGGATCGGGGGGCGCAGCGCCGCGGGCACCGTCGCGGCGGGCACGATGTCCTGAGATGGCCGGTTCGTCCGGGCAACCTCGCCGATCTCGTTGACCCCGGTCGGGGCCGGGACCTACCGTGTGCCCTCGGGGACGGGGAGGCACCGCCGGGGGGCGGTTCTGAGGATTCTTGGGGGTAGGTCGTGCTTCGCGATGGCGGACCGACGTTGTGGTGGGACGGCGAGATCCGTCCGCAGGGCGATGTCACCTACGTCGTGGGCTCACCGTGGCGGCTGCGCCGCGGGGTGCTGGGCACGACGGCACTGGCCGCGGCGGGGGCCGCAGCCCTCGTCTGTGCCACCACGACCACGCTCATGAGCGACGAGCCGGCGCCGACGACGGTCCGGCACGCCGTCCCGACCCGCATCGCCGAGGACGCGGCGCCGGTGAGCGCCGGGAGGTCGGTCCGGGCGGCCGAGGTGCAGGCGGTCCGGCCGCCCACGGCGCTGTCCCCCGCCACGCCTGCGGCCACGTCACCGAACGGCCTGTCCGCTCCGCTCGCCCGGTCGCTGGAGAAGGCAGAGCAGGCGGCCCGGGCGGCAGGAATCACCCTCACGGTGACCTCCGGTCGGCGCAGCCGCGCCGAGCAGCAGCGCCTCTTCGACGCCGCCGTCCGCACCTACGGCTCGGCCGCCGCGGCCCGCCGGTGGGTGCTGCCACCGGACGAGTCCCGCCACGTCACCGGTGACGCGGTCGACATCGGCCCCCGGTCCGGCGCGCGCTGGCTGGAGGTCAACGGCGTGAAGTGGGGCCTGTGCCGGCGCTACGTCAACGAGTGGTGGCACTTCGAGCGGCTGGCGCCGGCGGTCGGCCAGGCGTGCCCGGCGCTGGAGCCCGACGCCGCCGGCTGACGCCGGCAACCGGCCCGGACCTGACCGGTCCGGGGCACGATGGGCCCATGGCCACCACCCCGGGACCCGCGACCACCGCGCTCATCACCTGTGGTGGCACCTCCCGCCGGCTCGGCGGGCGGGACAAGACCCGCGAGCCGCTCGGCGCGAGCACCGTGCTGGACCACCTGCTTGCCGCCCTGCCGGCCGGGTGGCCGGTGCTCTGCGTCGGCGAGGAGCGGGCGACCTGCCGCCCCGTGAGCTGGGCCCGCGAGGACCCACCCGGCGGCGGACCGGTGGCCGCCCTCGCCGCCGGCCTGCGCCAGGTGTCCACCCCGACCTGCGTCGTCGTCGCCGGCGACATGCCCTTCGCCGGGGCAGCCGCGACGGACCTGGCCGCCGCGCTCGCGCGCTCGCCGGAGGACGACGCGGTGGTGGGCACCGACCGGGACGGGCGCGTGCAGCCGCTGCTCGCGGCATACCGGACCGAGGCCCTGCGGACGGCGCTGCCCGACGACCCCGCCGGCGCACGGCTCATGGCCGTGCTCGACCGGCTGCGCCGCACCACCCTCGAGCTGCCGGACCCGGGCACGCTCGACGTCGACACCCCCGAGGCGCTCGCCCGGGCCCGTCATATCGTCGGGGCATGAAGGCGATCACGATCCCCACACCCGGCGGCCCCGACGCGCTCGTGCTGGCCGACGTCCCCGACCCCGAGCCCGGACCCGGCGAGGTGCTGGTCGAGGTGGCCGCAGCGGGCGTCAACCGTGCGGACCTGCAGCAGCGGATCGGGGTCTACCCACCGCCCCCCGGCGCGTCGGAGTACCCCGGGCTGGAGGTCAGCGGCACCGTCGCCGCGGTGGGCCCCGAAGTCACCGGCTGGTCCGTGGGCGACCAGGTGTGCGCGCTGCTGGCCGGCGGAGGGTATGCCGAGAAGGTGGCGGTCCCGGCCGGCCAGCTCCTGCCGGTGCCGTCCGGCATCAGCCTGGTGGAGGCCGCGGCGCTGCCGGAGGTCGTGTGCACCGTGTGGTCCAACGTCTTCATGACGGCCAACCTGCTGCCCGGCCAGACGCTGCTCGTCCACGGCGGCTCCAGCGGGATCGGCACGATGGCCATCCAGCTCGCCCGCGAGGTCGGCGCCCACGTGGCCGTGACCGCCGGGTCGGCCGACAAGCTCGAGGCCTGCAAGGCCCTCGGGGCCGAGATCCTCGTCAACTACAAGGAGCAGGACTTCGTCGAGGAGCTGGAGCGGGCCACCGCCGGCCACGGGGCCGACGTCATCCTCGACAACATGGGCGCCAAGTACCTCGCCCGCAACGTCCAGGCGCTGGCCACGAACGGCCGGCTGGTCATCATCGGCTTCCAGGGCGGCGTCAAGGCCGAGCTCGACCTGTCGGCGCTGATGCGCAAGCGGGCCGCAGTCATCTCCACCGGCCTGCGCGCGCGTCCGCTGGAGGAGAAGGCCGCCATCGTCGCCGCGGTCCGCGAGCACGTGTGGCCGCTGGTCGAGGCCGGCCGGGTCAGGCCGGTCGTGCACCGGACCTTCCCCCTGGCGCAGGCACCGGACGCCCACCGCGAGCTCGACGCCGGCACGCACATCGGCAAGGTGCTGCTCACCACCTGACCGCCCGCCGGGACGGGGCCCGGGTGGGTGGTGCCGCTTAGCCCGTTTGCAGCGCGCGCCGCTCACCCCGGTGGCGGAACCGCTCACGCCGGGCTGTCCCTAGCCTCGGGACATGACCGGCCCACCGGTGGGGCAGAGCGCACCCAGGACCCGGACCGCACGGCTGGACCGGGCCCTGGCGGACGCTCACGCGCGCACGGTCGCGTCCCTGCCCGGCGGCGAGGTGCACCACCTCGGGCCGGCCCTGCTGACCGGGAGCCGCACCACCCTGCGCTCGATGAACGGCGTGTTCACCTTCGACGCGCGCACGTTCAACACCCTGCAGGACGAGCGCCAGCTCGACGCCTGCCTGGCCATCGTCTCGACCTACGACGTGCCGTGGAGCTTCAACGCGTGGGCCCATCTCGGCGGGTCCGTGCTGGTCGACCAGCTCGTGAGCCGGGGCCTGGTCGTCGCCGGCGAGGCGACGGCCATGTGGCGCGACCTGGTCCCCCGGAAGGTGACCGGCGCGGGATACCGGATCGAGGTGGTGCGACGGCCTGCGGCCTCGCGGGACTGGGCCCGGACCCTCATCGAGGTGTTCGCCATGGACCCGGCGCTGGAACCGGTCCTGGCCGCGCTGGCGGCCCGCGCCGACGAGCCGGCCCTGCTCGCCCGCGTGGACGGCGAGCCGGTGGGCGCGGTGGCGGTCCTGGGGGCCGACGACGTCAGCGAGCTCGGCTTCCTCGCCGTGCGCCGCGCCTGGCGCGGCCGGGGTCTGGG
>NZ_DASVZH010000034.1:0-6629 GCF_036391795.1 Oryzihumus sp.
GCTTGACGAACGCCTGCGGGATGGTGGCCACCAGGGTGTGGCGGTTCATGCGAGGGCCTCAGCAATCGGTCCGAGGGCGAGGGCGGGGAAGAAGGTCAGGCCGGCCACGATGACGGCGATGCCGACGAGCAGGCTGACGAACAACGGCGTGTGCGTGGGCATGGTGCCGGCTGTGACGGGGCGCCGCTGCTGGGCGGCCAGCGACCCGGCCAGGGCCAGGACCAGCACGATCGGCAGGAACCGGCCCAGGGCCATGCACACCCCAAGGGTGATGTTGAAGAACGGGCTGTCGGCGGCCATGCCGGCGAACGCGCTGCCGTTGTTGTTGGACGCCGAGGCGTAGTTGTAGAGCATCTCCGTCAGGCCGTGCGGTCCCGCGGCGAGCAGGGCGCCGCGGCTGCCCGGCAGCGCCAGGGCAAGGCCGGTCCCGGCCAGCACCAGTACCGGCATGACCAGGGTGGTCAGGGCGGCGAGGGTGATCTCCTTGCGCCCAATCGTCTTGCCCAGCCACTCCGGGGTGCGGCCGACCATCAGCCCGGCGATGAACACCGACAGCGCGACGATGATCAGGGCGCTCGCCAGGCCCGATCCGACGCCACCGGGGGAGACCTCGCCGAGCAGCATGTGCAGGGCCAGCAGGCCGCCGCCGAGCGGGCTGTAGCTCTCGTGGAAGGAGTCCACCGCGCCGGTGGAGGTGCCGGTTGTCGACACCGCGAAGAGGGAGGAGACCCAGACCCCGAAGCGCTGCTCCTTGCCCTCCATCGCCGCGGTCACGGCGTGCGCGGCGTGCGTCTCGGCCCACAGCGTGAGGCCGAGCACGGTCGCCCACAGGGTGCCCATCAGGCCCAGGACGGCGTAGCCCTGACGGCGGTCGCCGACCATGACGCCGTAGGTGCGGGCCAGGGAGAAGGGGATGGCCAGGAGCAGGAAGATCTCGAAGACGTTGGTCAGGGGGTTGGGGTTCTCGAACGGGTGGGCGGAGTTGGCGTTGAAGAAGCCGCCGCCGTTCGTGCCGAGCTCCTTGATCGACTCCTGCGAGGCGACCAGACCGCCCTCGATCACCTGCTTGCCGCCGGAGAGGGTGTGAATCGTGGTCGCGGCGTCGAGATTCTGGATCGCGCCACCGAC
Source organism: Oryzihumus sp. (assembly GCF_036391795.1). GTDB lineage: Bacteria > Actinomycetota > Actinomycetes > Actinomycetales > Dermatophilaceae > Oryzihumus. The sequence goes on from NZ_DASVZH010000034.1 coordinate 1,129, forward strand.
GATCAGCACGACCGCCGCCGCGGCCGCGATCGGCAGCAGGATCCGCGTGGTCGCCCGGGTCAGGTCGACCCAGAAGTTGCCGAGCCGGTCGGTGCCGACCCGGATGAGGCCACGGATGAGGGCCACCACGACGGCCAGTCCGGTGGCGGCCGAGGCGAAGTTCTGCACGGTCAGGCCCAGCGCCTGGGTCACCGCGGTCACCCCGGTCTCGCCGGAGTAGGCCTGCCAGTTCGTGTTGGTCACGAAGGAGATCGCGGTGTTGAACGCGGTGTCCACGTGCATCCCGGACGCGCCCCGGGCCAGAGGCAGGCGCAGCTGGACCAGGATCAACACGAACAGCAGCAGGAACCCGGCGAAGGCGAAGGCCAGGACCGACATCGCGTAGGTCGTCCAGCGCTGCTCGGCCTCGGGGTTCACCCCGACGGCGCGGTAGAGCAGCCGCTCGACCCGCCAGTGCCTGTCGTCGGTGAACACCCGCGCCATCCAGTCGCCCAGAGGCACGTGGACGACGGCGAGGGCCACGACGAGCAGTCCGATGGTCAGCAGTCCGCTGAGGGTCGCCCCCATCAGAACTTGTCCGGTCTGATCAGGGCGTACACCAGGTACACGATGAGGGCGCCGGCGATGATCCCGGCGACGAGGTTCTCTGTCACACCCTCAGTACAGACCGGGCCGCTGGCGCCGGGACCCCTCATTGATACAGCGCTGATGCGCCTTGACGCGTTCTTGATGGCGCCCCCGGGCACGCGTTCCGACGTGCCCGCGGGAGCCGCCGCTCACCCCTGCGAGCGGTCCAGTTGGGCGTACGTCGCCAGGCTGGGTCCGCGGGTCTCCTGCAGCTCCCGGGCGCCCGCCTCCACGTCCCGCATCACCCGCAGCACGTTGCCGCCGGCCAGCTTGGCGAGGTCCTCGTCGGACCAGCCGCGGTCGGCGAGGGCGGCCAGCAGGCGCGGGTAGCCACTCACGTCCTCCAGCCCCACCGGGTAGGTCTCGGTGCCGTCGTAGTCGCCGCCGAGCCCGACGTGGTCGACACCGGCGACCTCGCGCACGTGCTCGCAGTGCGCCACGACGTCCTCCAGGGTGGCGGACGGCTTGGGGTGGGCCACGCGGTACTCCCGGCTGAACGACCGGAACGCCTCGTAGTCGGTGGACCTCACGCCCACCTCTGCTGCGGCGGCCGAGGCCTCGCGCCGCCACGCGGCGACGTCGGGGGAGACGAACTCGGGCACGAAGGTCACCATGCACACGCCGTTGTTGGCCCGCAGCGAGCCCAGCACGTCGTCGGGCACGTTGCGCGGCACGTCGCACAGCGCCCGCGCCGAGGAGTGGCTGAAGATGACGGGCACCTCGGTCGCCTTGAGGGCGTCGCGCATCGTGTCCGCCGATACGTGGGACAGGTCGACGAGCATGCCCAGCCGGTTCATCTCGCGGACCACCTCGACGCCGAACGCCGACAGCCCGCCGAGCACCGGCTCGTCGGTGGCCGAGTCGGCCCACGGCACGTTGTCGTTGTGGGTGAGGGTCAGGTAGCGCACGCCGAGGACGTAGAGCATCCGCAGCGCGGCCAGCGAGCACCCGATCGAGTGGCCGCCCTCGGCGCCCATGAGCGAGGCGATCCGGCCGGAGGCGAAGACGCGCTCCACCTCGTCCGCGGTGCGGGCGAAACCCAGCTCACCGGCATACCGGCCGACCATCTGGTGCACCGCGTCGACCTGCTCCAGGGTGGCGACCACCGCCGCGTCGCCCTGCAGGCTGCTGGGCACGAAGACCGACCAGAACTGCGCGCCGACACCGCCGGCCCGCAGCCGGGGCACGTCGGTGCTCGTCGTGGCCACGTGCCCGCCGATGTCGAGCCGGTCGAAGTCGTAGCCGCTCTGCTCGCGGGCCTCCCACGGCAGGTCGTTGTGCCCGTCCACGAGGGGGTGGCGGCGCAGCAGCTCGGTCACGCGGGCGAGGGTCGCGGGGGAGTCCGGCATGCGGTCATTCAACCGCAGCCCAACTATGGTGAGGGCATGACCTCCCTTGCCCCTGCCCCTGCGCGCAGCGTTGCCCTGGTGACGCTCGGGTGCGCCCGCAACGAGGTCGACTCCGAGGAGCTGGCCGGGCGGCTGGCCTCCGAAGGCTGGACTCTGGTGGACGACGCCGCCGACGCCGACGTCGCCGTGGTGAACACGTGTGGGTTCGTCGAGCAGGCCAAGAAGGACTCGATCGACGCCCTGCTCGAAGCCTCCGACCTCAAGGGGGAGGGCCGCACCCAGGCCGTCGTCGCCGTCGGGTGCCTGGCCGAGCGGTATGGCGAGCAGCTCGCCTCCCAGCTGCCCGAGGCCGACGCGGTGCTCGGCTTCGACTCCTACGCGGACATGTCCGGCCACCTCTCGGCCATCCTGAACGGCCACAAGCCCGCCTCGCACACCCCCTCGGACCGCCGCCGGCTGCTGCCGCTGTCCCCGGCCAGCCGCCAGGAGGGCGCCGGCTCGGTGGCCCTGCCCGGGCACGGCTCCGCCCCCGAGGCACGCGTCCCCGAGACCGTGACCATCGAGGGCCCGGTCCCCGCCAGCGGGCCGCGGGTCATCCGGGCCCGGCTCGACGGCCGGCCCTGGGCACCGCTGAAGATCGCCTCCGGCTGCGACCGGCGCTGCGCCTTCTGCGCCATCCCGATGTTCCGGGGGGCCTTCGTCTCGCGCCGGCCCTCCGACGTGCTGGCCGAGGCCCGGTGGCTGGGCGAGCGAGGGGTCAAGGAGATCTTCCTCGTCAGCGAGAACTCCACCTCCTACGGCAAGGACCTCGGGGACCTGCGGCTGCTGGAGACGATGCTGCCCGAGCTGGTGGCCGTCGACGGGATCGAGCGCGTGCGGGTGTCCTACCTCCAGCCCGCCGAGATCCGCATGGACCTCCTCGACGTCATGGCCTCCACGCCTGGCGTGGTGCCCTACTTCGACATCTCCTTCCAGCACGCCAGCGAGCCGCTGCTGCGCCGGATGCGCCGGTTCGGCTCACGCGAGGCGTTCCTCGAGCTCATCGACCAGGTGCGCGCGCGGGCGCCGCAGGCGGGCATCCGCTCCAACGTCATCGTCGGCTTCCCCGGCGAGACCGAGCAGGACGTCGCCGAGCTCGAGGCGTTCCTCACCGCGGCGCGGCTCGACGTCACCGGGGTGTTCGGCTACTCCGACGAGGACGGCACCGAGGCCGAGACCTACGACGGCAAGCTGGCCGAGGAGGTCGTGGCCGAGCGCCTGGCCCACTTCACCTCCCTGGCCGAGGAGCTGAACCTGCAGCGCGCCGAGGAGCGCCTCGGTGAGGTGGTCGAGGTCCTCGTGGAGGAGGTCGACGAGGAGGAGGTCGCCGGCCGCGCCGCCCACCAGGGCCCGGACGTCGACGGCGTCACCCTGCTCGCGCTCGCGGACGGCGCGCCGGCGCCGTCGGTCGGCGACCTGGTCACCGCCCGAGTCGTCGGCACCGAGGGCATCGACCTGGTCGCGGAGCCGGTGTGAACGCCGCGCTGCCCACGCCGCAGGGTCCGGCGCCCGACCCGGACGAACCGGTCGTCCTCGGCGAGCCGGAGCAGCAGCCCAGCGCCTGGAACATCGCCAACGCGCTGACGGTCCTGCGGATCCTGCTGGTGCCGCTGTTCGGCTGGCTCCTGCTCCTGGACCACGGCACCCAGGCCACGTGGCGCATCGCCGCAGCCCTGGTCTTCGGGGTGGCCCTGCTGACCGACCGCATCGACGGCGACATCGCCCGCCGCCGCGGCCTGGTCACGGACTTCGGCAAGGTCAGCGACCCGATCGCCGACAAGGCGCTGGTCGGCATGGCCCTGGTCGGGCTCTCGCTGCTCGACGAGCTGCCCTGGTGGGTGACCATCGTCATTCTGGCGCGGGAACTCGGCATCACCGTGCTGCGGTTCTTCGTCATCCGCCACGGCGTCATCCCGGCCAGTCGCGGAGGCAAGCTCAAGACGGGTGTCCAGGCGGTCGCCATCGCGCTCTACGTGCTGCCGCTGTCCGGGGCCTGGCACGACGTTGCCGTGGTCGCCATGGCTCTGGCCGTCATCGTCACGGTGGTCACCGGCGTCGACTACGTGGCGCGGGCGCTCACCCTGCGTCAGACCAGCCCGCGCGCGGCCGCCAAGCGGGCCCGGCGCGCCGAGCGGGACGCCGCCAAGGCGGCGGAGGCCGCCGATCGCGCCGCCGCGAGCGGCAACGAGTCGCCGTGAGCACCGGCGGCGTCGTCGGCCCCGACGTGTATGCCGTGTGCGCCGACCTCGTGGGTCGCCTCACCGAGCGGGGGCTGACGGTGGCCACCGCCGAGTCGCTCACCGGCGGCCTGGTGGCCGGGGCCCTGACCGACGTGCCCGGGTCCTCCCTGGTCCTGCGCGGCGGGGTGGTGGCCTACAGCGTGGAGGTCAAGGCCTCGGTCCTCGGCGTCGATGCCGGGCTGCTCGCCTCACGTGGGGCGGTGGACGCCGGGGTGGCCGAGCAGATGGCGTGCGGGGCGCGCGAGCGACTGGGCGCGACCTACGGCCTGGCGACCACCGGCGTGGCCGGTCCCGATCCTTCCGAGGGCAAGGCGGTCGGCACGGTGTTCGTGGCCGTCGCCGGCCCTCGCACGACCCGGGTCCAGGCGCTGGCGCTGGCGGGGTCCCGCGGCGAGATCCGGCAGCGGTCCGTGGCCGCCGTGCTGGAGCTGCTGGCCCAGGAGCTGCTGGACGAGGACGAGCTGTCCGCCCGTCCCGCGGCCGGCGCCGGACGGGTCGGGGAAGACGCACCCCCGCCGGCGGGTTGAGTCCTGACGTGCGGCAAAGCCACCATCCCGCAGGCGCGGGACCAACCCCTCGCGGTACCGTGTGGGGCAACATCGCAAGTCCGAGCCATGTGGAGGAGGCGTCATGATCTTGCTTCGTCGTGAACTTGGTGACGTGCTCCGCGAGCAGCGCCAGGCCCAGGGGCGCACCCTGCGCGAGGTCTCCGCGTCGGCGTCGGTCTCCCTCGGTTACCTCAGCGAGGTCGAGCGCGGCGAGAAGGAGGCTTCCTCCGAGCTGCTGGCCTCGATCTGCGGGGCGCTGAACCTCCCGCTGTCGCAGGTGCTCAGCCACGTCTCCGACCGCGTCGCCGAGTCCGAGGCGGTCAGCGCCCCGGTCGCCCTGCCGGTCACCCCGATCTCCGGCCGCCTGGTCTCCGCCTCCGCCGCCTGACCGGCACCTGAGCCCGGCTGGCGCTCGCCGGCAGCCAGACGATCTCCCGGCGCTGTCGCCGGGACGGGTGACTGGCGCAGGCCCTGCGGCTCCCCACCCGACCCTCCGTCGGGCTCTCGACTCTCGAAGCGCTCGCGGGTCCCCGGTTCGCCCACCGACCCTGAACGTGGGCGGCCGGCCCCGGAAACGCACGCGGGGTCGGGCATGCATCTGGCGGGTTTCGCGGGTTCCGCGTTCGAACGGGCCGACGGGAGTGGCTTGGCCCGGCCGAGCCTGGCCGGGTGCCGGGTGCCGGGTGCCGGGTGCCGGG
>NZ_DASVZH010000035.1:0-14257 GCF_036391795.1 Oryzihumus sp.
GGTGCACGGCGTGGCCGACTACCGCGTCATGGAGTTCGTGCCGACCAGGACCGCGGCCGAGCTCGGGGCCTACCGCGAGAGCCCGCCAGCCTGACGGTGTGGTTCCGTCCCCTTCGATCGGGCCGACGATCACGTGCCGCGAGGGGCGGTGCGGCGTCGCCGGAGCGCGCACACTTGAAGGAGGTCGGCGCGTCGGAGCGGAGGGTCTGTGTCTGGAGGAGAGCCCCCGGGCGGGGTGCCGGAACCGCGGCAGGCCCGCAGCACAGGTGATTTCGAAGCTTCGTATGCAGCCGGGACACCGCCGTGGGACATCGGCCGGCCGCAGGCCGCCTTCCGCGAGCTCGCCGACCGTGGACGCCTCGTGGGCCGGGTCCTGGACGTCGGCTGCGGCACCGGTGAGCACGCCCTCATGGCAGCCGCGGCCGGGCTGGAGGCCACCGGCGTCGACACGGCCACCACGGCGATCGCCATCGCCCGGCGCAAGGCGGACGAGCGAGCGCTGCCTGCCCGGTTCCTGGTCCAGGACGCGCTGGAGCTCGCCCGCCTGGGCGAGTCCTTCGACACCGTCCTCGACTGCGGGCTCTTCCACGTCTTCGACGACGCCGACCGGCGCCGGCTCGTGGAGGGCCTGCGGGCGTCGATGCCGGTCGGCGCCTGGTACTACATGCTCTGCTTCAGCGACGCCGAGCCCGGGGACTGGGGGCCTCGTCGCATCCGGCAGGAGGAGATCCGCCTCAGCTTCGCCGATGGCTGGCGGGTGGAGGCGATCGACGCATCGCGCATCGAGATCACCATCGAGCCGGGAAGCGTCCACGCCTGGCTCGCGTCGGTGGTACGAGCCTGACCGGCGGTCGCTGGACGGCTGTCCCCGAAGGTGCGCGTGTCGGTCCCCGGGTGCACCGTAGGCGCATGGGGAACTCACACGCACAGCAACCGGTCTGCTCGATCCTGCCGCCCTACCTCGTGGAGCGGCTCACCCGCCACGACGACCCTGCCGTCGCCGAGGCCGCCCAGCGCACGCTGCGCCTCGACCGCGAGGTCCGCGGCCGGCGCGAGACCCGTGCCGCCCGGGTGGGCAGCGGCCGACGCGCCCCGTCCCAGCCGCCCACCGGCGCCGAGCAGGGGATCATCCCGCCCTACCTGCGTCACGCCCCGGCGCCGACCGCGCCACCGGAAGGGGTCGCCCCCGCAACGGGCCATGAGCCGCAGCGCCAGGTCGACGACGCCAAGCACGGCACGACGCTGCCGGGCACCCCGCTGCGCCACGAGGGCGAGCCGCCGGTCGCCGACACCTCGGCCAACGAGGCCTATGACAGCCTCGGCGCCACCTGGCAGCTCTACTGGACGGCCTACCAGCGCGACTCCCTCGACGGTGCCGGGCTGCCGCTGGTCGCCAGCGTCCACTACGACACCGGCTTCGACAACGCGTTCTGGGACGGCGAGCAGATGGTGTTCGGCGACGGCGACGGCACCTGGTTCCGCTCGTTCACCGACTGCATCGACGTCATCGGCCATGAGCTGACCCACGGCGTCACGCAGTTCACCGCGGGCCTGACCTACGTGGGCCAGTCCGGCGCCCTGAACGAGTCGGTGTCCGACGTGTTCGGCTCGCTGGTCAAGCAGATGTCCCTGGGGCAGACCGCGGAGCAGGCCGACTGGCTGATCGGGCAGGGGCTCTTCACCCCGCGGGTGCACGGGGTCGCGCTGCGCTCGATGAAGGCGCCGGGCACGGCCTACGACGACCCGCACCTGGGCAAGGACCCGCAGCCGTCGACGATGGACGGCTACGTCGACCTGCCCCACGACGACCAGCACGACAACGGTGGGGTGCACACCAACTCCGGCATCCCCAACCACGCCTTCTACCTGGCCGCGACCGCGGTCGGCGGCCACGCCTGGGAGGGTGCCGGCCAGGTCTGGTACGACGTGCTCACCGGTTCCGGGCTGCCCAAGGACGTGGACTTCCACGGCTTCGCCACGGCCACGGTCGAGGCGGCCGGCAAGCGCTTCGGCGTCGACAGCCGCGGGGCCACCGCGGTCCAGGACGCGTGGACGCGGGTCAAGGTGCTCTGAGCGGCCGGCCACCGCCGCGTCAGGGTCCGGGCCGGCCGGCGAGCGACCGGCCCGGACCACTTCGTCAGGACAGGTCGAACCGGTCGAGGTTCATGACCTTGTCCCACGCCGCGACGAAGTCACGGGCGAGCTTCTCCGTGGCGTCGTCGGCCGCGTAGACCTCCGAGATGGCTCGCAGCTGGGAGTTCGAGCCGAACACGAGGTCGACGGCCGTGGCGGTCCACCTGGTCTGACCCGTGGCGCGGTCCCGGCCCTCGTAGACGTGCTCCGACTGGCCGGAGGCCTTCCACTCGGTGCGCATGTCGAGCAGGTTGACGAAGAAGTCGTTGCTCAGCGTGCCCGGGCGGTCGGTCAGGACGCCGAGGGTCGAGCCCCCGGTGGTGGCTCCCAGCGAGCGCAGGCCGCCGACCAGGACCGTCATCTCCGGCGCGGTCAGCGTGAGGAGGTTGGCCTTGTCGAGCAGCAGCACCTCCGGCTGGAGCTTCTCGCCGGCGCGCAGGTAGTTGCGGAAGCCGTCGGCCCGCGGCTCGAGCACCGTGAAGGACTCGACGTCGGTCTGCTCCTGCGAGGCGTCGGTGCGACCCGGGGTGAACGGGACCGCGATGTCGAGGCCTGCGTCCCCGGCCGCCTTCTCGATCGCCGCGACACCGCCGAGCACGATCAGGTCGGCCAGCGAGATCTTCCGGCCGGAGTCACCGGCGTTGAAGTCCCGCTGCAGCTGGCCGAGCCTCTCGAGCACCGGGGCGGCGTCGGCATTGGACTCCCAGCTGCGCTGCGGCTCCAGGCGGATCCGCGCGCCGTTGGCGCCGCCGCGCATGTCGGTGCCGCGGAAGGTCGCCGCGGACGCCCACGCCGTGGTGACCAGCTGGCTGACCGAGAGGCCGGTGCCGAGGATCTGCTCCTTCAGCGCGGCGATGTCGCTGTCGCTGACGAGCTCGTGGTCGACGGCCGGCACGGGGTCCTGCCACAGCTGCGCCTCGGGCACCCACGGGCCGAGGTAACGCTGGACCGGGCCCATGTCGCGGTGCAGCAGCTTGTACCAGGCCTTGGCGAAGGCGAGCGCGAACGCCTCGGGGTCCTCGAGGAAGCGGCGCGAGACCTTCTCGTACGCGGGGTCGAAGCGCAGCGCGAGGTCGGTGGTGAGCATGGTCGGCCTGTGCTTCCTCGACGGGTCGTGGGCGTCGGGCACGTCGGCCTCGACGTCCTTGGCGACCCACTGCTTGGCGCCCGCGGGGCTCTCCTCTAGCTCCCACTCGAAGCCGAACAGCCTCTGGAAGAAGCCGTGGCCCCAGGTCGTCGGGGTGCTGGTCCAGGTGACCTCCAGGCCGGAGGTGATGGTGTCGCCGCCCGCGCCGGTGCCGTACGTGTTCTTCCAGCCCAGGCCCTGCTCCTCCAGCGGCGCGGCCTCCGGCTCCGGGCCGACGTACTCGGCGCTGGCCGCACCATGGGTCTTGCCGAAGCTGTGGCCGCCGGCGATGAGGGCGACGGTCTCCTCGTCGTTCATCGCCATCCGCCGGAAGGTCTCGCGGATGTCCCTGGCCGCGGCCAGCGGGTCGGGGTTGCCGTTGGGGCCCTCGGGGTTGACGTAGATCAGGCCCATCTGGACCGCGCCGAGCGGGTTGGCCAGCTCCCGCTCGCCGCTGTAGCGCTCGTCACCCAGCCAGGTGTCCTCGGTGCCCCAGAAGACCTCCTCGGGCTCCCAGATGTCCTCGCGGCCGAAGCCGAAGCCGAAGGTCTTGAAGCCCATCGACTCGAGGGCGACGTTGCCCGCCAGGACGAGCAGGTCGGCCCAGGAGATCGCGCGTCCGTACTTCTGCTTGACCGGCCACAGCAGGCGGCGGGCCTTGTCCAGGTTGGCGTTGTCGGGCCAGCTGTTCAGCGGGGCGAACCGCTGGGCGCCGGCGCCGCCGCCGCCACGACCGTCCTCGATGCGGTAGGTGCCGGCGGAGTGCCAGCTCATCCGGATGAACAGGGGGCCGTAGTGGCCGTAGTCGGCCGGCCACCAGTCCTGGGAGGTGGTCATCACCTCGACGATGTCGCGCTTGAGTGCCTCGACGTCGAGAGTCTGGAACGCCTCGGCGTAGCTGAAGTCCTCACCCATCGGGTTGGACAGCGGTGAGTGCTGGTGCAGGACCTGCAGGTTCAGCTGGTTGGGCCACCAGTCGCGGTTGCTGCGGGGCCGACCCGTCGTCTCGGGGGTCGGTGCGGGGATGACTGGGTTCTCGCTGTCGCTGCCGTGCTCGGTCACGTCGCTCGTTCTCCTGTCTGGCTCTTCGTGCGGTGGGCTGTCGCTCATCAGCTGAGCTGTCCCGGGTCCGGGGTCGTCGCGCGCCCCCGGTCAGGACCGATCTGGTGGCTCGGTGCGCCGTCGGCCGTGACGGGAGCCGTCGCGGCACACGCCGGGCACCGCCCCCAGAAGATCACCTCGGCCTCGTCGACCTCGAAGGGGGCGCCGTCGGGGGTCAGGCACGGGGCGTGGCCGACCACGCAGTCGACGTCGGCGATGGCTCCGCACGAGCGGCAGACGGCGTGGTGGTGGTTGTCCCCGACCCGGGCCTCGTAACGCGCGACGGAGTCCTTGGGCTGGAGGCGCCGCACCAGCCCTGCGGCCGTCAGCGCGCGCAGCACGTCGTAGACCGCCTGGTGGGAGACGGCACCGAGGTCCTGCCGCACCGCCCCGATGATCGAGTCGGTGTCGGCGTGCGGGTGAGCGTGCACGGCGGTCAGCACGGCGACACGGGGTCGGGTCACCCGCAGGGTGGCCTGCCGCAGCAGGCCCTCGAAGTCCGGCGTCGTCGGCACCCTCCGAGTCTGGCCCACCGTCTGGACCCGATCAAGAACGGGCGGCGGCACGCTGCCGGCCCGGTCGAGGGGCCACTGCCGCCCAGGCCCGGGGGCCGGCGACGCGGTCGCACCCCTGCCCGGGAGGCGGATCAGAAGCCCAGCCGCTGGAGCTGCTTGGGGTCGCGCTGCCAGTCCTTGGCGACCTTGACGTGCAGGTCGAGGTGGACCCGCTGGCCGAGCAGCGCCTCGATGCCCCGGCGGGCGTTGGTGCCGACCTCGCGCAGGCGGGAGCCGCCCTTGCCGATGATGATCGCCTTCTGGCTGGGCCGCTCCACGAAGACGTGCACGCGCACGTCCAGCAGCGGGTTGTCGGCCGGTCGCCCCTCGCGCGGCAGCATCTCCTCGACCACGACGGCGAGGCTGTGCGGCAGCTCGTCACGCACGCCCTCCAGGGCCGCCTCGCGCACCAGCTCGGCGATCATGACCGCCTCGGGCTCGTCGGTCAGGACGCCGTCGGGGTAGAGCTGCGGCGAGACCGGCAGGTAGGAGGAGAGCAGCTCGCCGACCTCGGCGACCTGGTCGCCCCTGGTCGCCGAGCACGGGATGATCGCGTCCCACTCCCCCAGCCGGTCGATGGCGATGAGGTGCTCGGCCAGGCGCTGCTTGTCGACCAGGTCGGACTTGGTCGCGATGGCCACGATCGGCCGCGTGCGCTTGGCCGCCTTGAGCTCGGCCAGCTCGCGGGCGATGAAGGTGTCGCCGGGGCCGATCTTCTGGTCGGCGGGCAGGCAGAAGCCGATGACGTCGACCTCGAGCAGCGTCTCGCGGACCAGGTTGTTCAGCCGCTCGCCCAGCAGCGTGCGCGGCTTGTGCAGCCCCGGGGTGTCCACGAGGATCAGCTGCGCCGTGCCGGTGGTGAGCACCCCGCGGATGGTGTGCCGGGTGGTCTGCGGCTTGCTGGAGGTGATCGCGACCTTCTGCCCCACCAGGGCGTTGGTCAACGTCGACTTGCCGGCGTTGGGCCGGCCCACCAGGCAGGCGAACCCTGCCCTGAACTCCTGTGTCACGAGGCTTCCTCCTGGCTCTCCGCCGCCGCGACCGGCATACCGGCAGTGCTGTTGTCGTCCTGCTGGGGCGAGCTCAAGGGTCGCACGACGACCGTCGCGACCCGGTGGCGGCGTCCCCCCATGCGCTCGGCGGTGAGGGACAGCCCGGCGACCTCGGCGTGGGACCCGGCGATCGGGACGCGCCCGATGGTCTTGCCGAGCAGGCCGCCGACCGTGTCGACCTCGTCCTCGTCGATGCTGACGTCGAACAGCTCGGCGAGGTCGTCGACGTGCATCGTCGCCGGCACGCGCACCGAGCCGTCCGGCAGCGGCTCCACGCCGGGAGCCTCGCGGTCGTACTCGTCGGCGATCTCGCCCACGATCTCCTCGATCACGTCCTCGATGGTGACCAGCCCAGCCGTGCCGCCGTACTCGTCCACCACGATCGCGACGTGGCTCTGGTCGCGCTGCATCTCGCGCAGCAGGTCATCCACCGGCTTGCTCTCGGGCACGAACTGGGCGGGCCGCATGGCGTGCTGCACCGGCTGGGCGGCCGCCTCCGGCGAGGCGTTGACGCGGCGCACGACGTCCTTGAAGTAGAGCATCCCGAGCACGTCGTCGGGGCCGGCGCCGACCACCGGGATCCGGGAGAACCCGCTGCGCAGGAACAGCGACATCGCCTTCTGCAGCGTCTTGTCGGCCTCGATGGCGACCATGTCGGGGCGGGGCACCATGACCTCGCGCACGAGGGTGTCGCCGAGCTCGAAGACGGAGTGGATCATCTCCCGCTCGTCGGCCTCGATCAGCGCGGACTCCCCGGCGAGGTCGACCAGGTCGCGCAGCTCGGCCTCGGACTCGAACGGGCCGTTCCGGTAGCCGTGACCCGGCGTGACCGCGTTGCCCAGGGCCACCAGCAGGCGGGCGACCGGCCCGAGCACCCGGCGCAGCAGCACCAGCGTGGGGGCGGCGAGCAGCGCGATCCGGTCGGCGTGCTGGCGGCCGAGGGTGCGCGGCGAGACCCCCACCACGACGAACGACACGACCGCCATGACGCCGATGCTGACCAGCAGCGCGACCGGGAACGAGTGCACCGTGCCGACCACGGCGAGGGTGATCATCACCGCGACGGCCGCCTCCGCGACCACGCGGACGAACGTCGCCACCGAGATGTATGCCGCGCTGTCGCCGACGATGAGCGCGAGCGCGGCCGAGCCGCGCCGTCCCTCCTCCTGCAGCTCCGCCGCACGGACCCGTGAGAGGCGGGAGATGGAGGACTCGGCGGCGGCGAGCAGGAACGCGACGAGGATGCTCGCGAGCGCCGCCAGGACCAGCTGGAGGACCATGGCCGACCGGGCCTCAGGCGCCGGCGCGGCCGCGTCCGGCCAGGAACGTCAGGAGCAGCTGACGCTGGAGCTCGAACATCTCGCGCTCCTCCTCCGGCTCGGCGTGGTCGTAGCCGAGCAGGTGCAGGATGCCGTGCGTGGTGAGCAGCAGCAGCTCCTCCTCGGTGGCGTGCCCGGCCTCGCGGGCCTGCCGCGCGGCGACCGACGGGCAGAGCACGATGTCGCCGAGCACTCCCTCCTCGGGCTCCTGGCCGTCCCGGCCGGGACGCAGCTCGTCCATCGGGAAGCTCATCACGTCAGTGGGACCGGGCAGGTCCATCCACTGCACGTGCAGGACCTCCATCGCCGCCTCGTCAACGAGCTTCAGGCACAGGTCGGCCTGCGGGTGGACCCGCATCTGCTCCATGACGTAGCGCGCGCACGCGACGAGCTCCATCTCGTCGAGGGCATAGTCGGTCTCATTGAGAACGTCGATGCTCACGGGGAGCAGTCACCGCCTTGGCGTTGGCTCGGCGCGCGGCGCGGTTGCCCGCGGGTCCGGTGGTCTGGTCGTCCCAGCGGCCGTAGGCGTCCACGATGGCGCTGACGAGGCGGTGTCGCACGACGTCGTGGCTGGTGAGCTGGGCGAAGTGCACGTCGTCGACACCCTCGAGGATGTCCTGCACGATCCGCAGGCCCGACTGGGTGCCGCCGGGCAGGTCGACCTGGGTGACGTCGCCGGTGACAACCATCTTGGCGCCGAAGCCGAGGCGGGTCAGGAACATCTTCATCTGCTCCGGCGAGGTGTTCTGCGCCTCGTCGAGGATGATGAACGCGTCGTTGAGGGTGCGCCCGCGCATGTACGCCAGCGGGGCCACCTCGATCGTGCCGGCCGCCATGAGCCGCGGGATCGACTCCGGGTCGATCATGTCGTGCAGCGCGTCGTACAGCGGGCGCAGGTAGGGGTCGATCTTGTCGTTGAGCGTGCCGGGCAGGAAGCCCAGGCGCTCGCCGGCCTCGACCGCCGGGCGGGTCAGGATGATCCGGTTGACCTGCTTGGCCTGCAGCGCGGCGACCGCCTTGGCCATGGCCAGGTAGGTCTTGCCGGTGCCGGCCGGGCCGATGCCGAAGACGATGGTGTGCTCGTCGATCGCGTCGACGTAGCGCTTCTGGTTCAACGTCTTGGGCCGGATCGTGCGGCCGCGGTTGGAGACGATGTTCATCGTCAGCACGTCGGCGGGCCGCTCGGTGGTCTGCGCCCGGAGCATGCCGATGGAGCGCTCCACGGCGTCGCGGTTCAGCGGGTGCCCGGCGCCGATGACGACGAGGAGCTCGTCGATCAGCCGCTCGACCAGCGCGACGTCGGCCGGGGCGCCGGTCAGGTGGAACTCGTTGCCCCGCACGTGCACGTCGAGGTGCGGGAAGGCCCGCTCCATCGTGCGCAGCAGCTCGTCGCGGGGCCCCAGCAGGGACACCATGGAGACTTCACGCGGGATGACGATCGTGTGGGAGGGCGCCCCCGCCTGCGCCTGCTCGGTCTGCTGTGGCTCGTCTGTCATCGTGTCCTCAGTCTACGTGCCCGCTCAGCCGGGCGGCCACGCCATGTCACGGCCGCCGAGCACGTGGGCATGGGCGTGGAAGACGGTCTGGTGCGCACGGGCACCGGTGTTGAAGACGGTGCGGTAGCCCTCCCACAGCCCCTCCTGGTCGGCGACCGCGCCGACCGCCTCCAGCAGCGCCACCAGCGCCTCGGGCGCCGCGGCCGCGAGCGCCGCCGCGTCGGGGTGGTGGACCTTGGGGATGACGAGCACGTGCACCGGCGCCTGAGGCGAGATGTCCCGGAAGGCGAGCGTGTGATCGTCCTCCAGCACCACGTCCGCCGGGACCTCCCGGCGGATGATCCGGCAGAACAGGCAGTCGTCCGTGGCGGTCTCCTGATCAGTCATGCGACCGAGACTATCGGCGCGTCAACCGTTTTCAGCCGCTGCGCGTCCTTCCTGCGTGAGAACGTTGACCGTGGCCGAACGGGGAGAGCGGACGAGCCCGGGGACGCAGCGGTGGGCGGCGGGGACGGCACTGACCGACCTGTATGCCGCGCACTGGGCCTCCCTGGTCCGCCTCGCCTGGCTGCTCGTCCGCGACCAGCAGGTCGCCGAGGAGGCGGTCCAGGACGCGTTCGTCTCGATGCACGCCCGCTGGCAGCAGCTGCGTGAGCCCGAGGCGGCGCTGGCCTACCTGCGCCGCTCCGTGGTCAACACCTCACGCTCGGTCGTGCGGCACCGGGTGGTGGAGGACCGGCACCTCGCCCGCGAGGCGTCCTCCCCCGGCACACCGTGGCGCACCACCGAGACCAGCGCCGAGGACCGGGCCCTGGCCCACGCACAGGGCCAGGAGCTCCTCGTGGCCCTGCGCGGGCTGCCCCGACGGCAGCGCGAGGTGCTGGTGCTGCGCTACTACCTCGACCTGACCGAGGCCCAGATCGCCGACGCGCTCGGCATCTCCCCCGGCTCGGTCAAGTCCCACGCCCACCGGGGGCTGAGCAGCCTCCGGAGCCAGATGGAGCCCCAGTCATGAGCGACGACGAGCTCGAGAGGCGGCTGCGCCGTGCCCTGCACGACGAGGCCGACCGCATCACCCCGACCGACCGATGGGACAGGATCCACGCCATGTCAGAGCAGCAGGACCAGGGAGCACGCCGGCCGCGCTGGCTGGCCCCCGTCGCGGCGGCGGCGGCCGTCGCGCTCATCGCCGGGGGCGCCATCGCCCTGACCCACCGCGGCGGCTCCGGCACCCCGACGCTGGCCAGCGCCACGACCTCCCCCACCACGTCTGCCGCGACCACGCCGACAGCGAGCAGCAGCCCCAGCACGGCGCGCACCACCACCCAGCAGCCGGGGGCTGCGCAGACCGTCACGACGGCCCTGCCGGCCTACTTCGTCGGCTCCAACGGCGGCACCGGCGACCGGTGGGGCCTGTACCGGGAGTTCATCAACGCCCAGCTCACGGGCCACGCCAGCGCCGACGACCGGGCCCGGGCCGCCCTGACCCTGGCCATGCACAGCCGGCCCAGCCCGGACTACCTGACCGCGTGGGCAGGCACCTCGGTGTCCGCGGTCAAGGTCTCCCCCACCGGCATCACCATCACGCTGACCAACAAGGGCGCCAGCGGCTTCACGCGGGAGCAGACGCGCCTGGCGGTGCAGGGGCTGGTCTGGACCGCGCAGGCGGCAGTCGGCAAGGGCACCCTGCCCGTGACCTTCACGGTCAGTGACGGCTCGACCGCCCTGTTCGGCACCTGGTCCACCGCGAAGAGCTACAACCGGCCGCCGGCCGACCAGACCTACCGGGACCTGGCCACGCTGTGGATCACGACGCCGCCGCGGGGCGCGGTGCTCCACGCGGGCAACGACGTGGTGGTCACGGGCGAGTCCTGCTCCTTCGAGGGCGCCTCGCAGTGGCAGCTCAAGCAGGGCCCGACGGTCGTCCGCTCGGGCCAGATGCAAGCCACCAGCGGCTGCCCGACCCGGGGCACCTGGCAGGTCGACCTGGGCACGCTCGCCCCCGGCACCTGGACGTTCCGGGCCTACGAGCGCGACATGCAGGGCGGCACCACCACCGTGGGCGACACCTCCCACACCTTCACGGTGCAGTAGCCGTCAGCGCCAGCGGCCGGCCGCGCTGAGCACGGCGAGCGCGGCCGGCCCGGCGCTGGAGGAGCGCAGGACCGAGTCACCGAGGCGCACGGCCACGGCGCCGGCCTCCTCGAACGCCGCGAGCTCCTCGGGGCTGATGCCGCCCTCGGGTCCCACGACGAGCACGACGTCACCGGCGGCCGGGAGCGCGACGCCCGCGAGCGGCGTACCGGCGTCCTCGTGCAGCACCAGGGCCAGCGCCGCGTCGCGCAGGCGGCCGGTGAGCTGGCGGGTCGTCTCCAGCGGCGCGACCACCGGGGCCAGGGGGCGGCGGGACTGCTTGGTCGCGGCGTGCACCACCGACTCCCACTTGCGGTGCGCCTTGGCGGCCCGGTCGCCGCGCCAGACGACGATGCTGCGCCCGGCCTGCCACGGCACGACCTCGTCGACGCCGAGCTCGGTGGCGGACTCGATCGCCTGCTCGTCGCGGTCCCCCTTGGCGAGCGCCTGGACGAGCACGAACCGCGGGTCGGGGGCGGCGACGGCCTCGACCGCCTCCAGCCGCAGGGTCAGCTCGTCGCGACCGGCGTCCTGCACGACCGCGGTCGCGCGGGTGCCGGTGCCGTCGGCGAGCAGCACCTGCTCACCGACCCCGATCCGGCGCACCGTTGCCGCGTGGCGTCCCTCGGGTCCGGTCAGCCGCACCGTGGCACCGACGGCGGCACCGTCGAGCAGCGCCGGGTCGACGAAGAAGAGCGGGGCGGTCACCGGCTCACTTGCCGAGGAAGGCGTCGCGCAGCTTGCCCAGCAGGCCGTGCGAGACGGGGGCGAGCTGGCCCTCGGGTCGCTCCTCCCCACGCAGGACCGCGAGCTGGCGCAGCAGGTCCTCCTGCTCGGCGTCGAGCTTGGTCGGCGTCTGCACGTTGACGTGCACGATGAGGTCACCCCGGCCGGTGCCGCGCAGGTGCGTGACACCCATGCCGCGCATGGTCACCACGTCGCCCGCCTGGGTGCCGCGGCGGATCTCCAGGTCCTTCATGCCGTCCAGGGTGTCGAGCTTGAAGCTCGTGCCCAGCGCGGCCGCCGTCATCGGCAGGTCGACCGAGCAGTGCAGGTCGTCACCGCGGCGCTGGAACGTCTCGTGCGGCATGACGTGGATCTCGACGTAGAGGTCACCGGCCGGGCCGGCGCCCTGGCCGACCTCGCCCTCGCCCGTGAGCTGGATCCGGGTGCCGGTGTCGACGCCGGCGGGCACGCGGATCTTCAGGGTGCGCCGGGTGCGGACCCGGCCGTCGCCGGAGCACTCGAAGCACGGGTCGGAGATGACCGTGCCGTAGCCCTGGCAGGCGGTGCAGGGCCGGCTGGTCATGACCTGGCCGAGGAAGGAGCGCTGGACCTGCTGCACCTCGCCGCGGCCGCCACAGACGTCACACGTGCGGGTGCCGGTGCCGGGCTGGGAGCCGTCGCCGTGGCAGGTGCCGCACTCCACGGCCGTGTCGATCGTCAGCTCGCGCTCGGCGCCGAAGACGGCTTGGGACAGGTCGATCTCGAGGCGGATCAGCGCGTCCTGGCCGCGGCGCTTGCGCGAGCGCGGGCCACGGGCCGCACCGCCGGCGGCGCCGCCGAAGAACGCGTCCATGATGTCGCTGAAGGAGAAGCCCTGGCCGAAGCCGCCGGCCTGGCCACCGTAGGGGTCGGCGCCCATGTCGTAGGCGCGCTTCTTCTCGGGGTCGGAGAGCACGTCGTAGGCCTGCGAGACGCGCTTGAACTCGTCCTCGGCCTCGGGGCCGGAGTTGACGTCCGGGTGCAGCTTGCGGGCCAGGCGCCGGTAGGCGCGCTTGATGTCCTCAGCCGAGGCGTCGCGGCTGAGGCCGAGGTCCTGGTAGTAGTCGTTCACGAATGTCCTTGTCCGGAGTGCGTATCAGGCTCGGTCAGGGGTCGGGGTCGGGCTGGGCTCGGGTGGCGGGCTCAGGAGGCGAGGATCTCGGAGACATATCGCGCGACCGCCCGCACCGAGGCCATGGTGGTCGGGTAGTCCATGCGGGTCGGGCCGAGCACGCCCAGGCCGGCGACCAGGGCGCGCCCGGTGCCGTAGCCGGTGCTGACCACCGACGTGGCCTGCAGGCCCTGGTGAGGGTTCTCGTGGCCGATGCGCACCGCGACCGCGTCGCTGTCGGAGCCCATCGTGCCCAGGAGCTTGAGCAGCACCACGTGCTCCTCCAGGGCCTCGAGCACGGGCCCGATGGTCAGCGGGAAGTCGGTGCCGAAGCGGGCCAGGTTGGCCGTGCCGGCCAGCACGACCCGCTCCTCACGCTCCTCCACCAGCGCGTCGTCGAGCGCACGCACGACGGCGCGCACCACGTCGCGGTCGGCCGGATCGAACCGGGAGGGCAGCGACTGCAGCTGGGCCGAGGCCTCGGTCAGCGGCTTGCCCGCGGCGTCGGCGTTGAGGCGGGTGCGGATCTCGGCGACGAGGCGCTCGCCGTCGGGCGAGAGCAGGTCACGGGCGGACTCGATGACCCGCTGCTCGACCCGGCCGGTGTTGACGATGAGCACCACCATGAGGCGGTGGCCGCCGACCGGGACCAGCTCGACGTGGCGCACCGAGCTGCGCGTGAGGGAGGGGTACTGCATGACCGCCACCTGGCGGGTCAGCGTGGCGAGCAGGCGGACCGTGCGGTCGACGACGTCGTCGAGGTCGACCGCGCCCTCGAGGAACTGCGCGATGGCGGCCCGCTCGGCGGGGCTCATCGGCTTGACCGTGCTCAGCTTGTCGACGAACACGCGGTAGCCGAGGTCGGTGGGCACCCGGCCGGCGCTGGTGTGCGGGGCCGAGATGAGCCCCTCCTCCTCCAGCGCGGCCATGTCGTTGCGCACCGTGGCGGCCGACACGCCGAGCTGGTGCCGCTCCAGGAGCGCCTTGGAGCCCACCGGCTCCGAGGTCTGCACGTAGTCCTGGACGATGGCACGCAGCACGGCCAGCCGTCGTTCCTCACTCACTGATGCCACCTCCTGGCGTCTCGGCAGACGAATCTGGCACTCAAACCCTGTGAGTGCCAAGTCTACGATGCCTGCCGTGACGGATCGATACGGCGCTGATGTCCTGTCCGGCGACTGGCGTGCCCCGCGGGGCGGGCGCTCCCGCGAGGTGGAGGCCGAGGCCGGCCTCGTGGTCGAGGACGTGGAGACCGGCTGGTGCGGCGCGGTCGTCCGCGTCGAGAAGGCCGGCGGGGTCCACGTGGTCCACCTCGAGGACCGCCACGGCCGGACGAAGGGCTTCCCCCTGGGCCCGGGGTTCCTGCTCGACGGCGCCCCGGTCACGCTGACCCCACCCACGGCCGCCGCCCGCGCCGCGGGTGAGGCCGCCCGGGCGGCCGCCGCGCGCACCGCCAGCGGGTCC
>NZ_DASVZH010000036.1:0-7147 GCF_036391795.1 Oryzihumus sp.
CGACAAGGATCCCGCCGTGCGGCTGCGGGTGCTCGAGGACGCCGGCCGGGTGGGCGTCCCGTTCACCACCGGCATCCTCGTCGGCATCGGCGAGACGCCGGCCGACCGGGTGGAGAGCATCCTGGCGATCCGCCGGGTGGCACGCGAGTACGGCTCGGTGCAGGAGTGCATCGTGCAGAACTTCCGCGCCAAGGACGACACCGCGATGCGGGGCACCCCGGACGTGGGGGAGGAGGAGTACCTCGCCACCGTTGCGGTCGCCCGGCTGCTGCTCGGGCCGTCGGTGAGCATCCAGGCGCCGCCGAACCTCTCGGAGCCGCAGGAGATCTCACGCCTGCTGGCTGCCGGCGTGGACGACTGGGGCGGGGTGTCGCCGGTGTCGCCGGACCACGTCAACCCGGAGCGGCCCTGGCCGCACGTGGAGGACCTGCGCACGTGGACGGCCGAGTCGGGGCTCGAGCTGCGGGAGCGGCTGACCGCGCACCCGCGGTTCCTGCTCGGGGCGCTGGAGCGCGACGAGGCGTGGGTGGACCCGCGGCTGCACGCCCACGTCCGCGCGCTGCTGGACCCGGCGACCGGCCTGGCCCGTGAGGACGCCGTGCCCGAGGGGCTGGTCTGGCAGGAGCCGGACGGCGGGATGGCCTCTGCGGGAACGGGATCCGGCCGCACCGACCTGCACCGCGGGGTCGACGAGGAGGGTCGCACCGGCGACCGGCGCAGCGACTTCGACGAGGTCTACGGCGACTGGCAGTCGGTCGCCTCGCGGGTGACGGCCGGCGCGCCGGAGCGGCTCGACGGTGACGTCCGGGAGGCACTGGGCCGGGCCGAGGCCGACCCCGCCGGGCTCTCCGACGAGGACTACCTCGCGCTGCTGACCTGCGACGGCGAGGCCCTGGAGGCGCTCGCGGCGCTCGCGGACGGGCTGCGCCGGGACGTCGTCGGCGACGACGTGACCTACGTGGTCAACCGGAACATCAACTTCACCAACGTCTGCTACGTCGGCTGCCGGTTCTGCGCGTTCGCCCAGCGCAAGACCGACGCCGACGCCTACACGCTCTCGCTGGAGGAGGTCGGCCGCCGGGCTGCCGAGGCCCAGGCGCTGGGTGCGACCGAGGTGTGCCTGCAAGGGGGAATCTCCCCGGACCTGAAGGCCACGGCATACGCGGACATCGTGCGCGCGGTGAAGTCCGCGGCGCCCGGCATCCACGTGCACGCGTTCTCGCCCATGGAGATCGCGACCGCCGCGGCGAAGTCCGGTGTCTCCGTGCGCGACTGGCTCACCGAGGTGCGCGAGGCCGGGCTGGACACCATCCCGGGGACGGCCGCGGAGATCCTCGACGACGAGGTCCGGTGGGTGCTGACCAAGGGCAAGCTGCCGGCGGCGCAGTGGGTCGAGGTCGTCGAGACCGCGCACGAGCTGGGGCTGCGCAGCTCGAGCACGATGATGTACGGCCACGTCGACCATCCGCGGCACTGGGTCGGGCACCTGCGCACGCTGACCCGGATCCAGGACCGCACCGGCGGGTTCACCGAGTTCGTGCCGCTGCCGTTCATCCACACCAACGCGCCGGTCTACCTCGCCGGCCTGTCCCGCCCCGGCCCGACGCTGCGCGACAACCGTGCGGTGCACGCGGTCGCGCGGCTGATGCTGCACGGGCGGATCGACAACGTGCAGACCTCGTGGGTCAAGCTCGGCGTCGAGGGCACCCGGCTGATGCTCACCGGTGGCGCCAACGACGTCGGCGGCACGCTGATGGAGGAGACGATCAGCCGGATGGCCGGGTCGGCGCACGGGTCGGCCAAGACGGTCGCCGAGCTCACCGAGATCGCGGCGGGCATCGGGCGGCCGGTCCGGGAGCGCACCACGACGTATGCCGTGCCCGCGGCTCCCTGACGTCGCCTCTTCCCTGGGGAAGCCCTGCGTCCTCTGGCACCATGGCAAGGGTGACGGTCATCAAGATCAACGCGATCACCGTGCCTGCCGACAGTGGTGACGAGCTGGCCCGCCGGTTCGCGGCACGGGCGGGTGCCGTGGACGACCAGGACGGGTTCGAAGGCTTCGAGCTGCTGAAGCCCACCGACGACCGGACCACCTGGCTGGTCGTCACCCGGTGGCGTGACGAGGCGGCCTTCGACGCGTGGGTGAGCTCTCCGGCGTTCGGCCACGGTCACCGTTCGGCTTCCGAGCGCGCCGGCGCAGAGCCCTCGGGTGAGGGTCGCTCCGGCGAGGAGCACCCGGGTGTAGGGCGCTCGGGTGGCGAGCGCTCCGGCCCGGTCGGGGTCCACAGCGAGCTGTGGTCCTACGAGGTCGCGGGCGGGTCGACCGCGAGCTCCTCCAGCTCGGCACGGTAGGCGCCGCGGCGTGCGGCGCCGTTGAGCTCGGCACGGTGGAGCAGCGCGGCCTGGGCGGCACCGGTGTTGGCGTCCTCGCCGGACCAGGCGCGCAGTACCGGCGCCTGGAGGGCGCGGCCGAACGAGAAGCTCAGCTCCCAGGGCTGCGGAGCCAGCCGGTTGATCGCGTCCAGGCGCGCGGTCGCCTCCTGGTCCGACTGTCCACCGGACAGGAAGACGATCCCCGGCACGGCCGCGGGGACGACCTCCCGCAGGGCCATGACCGTCGCCTCGGCGACCTCCTCGTCGCCGGCCCGGACCGGGCTGTCCTCACCCGGCAGGACCATGTTCGGCTTGAGCAGGCTGGCCTCCAGCACCACGCGGTGGCGTGCCAGCTGCGCGTACACCGCCCGAAGGACGTCGACGGTGACCACGGCGCAGCGCTCGAGGCCGTGCGTCCCGTCCATCAGCACCTCGGGCTCCACGATCGGCACCAGGCCCGCCTCCTGGGCGAGTGCCGCGTAGCGGGCCAGGGCGTGGGCGTTCGCCTCCACGCAGGTCGCCGTGGGACGGTCCTCCCCGATGTGGATGACCGCCCGCCACTTGGCGAAGCGCGCCCCCATGGCCGCATACTCCTGCAGCCTCTCCCGGAGCCCGTCCAGTCCCGCGGTGACCACCTCGCCGGGAAAACCGGCCAGCGGCTTCGTCCCCGCATCGACCTTGATGCCCGGGATGACGCCGTGCCGACGCAGCACCTCGGGGAACCGTGTGCCGTCCACGGTCTGCTGGCGGATCGTCTCGTCGAACAGGATCACCCCGCTGATGAAGTCACCGATCCCGGGCGTGGTGAACAGCAGCTCGCGGTAGGTCCGTCGGCGCGGCTCCGTCGACTCGACGCCGATCGCGGCCAGGCGCTTGGCCATCGTCGGTGTGCTCTCGTCTGCGGCGAGGATGCCCTTGCCCGGGGCAACCAGGGCCTGCGCCGTCTGGATCATGGGTCTGAGCTCCACGGTGCACCCACCTCCCTGCTCGGCAGGTCTCCAGCCTGCAGCGACCCGGGCGCGGTCCACGGGAACTCGGTCCCGAATCGGGCGGCGTCCCGGTCCCGGCCGGGGCGTGGGTGGCGCGATCGCGGGCTGGTGCCGAGGGTGGGCGGGTCCGCGCGGAAGAGTTTGTCCCCCGGAGGGGTTGGAGGGAGAGTGCTCTGGCGCTGGATCGGGTGTGTGGCCGGCCTGCTCATCGTGGGCGGCACGCTGTTCAGCGTCGTCGGCACGCTGGTCGTGCCCCGCGCGATCGACTCCAGGGTCTCGCGGGCCAGTGACCACGTGGTGGACCTGCTCTTCCTGCGCGCGACCGGCGGCGTGCGCTCCTTCGTGCGCCGCGACCGCATCCTCGCGTGGCAGTCACCCCTGAGCCTGCTCGTCCGGCTCAGCATCTGGCTCACCCTGCTCGTCGTCGGGTTCTCCCTGGTCCTCCTTCCCGCAGTCGGCGGCCCGGTGGCTGCGTCGTTCCACGAGGCCGGGTCCTCGATCCTGACGCTGGGCTACGCAGCCCCCCGCAACGCGGCCAGCACCGTCGTGGAGTACACCGCCGCCTTCAGCGGCCTCGTCGTGATCGGCCTGCAGGTGGGCTACCTCCCCACGCTGTATGCCGCGTTCAACCGCCGCGAGACGGAGGTGACGCTGCTGACCACCCGCGCCGGGGTCCCGGCCTGGGGCCCCGAGATCCTGGCGCGCACCCTGTGGGGGATCAGCGACGGGGACACCGGACCCGTGCTGGGAGACCTCTTCCGCTCCTGGGAGCGCTGGTCCGCCGAGCTCGCCGAGTCGCACACGACGTATGTCGTGCTGGTCCGGCTGCGCTCGCCCCGCCCCTTGTCGCACTGGCTCACGTCGCTGCTGGCGGTCATGGACGCGGCGGCCCTGCACCTGGCGCTCGCCCCGACCCGGGAGCCGAAGATGCCGGCCCGGTTGATGCTGCGGATGGGGTTCACGGCCCTCGAGCAGATCGCCCGTGCCGTGCGGCTGCCCGTCCCGGCGGAGCCCGACCCGGACGCCCCGATCTCGGTCAGCTACGAGCAGTTCGAGGAGGCGGTCGACGAGCTGCGGCGGCTGGGCTATCCCATCGAACGCAGCAACGCCGAGGCGTGGCCCCACTTCCGGGGCTGGCGGGCGAACTACGACACCGCGGCGCTGGCGCTGGCGCACCTGCTCGACGCCCCGCCGGCGTTGTGGAGCGGGCCGCGACGCTGGCCCTCCCAGCCCATCGCGCCACTGCGACCCGCGACCCGGCTGGCCCGCGACGCGACGAGGTCGACAGCCCGTCCACCGGCGTCACCACCGAGCTGACCCTGCCAGTTCAGGGCGAACGTCTCCTTGAGGTCTCGGTTGACCTGGCGGCGTGCGAACCGGGGGCGGCGCGGGACGGCATACCGCGGTCGCAGGTGACCGTGTCGCTGGTCCGGGGCATGGCGGAGTGGCTGGAAGCCACGCGGCACGGCATACCGCGGCCGTGCGCGTCCGCACGAGGGCCCAGGGAGACGACGCAGGGGCCGAATCGCCCTTTTGCGCGAGTGGTCTTCACTGCGCGCTCACTAGCGTCGAGGACGGCGTCAGCACGTCCCGTGAAAGGTGGGGGGAAGCGCTCACCAGCGGCTCAGATCGGAACGCACCATGACACCGGACAGCCTGAATGAATCCGTCCCCGGTCAGCCGGAGGAACGTGACTGGTGGATTCCCGCGCCCGCCGCATCGCAGGCGGCCGGGTCCGGGGAGGCCGCCGTGCAGGGACGCGAGGCCCAGGGAGCCGAGGCCGGCTCAGCCGGCCCGGGCACCCAGCCACTGGTGCTCCGGGTTGCCGCCGTCGCCAGGGTGGGTCTGCTGGGCGCTGCCTGCGCCGTCGTCGCCGGCGCGTTCGCCGTGGCGGCTCACCAGAGCGAGGCGCCCACGCAGGGCGGTTTGCTGGGCGCTTCCACGCCGACGCCGTCCCGCGCGCCCCTGGGCAGTCCGACAGCCGGCCCGGACCGGTTCGACCCGTGGAGCCAGCCGCTCCTGAAGCCGGCGTCGCCGCCGGTGGCCACGCCGCCGGGCTCACCGGTGCTGGCCGTCGCGCGCCCGGGGGCCACGGCAGTGGTCCGCGGGGCACCGCCTGCGCCCACCACCCGCTCCACTGTCTCTGTGCGGAGCACGCCCGCGAGCGTTGGCACCCGCCGTGGCCACCAGGTCGCGGGCGTGCCCGTCTCGGTCAACCAAGCACCGGTCCGGAAGTCGACGGGCTGTCACGGTGCAGCGCCGGCGTGCACCGGGACCGGCCCAGCGGCCCACTGGCCGCAGCCGCCCGGCGGACCGAGGCCGCCCCATCCGCCGTCCCACCTGCCGCACCTGGGCAAGCCCCCGGGCCCGGCCACGAAGCCGGCGTCCGGGCCACCTCACCCCCACCCGGTCCCTCCGCACCTCGGGGCGGTCTCCGCATGGCCGGTGCAGGCCTTCTCCTCAGGGCTGTCCCACGGCCCGCTGCCCGGAGGAGACCAAGGCTGACGGGCTGGCGGGCCGGTCCCGCGGCGGAGGGAGTGGGCAGGGTGTCGGGCCCGATGTAGGTCAGGCAGCGGCCTGTCGGTGGTCGAATGTATGTTCGAACCATGCACCAGGGGGATCGTCGTCAGGGGGCCGCGGCCAGCGGTTCCGGTGGCGTGCCCGCCGCGGGGGCCTCGTTCGCGGACCGGTTCGCGGTGGTGGACGCGGCGGCGGCGGCGTTGACCGGGCTGGTCGAGGTGGTGCACCAGTGCCAGGGTGCGGACCTGGGGGCGGCGTTCGGCCGCCTGGATGTGGTGCGGCGCCTGGCCGAGGCGGCGCAGGTGGCCGTGCTTGGGGAGGCGCTGGAGCGCGCTGAGATCGCCTCCTCGGACCACGCGAGCCCGACGGCGTGGGTGCTGGCCCACAGCTCCTCCTACCGGGGCGGGGGTGCCGCGGATCTGGTCAAGGTCGCCTCGGCCTGTGTCGGCCGCCCGGTCGGGGCCGGCGCGGCCCAGGTGTTGGACCACGGGTCGGTGCAGCGGCTGCGTTCGTGTGTGTTGTCCGGGCGGGTGGGGGTCCGGGGTGCGGCGGTGGCGTTGGCGGAGCTGGCCAGGCTGGGGCCGCGGCTGACGCGGGAGGCGGTGCCGACGGTGTGGGCGGGGTTCCTGGACGTGGCCGAGCAGTCCGGTCCGCGGGAGGTGCGCGGGTTGCGGGAGCGGATCATCGCCACCTACGGCCGCCAGGATGAGTTCCAGGTCCGGCAGGACCGGCTCCGGCACGGGGTGAGTCTGTCGGCGGGGCGGGCCGATGACGGGATGGTGGAGTACGCCCTGCGGCTGGACCCCGAGGGCGCCAGCGTGCTGGAGGCGGCGATCGGGCCGCTGTCGGCGCCGAACCCGGTCGACGGGGTCTCCGACCTGCGCAGCAGCGACCAGCGCCGGGGTGACGCGCTGGTGCAGGCGCTGCGCCGGTCGGCCGCGGCGGGCGGGGACGCCCCGGCCCAGACCAAGGCGCAGCTCTACGTGACCATGAACCTCGAGGACCTCAGGGACGCGTGCGGGTCCGGGACCGTGCTGGGCACCGGGACCCTGCTCGCGCCGGAGACGGTGCGCCGGATCGCCTGCGACGCCACCCTCATCCCCGTCGTGCTCGGCACCCAGGGGGAGGTGCTGGAGCTGGGGCGCAGCCGGCGGTTGTTCACCCCGGCCCAGCTGCGGTACCTGTGGCTGCGGGACGGCGGCTGCACGATCCCCGGGTGCACCGCGCCGCCGTGGTGGTGCGACGGGCACCACGTCACCCACTGG
>NZ_DASVZH010000037.1:0-32081 GCF_036391795.1 Oryzihumus sp.
CAGCACGTGCACGGGCACCAGCCCG
The DNA here is from genome assembly GCF_036391795.1 of Oryzihumus sp. Classification (GTDB taxonomy): domain Bacteria; phylum Actinomycetota; class Actinomycetes; order Actinomycetales; family Dermatophilaceae; genus Oryzihumus. The sequence goes on from NZ_DASVZH010000037.1 coordinate 26, forward strand.
CGCCGCGACCACGCGGCCACGGCGTCGGGGCGGCCGCGGACGAGCAGCACGCCCCGTCCGTGCCGCCCTGACCGCCACGGCACGTCCACGGGGTTTACAGGCTGCCCTTCGCGCTGGGGATGCCACTGACCCGCGGGTCGCGCGCCACGGCGGCGCGCAGCGCCCGGGCCACGGCCTTGAACTGCGCCTCGACCAGGTGGTGCGGGTCGCGACCGTAGAGGACGCGTACGTGCAGGGCGATCCCGGCGTGGTGGGCCAGGCTCTCGAAGACGTGACGGGTCAGGGCGCCGACGTAGCTGCCGCCGATGAGCACGTAGGCCTGGCCCTCGGGCTCGCCGGTGTGCACGACGTAGGGGCGCCCGGCCACGTCGACGACGGCCTGCACCAAGGTCTCGTCCAGCGGCACCGTGGCGTCGCCGAAGCGGGAGATGCCGCGCTTGTCGCCCAGGGCCTCGCGCAGCGCCTCACCCAGGACGATCGCGACGTCCTCGACGGTGTGGTGGGCGTCGACGTCGACGTCCCCGGTGGCCTGCACCCGCAGGTCGATGAGGCTGTGCCTGGCCAGGCTGGCGAGCATGTGGTCGTAGAAGCGGACCCCGGTGCTCACCTGCGACTCGCCGGTGCCGTCGAGGTTGACTTCGACCTCGACCGTGCTCTCGTGGGTCTGCCGCCGGATGTGGGCGGTGCGGGCGGGGGCGGTGGTGCGGGCGTCGATGGCCTGGTCGGTCATGCGGGCTGCTCCTGCCGGTGGGTGGGTGCCAGGGCGCGCATCGCCGCGAGGAAGGCGTCGGTCTCCTCGGGGGTGCCCGCCGTGACGCGGAGGTGGTGGGGCAGGCCGACGTCGCGGATGAGGATCCCCTCGTCCAGCAGGGCCTGCCAGGTCGCCTGCTCGTCGGCGAGGCCGCCGAAGAGCACGAAGTTGGCGTCGCTGGGGACGGGGCGCAGCCCCATGCCGGCCAGCTCGGCGACGATGCGGTCGCGCTGGCCCTTGATCGTCTCCACCGTGTCGAGCAGCGCGCCGGCGTGCTCGAGGGCGGCGCACGCGACGGCCTGCGTCGGCGCGGACAGGTGGTAGGGCATGCGGACCAGGCGCAGCGCATCGACCAGCTCGGGGTCGGCCGCGAGGTAGCCCAGACGGCCGCCGGCCAGGGCGAACGCCTTGCTCATGGTCCGGGTGACGACGAGCCGGGGCCGGCCCTGCAGCAGGGTCAGCGCGCTCGGGGTGCCCGGGCGGGCGAACTCGGCGTAGGCCTCGTCGACCACCACCACGGCGCCGGGAGCCGCCTCGTGCACGGCCTCGACCACGTCCAGGCCCAGCGCCGTGCCCGTCGGGTTGTTCGGCGAGCACAGGAAGACCAGGTGCGGCTGGTGCTCCTTGACCTGGCTGACCGCCGACTCGGCGTCGAGGTCGAACTCACCGGCGCCGGGCACGCCGCGCAGACCGTCGACCCAGCGGGTGCCGGTGGTACGGGTGATGATCGGGTGCATGGAGTAGGCCGGGGTGAACCCGAGGGCGGTGCGGTCCGGGCCGCCGAAGGCCTGCAACAGGTGCAGCAGCACCTCGTTGGACCCGTTGCCCGCCCACAGCTGTGCCGGGTCGAGCGCCACGCCGCCGGTGCGGATCAGGTAGGCCGCGAGGTCCTCGCGCAGCCGCGTGAACTCCCGGTCGGGGTAGCGGTTGAGCGTCGGCGCGACCTCGGCCACCGCGGCGACGATCGCCGCGACGACGTCGGCGGGCACGGCATACGAGTTCTCGTTGGTGTTGAGCCGGACCGGCACCTCGAGCTGCGGCGCGCCGTAGGCGGTGCGGCCGCGCAGGTCGGGGCGCAGCAGCTGCTCGATCGAGGTCACCGGCCGTCACCGAACCGCGCCGTGACCGCCTCGCCGTGGGCGGGCAGGTCCTCGGCGCCGGCCAGCGTCACCACGTGGTCGGCGACCTCGCGCAGGGCCTCCTGCGTGTAGTCGACCAGGTGGATGCCGCGCAGGAACGACTGCACCGACAGGCCGCTGGAGTGGCAGGCGCAGCCGCCGGTGGGCAGGACGTGGTTGGAGCCGGCGGCGTAGTCGCCCAGGCTCACCGGCGCCCACGGCCCGACGAAGATCGCCCCGGCGTTGCGGATGCGCATCGCGACGTCACGGGCGTCGCGGGTCTGGATCTCCAGGTGCTCGGCGGCGTAGGCGTCGACCACGGTGACCCCGGCGTCGAGGTCGTCGACCAGGACGATGCCGGACTGGCGTCCCGACAGCGCGGTGCGGACCCGCTCGGTGTGCTTGGTGGCGGCGACCCGACGCTCGAGGGCCTCCTCGACGCGCGCGACGAGCTCCTCGCTGTCGGTGACGAGCACGGACGCGGCCAGGGTGTCGTGCTCGGCCTGGCTGACCAGGTCCGCCGCGACGTGCTCGGCGTCCGCGGTCTCGTCGGCGAGCACGGCGATCTCGGTCGGGCCGGCCTCGGCGTCGATGCCGATCAGGCCCTTGAGCGCGCGCTTGGCGGCGGCGACGTAGATGTTGCCCGGCCCGGTGACCAGGCTGACCGGCTCGCAGAGCACCTCGCCGGTGTTGGTCCCCGCCGGGCCGCTCTCGCGGGCGCCGTAGGCGAACATCGCGACCGCCTGGGCGCCGCCGACGGCGTAGACCTCGTCGACGCCGAGCAGGGCGCAGGCGGCCAGGATGGTCGGGTGCGGGTAGCCGGCGAACGCCCCGGTGTTGTCCCGCTGCGGCGGGCTGGTGACGGCGATCGAGCCGACCTGGGCGATCTGCGCGGGGACGACGTTCATCACCACGGAGCTGGGGTAGACGGCGACGCCGCCGGGGACGTAGAGGCCGACCCGGTCCACCGGGATCCACCGCTCGGTGACGGTGCCGCCGGGCACGACCTGCGTCGTGTGGTCGCTGCGGCGCTGGTCCTCGTGGACGATGCGGGCGCGGCGGACCGACTCCTCCAGCGCCGCGCGCACCGCGGGGTCAAGCTGCTCGAGCGCCGCGGCCAGCACCTCTGCCGGCACCCGCAGCTGCGTGGGGCGCACCCCGTCGAAGCGTTCCCCGAGGTCGCGCAGGGCGTCGGCACCACGATGGCGGACGTCCTCGCAGATCGGCCGCACCGCGTCCAGTGCCGCCTCCACGTCGAACTCCGCACGGGGCAACGTCTCGCGCAGCGAGCGCACGTCGAGGGCGCGGCCACGCAGGTCAATCCGGGAAATCACGCGCCCAGTCTAGGTTGTCCCGCGCGTCACCCCGCGGCCCGTCCCAGCCTCCGGCGGATAATGCGGCGCGTGATCCACGCGCCTGCCGGTATGCCGAGCGGCCACCTGACCTCGCAGGCCCTGGTCAGTGTCGAGGGCACCGGCGGCCTGCTGCGCCTGGCCGCGGTCGTGGTCGTGTGCACCGGGCTCGCGGCCCTCATCAACGTCCGGGGCGGCCTGGGCCATGCCCGTGACGACCTGGTCGCCGCCGGACGCGCGACGCTGCAGCTGGCCCTGGTCGGCCTGGTCATCGCCGCGGTGCTGCGCTCGTGGGCGCTGACCTCGGTGTTCCTCCTCGTGATGTTCGGCGTCGCCAGCCTGACCGCCGGGCGGCGCCTCGCCGCCTCCGGCCGGTGGTGGGTCGCCGGGCTGCCGGTCCTCGCGGGGGCAGCACCCGTCGTGGCGGGCCTGCTGGCCAGCGGCCTGGTGCCGCTGCGGACCATCGCCGTCGTCCCGATCGCCGGGATCCTCATCGGCAACGCCATGACGGCCACGACGCTGGCCGGCCGGCGCGCGCTGGACGCCCTGCGGACCCGGGCCGGGGAGTACGACGCCGCCCTGTCCATCGGGCTGCTCGACCGGGACGCCGCCCTGCTCGTGGCGCGGGACGACGCCGCGCTGGCCCTGGTCCCGGGGCTGGACCAGACCCGCACGGTGGGTCTGGTCACCCTCCCCGGCGCCTTCGTCGGCATGCTGCTCGGCGGCGCCTCCCCGCTGCAGGCGGCCGCGGTCCAGCTCGTCGTCCTCGTGGCCCTGCTGCTCGTGCAGTCGGTGGCCGTGCTCGTCACCGTCGAGCTCGTCGCGCGGGGGCTGATCGCCCGCTCCCCCGCCCGGGTCTGACCGCCGGGAGGGGCTGGCGGACAGCCGGCCCCTCACCGGGCTCGCCGCCCACGAGGTGGACGTCGCCTTGACGGCGCCCGGGCTCGGGCCGTCATGCGACCCCGTCCGGCTGTGTAGGCTCGCCACGAAACCCACACGCCGGAATGCAGGAGGGCACGCGGTGACCTACGCCGAGAGCACCGGCCCCCGTTTCACGCGGGTGGCCCACGGATACGACCCGGGTCAGGTGGACACGCACCTCGCCGCGCTGGGCAGCGCCGAACCGGGACTGACCTCGGCCGCCGCGACCGCACTGCTCGGCCGTGCCCAGGAGGTGGCCGACTCCGTGGTGGCCGCCGCGAACGCCGAGCGCGACCAGATCGTGCGCCGGGCCCGACAGGAGGCGGCCGACATCATCGACGGCGCCCAGGCCCGTGCCGGCGACATGATCCAGGCCGCCGAGGCCCGGGTGGCCCAGCTCGACGCGCACGCCCTGCAGCTGCAGAACCGTCGGTCGGAGACCGCGGCCCGCGTGCGGGACCTCGCCGACCAGCTGCACCGCGCCGCCGACGACGCGTTCGCCTCGCTGCCCGACCGCTGAGCCGCCGGTCCGGCCGCTGAGCCGTCGGGGCGCCGGCCTCAGGTCGCCGGTTCGACGTGGCGCACCGCGATCGCGGCCACGTCGTCCTCGCGCTCCGTGTCGGTCATCCGGGCGACGAGCCCCGGCAGGAGCTCCGACAGCCCGGCCCCGGACAGCGTCCCGGCGCGGCGCGCCAGGCGCTCCAGCCCGGCGTCGATGTCCTCGCCGCGGCGCTCGACCAGACCGTCGGTGAACGCCAGCAGCGTGGCGCCGGTGCGGAACGGCACCCGCAGCGTGCGCCGCTCGAAGCCCTCCAGACCCAGCGGCGGTGAGTCCGCCAGCGGGAGCCGCTCGACGAAGCCGTCGGGGCCCACCACCAGCGGCGGCGGGTGCCCGGCATTGACCAGCGCGATCTCGTCCCGCTCGGCGTCGACGACGAGGTAGACCAGGGTGACCAGCTGGGCGATGTCGTAGCGCCGGAACATCGCATCGAGCTTGGTGAGGACCGCGTCCGGGCTGGGGTCGACCACGATGAAGGCCCGCAACGCCGAGCGCACCACGGCCATGGACGCCGCGGCGAGCAGGCCTCGGCCCATGACGTCGCCCATGAACACCGCCAGCCGGCCGTCCTCGAGCGGGACCGCGTCGTAGAAGTCACCGCCGACCTCGGTGCTGCCCGCCGGACGGTAGACGCCGGCCAGCTCCCAGCCGGGCAGCTCCTCGAGCCGCTCGGGGGACACCGCGCGCTGCAGGCGCAGCGACGCCTCGCGCGTCTCGCTGTAGAGCAGCGCGTTGTCGATCGCGACCGCGGCCCGGTGGGCGAGGTTCTCGGCGAAGGCCAGGTCGGACTGGTCGTAGCGGTGGCCGGACTCGGCGCTGACCAGCGTGAGCACGCCGAGCACCCGCTGGCGGGCGATCAGCGGCACGACCAGGCCGCTGCGCAGCTGCAGCTCCCGGGACAGGCGCAGGTGCTCCTCGTCGACGGCGCCGGCGACCAGCATCTCGTCGGTCACCTCGGGGTAGAGCTCGCTGACACCCGTCCGGGCGACGTGGTGGGCACCGGCCGGGGCGGAGGGGTCCGGCGGGTAGCGCTCCGACAGCTCCTGGGCCATGGCCACCTTGGCCGGGTCGACGTGCGCCACTGCCAGGGTGGTCAGGTTGCCGTCCTCGACGACCTGCACGGCGCACCAGTCGGCGAGGGTGGGCACGGCGAGCCGGGCCACGTTGGCCAGGGTCGAGCGGTAGTCCAGGCTGCTCGCCAGCTCGGCCGCCGCCCCGGCGAGGAAGGAGAGCTTGGCCGAGCGGTCCGCCGCGTCGGCCAGTGCCTGGAGTCGGTCGATCGCCTGCGCGGTCGCGTCGGCCAGGGTGCTGAGGAACTCCAGCTCCTGGTCGTCGACGTGCCGCGGGCCGGGGAAGGAGAGCCCCATCGCGCCCAGCGGCCGCTCCCCCACGACCAGCGGCAGGGCGATGAACGTGCGCTCCTCGGGCACCCGCTCGAAGGTCTCGGGGAACCGCTCCTTGATCGCCGCGGCGCCCTCGACGACGACCGGCTTGCCGGTGCGGATCGCCTCGGCCGAGGGGGTCTGGTTGGACACCGAGTAGCGCTCGTAGGCCGTGGACAGGCTCCGGTCGTCACCGCGGAAGCCGACCAGCCGGATGTTGTGCTCGTCCTCGAGCAGGCTCAGCGAGGCGAGGTTGGCCCCGACGGCGTCCGCGGCGTGCGACACCACCGTCTCGGTGACGCCCTCGAGGTCGTGGGCCGCCGCCAGCTCCGCGGTGACCTTGGCCAGCCGGTTCAGCCGGGTGGTCAGCTGGAGGATCCCCGCCCGGGCGGCCTCGAGGTCGGTCACGTCCTCGGCGACGCCGAGCACACCGACCACCTCGCCCGCGTCATACAGGGGGGAGTCGGTGATCTGCACGAGCTTCTCGGCGCCGCTGGCGGTGCGGACGAGGAACTCGCCGGTCCAGCGCTGCCCGGCGGTGACCTGGCGCATGATCTCCTGGGCCGCGGCCATGCCGCCGGTGGGCACCAGCAGGTCCATGACGCTGCTGCCCTGCAGCTGCTCCTGGGTGTAGCCGTAGAGCACCTCGGCGACGGCGTTGCAGTAGAAGATCGTCCCGGCGAGGTCGGTGCCGATGACGGCAGCACCGAGCGCGTCGAGCAGCGCCGTGTCGCTGCGCCAGCTCGGCGGCAACGTCATCGCCTTCCGCCCTTCACACACAGGATCTTGACAGTCGGGACGGTGCCGCGTCAGCAGAATCCCGACGTGGGCCGACGCGGGCCGCGCGCGGCCCGTGCTCAGGTCAACGTCCGTGAGCCCTCCCATGCTCCCGCCCGGTCGATGAGGAAGGCGAGCTCCCAGGCGTACTGCCGCCACGCGTCATACCGGCCGCTCTTGCCGCCGTGCCCGGCGACCATCTCCGTGCGCAGCAAAACCGGGCGCTCGTCGGGGTCGTTGGTCACCGTGTCGCGCAGGCGGGCCACCCACTTGGCCGGCTCGACGAAGTAGACCCGGGTGTCGTTGAGGCTGGTGGTGGCCAGGATCGCGGGGTAGCGGACCGGCGCGACGTTCTCGTACGGCGTGTAGGCCTTCATCGCGGCGTAGACCTCGGGGTCGGCCAGCGGGTTGCCCCACTCCTCCCACTCCGGGACGGTCAGCGGCAGCGACGGGTCGAGGATGGTCGTCAGGGCGTCGACGAACGGCACCGCGGCGTGCACGGCCGCGAACCGCGACGGCGCGAGGTTGACCGCCGCACCGATGAGCAGCCCGCCGGCGCTGCCGCCCTCGGCAACCAGCCGGTCGGGGTGCACCCAGCCGGCCTCGACCAGGTGGTCGGCGCAGGCCACGAAGTCGCTGAAGGTGTTGGGCTTGGCCGCGAGCTTGCCCTCGTCGTACCAGCGGCGCCCCATCTCGCCGCCGCCGCGCACGTGGGCGATGGCGTAGACGAAGCCGCGGTCCAGCAGCGAGAGCCGGGCCACGGAGAAGTAGGGGTCCATCGACATCTCGTAGGCGCCGTAGCCGTAGAGCAGCCCGGGGTTGGTGCCGTCGGGGCGCACCCCGCGCCGGTGCACCAGCGAGATCGGCACCTGGGTGCCGTCCGGGGCGGTGGCCCACTCGCGGTGCTGCTCGTACTCGGCCGGGTCGTAGCCGCCGAGCACCGCCTGGCGCTTGAGCAGGGTCAGGCCGCCGGTCGCGACGTCGACGTCGTAGACCGTCCGCGGCGTCACCATCGACTCGAAGGTCACCTGCAGCTCGGTGGCCTCCCAGGCCGGGTTGTTGCCGGTGGACACCGAGTAGACCGGCTCGTCGAAGCGCACCTCGCGGGCCGGGCCGTAGCCCTGCGGGGCGCCGTCGTCGCGGCGGAGGACACGCAGCGCGCTCAGGCCGTCGCGGCGCAGGGACACCACCGCGTGGCCGGCGAACGCCTCGACCCCGAGGACCCGCTCCCCCGGCACCGGCGGGATCCACGGGGTCCACTGCTCATGGCTGGTCGCCTCCAGCGGCGCCTGCGCCACCTCGAAGTCGGGGTCGCCGGCGTTGTGCACGACCAGCAGCCGGTCACCGGCCGGTTCCACGTCGTACTCCACGCCTTCGCGTCGCGGCGCCACCACCCGCGGCTCGGCCAGCGGGGTGGCGGCGTCGAGCAGCCAGCACTCCGAGGTCAGCTTCGAGGCGACCTGGATGACCATCCAGCGCTCGTCGCGGGAGGAGCCGATCCCCAGCCAGAACCGCTCGTCCGGCTCCTCGAAGACCATGACGTCCGCGCCGACCGGGGTGCCGACCTCGTGCCGCCACACCTGGTGCGGTCGCCAGGCGTCGTCGACCCGGGTGTAGAAGAGGTGGCGCCCGTCGAGGGACCACACCAGGCCGTAGCCGATGTCCTCGACCGCGTCGTCGACGACCTCGCCGGTGTCGATGTCCTTGACCCGCAAGGCGAACCGCTCGTCACCCTCGACGTCGACGGCGTAGGCGACCCGGGTGCCGTCGTCGCTGACCTCGAGCGCGCCGAGGGAGAAGAACTCGTGCCCCTCGGCCTCGGCGTTGCCGTCGAGCAGCACCTGCTCCCCCACAGGGGCGGCGCCGTTATCCAGGGACGGCCGCTGTGCAGGGTCGGTGACCGGAGCCCGGCACTGGGTGGCGTACTGCTTGCCCTCGAACGTGCGCGCGTAGTACCACCACCCCCGGTAGGCCACCGGCACCGACAGGTCCGTCTCCTGGGTGCGGCTGCGGATCTCCTCGAAGATGGCCTCCCGCAGCGGCTCGAGGTGGGCGGTCATGGCCTCCGCGTAGGCGTTCTCGGCCTCGAGGTGGGCGATGACCTCCGGGTCGGACTTGTCCCGGAGCCACTCGTAGGGGTCGACGACGCGGTCGCCGTGGTGGTCCCGGACGGTCTCGACCTGCTTGGCGCGCGGCGGCGTAGGCATGGGTGCAGCCTAGTTACCGCAGGGACCGGTGAAGGGAGGTGTCGCCATGGCGGACCGCGGAGCGGGCGACGGCGCGCGGACGCTGCGGTCGCGGTGCTGCATCGCGGGTGGTGGGCCGGCCGGCATGGTCCTGGGCTACCTGCTGGCCCGGGCCGGCGTGGACGTCGTCGTCCTGGAGAAGCACACCGACTTCCTGCGCGACTTCCGCGGCGACACCATCCACCCCTCCACGCTGGAGGTCTTCCGCGAGCTGGGCCTGTTCGAGCAGCTGCGTCCCCTGCTGCAGAACGAGGTCCGCACCCTCGACCTGGTGGTCAACGGCCATCGCGTCACCCCGGTGGACTTCGCCACGCTCGGCGGGCCGTGCGCGTTCCTGGGTCTGATGCCGCAATGGGACCTGCTCGACTTCCTCGCCCGTCAGGCGGCCGCCTTCCCCGGGTTCCACCTGGTGATGGGTGCCGAGGCCACGGAGCTGCTGTGGGACCAGGGCGCGGTCACCGGGGTGCGCGCCCGCACCGCCGACGGTGCGCTGGAGGTCCGCGCCGACCTCACCGTCGCGGCCGACGGGCGCAGCTCGACGCTGCGCCACCAGGCCGGTATGCCGGTCCGCGAGTCCGGGGTGCCGATCGACGTGCTGTGGTTCCGCCTGCCCAAGCCCGCGGTGGAGCCGCCGCCGACGCTGGCCTACCTCGACGCCGGCGACATGGTGCTCACGATCGACCGGGGCAGCTACTACCAGTCGGGGATGCTCATCCCCAAGGGCGGCTTCGAACGGATCCGGGCCGAGGGCCTGCCCCGGCTGCGCGAACGGGTGGTCAGGGCGGCCCCGGTGCTGGCTGAGGTGGTCGGCGAGCTGCGCGACTGGGACCAGGTCAAGCTGCTCACCGTGCAGGTCAACCGGGCCACCCGGTGGCACCGGCCGGGACTCCTGCTCATCGGCGACGCGGCCCACGCGATGTCCCCGGCGTTCGGGGTCGGCATCAACTTCGCGGTGCAGGACGCGGTCGCCGCCGCCAACCTGTTGACCGGTGCGCTGCGGCAGGGGCCGGCTCCCGAGGCCCTGCTGGCCGCGGTCCAGCGCCGGCGCGAGCGCCCGACCACGGCGATGCAGTCCCTGCAGGTGCTGCTGCACCGCCAGGTCGTCCGCCCCGGCGGCCCCGCGGCCGGGGTGCCCAGCAGCTTCCCCTGGCCGGTGCGTCTGGCCGGACGGGCGGTCCAGCCGCTGGTGCAGCGCCTGGGGGCCCGCCTGGTGGGGCGCGGGTTCCGTCCCGAGCACGTGGCCGCAGCGGTGCCCGTTCGGCGGACAGAAACGCTCGGCCGGACCTAGCCTGAAGCATGGGCGCCACGTTCACCCGGCGCGCCTTCGCCGTGGGCGCCGGCACCGCAGCCGTGACCACCCTCGGGCTGGCGCTGGGTGCGCGTGCCCGCGGGCAGGGCACCCTCCCGGGCGGACTGGTGGCCAGTCGCACGCCGCTGCCCGCGGCATACACGCTGCCGTTCGTCGTGCCGCCCGTCGCCGTGCCGGTGAGCACGTCCGGGGGGACCGACGTCTACGAGGTGCACGAGGTGGAGCGCACCCTGGCGCTGCTCCCCGGCCTGACGACCCCGCTGTGGACGTACGCCGGCAGCTTCCCCGGCCCCACGATCGTCTCCACCCTCGGTCGGCGCACGGTCGTGCGGCACACCAACGAGCTGCCGGTGCCCGTGGTGGTGCACCTGCACGGCGGCCACGTGCCGGCCGGCGACGACGGCTTCCCGACCGACGCCCTGCTGCCCGTGGGGTCGGGCCCGGTGGCCTACGGTGCCGGCGGCGTCACCGCTGCTGGCATCGGCACGGCCCGGCTCGGACCCACCGGGGCGCGGGCCGGCGCGGGCAACGACGCGGGTCTGCCCGCCGGCGCCCTCGGCGTGCTCGCCGACCCCGAGGCGCGCGTGACCTCCGGGACCCGGGACTACGTGGTGCCGCCCCAGCCGCGCGCGGCGACGTTGTGGTACCACGACCACTGGATGGGGGCCACCGGTCGGGCACTGTGGCGCGGCCTCATGGGGTTCCACCTCGTGCTCGACCCGGCGGAGGACGCCCTGGGCCTGCCCGGGGGCGAGCGCGACCTCCCAGTCCTGCTCTGCGACCGGGCGTTCGGGGCCGACGGCACGCTCACCTACCCGGTCAGCGGCCCGATGACCGAGCCGGGGCACGCCATGGCCACCCCGTTCACGGACGGGGTGCTCGGCGACGTGGTGCTCGTCAACGGGGTGCCCTGGCCCCGGCACGAGGTGGCCGGCGCGCGGCACCGGCTCCGCCTGCTCAACGGCTCCAACGCCCGTGCGTGGTCACTCGCGCTGGACCCGCCGCCGCCGGGAGGGCACGGCCTGGTCCAGGTCGGCTCGGACGGCGGCCTGCTCCCCCGGCCGCTGCCCCGGGACGCCGTCCGCCTCGCACCCGGCGAGCGCTGCGACGTCGTCGTGGACTTCGCCCGCTACCGGCCCGGGACGCGGGTCCAGCTGGTCAACCGGGCCGGGCAGGGCCGCACCCGCCAGGTGATGATGTTCGTCGTCGGCCCCCGGGTGGCCGACCCATCCCGCGTGCCCTCCGTGCTGGGCACCGGGCCGGCGCACGACCCGCGGTCGGCGGCGGTCCAGCGGAGCCTGGCCTTCCAGCGCTGGGGCGGGGCCGCCGGCAGCTGGACCATCAACGGCGAGTCCTTCGCTCCGGACCGGCCACTCGCCCGCCCCGTCCTCGGCCAGCTGGAGGTGTGGCACCTGTCCAGCGACGTGAGCCATCCGGTGCACCTGCACCTGGAGCAGTTCGAGGTGCTCGGCCGGGGGCGGGCCGGCCCGGGCCCGGACGACCACGGCTGGAAGGACACGGTGAGCCTGCTCGCGGGCGAGGAGGTCACCATCGCGGTGCGGTTCACCGACTACGCCGGCCGGTTCGTCGTGCACTGCCACAACGCCGAGCACGAGGACATGGGGATGATGGGCACCTTCGTCACCGGCTGACTGCGGTCCGCCGGCGTCTCAGCGGCGGCGCAGGAGCCGACGCAGCAGGATCGCGCCTCCGGCCAGGACGAGGGCACCGGCAAGGTATGGCGCGTAGCGGCGCAGCAGGACCGGGAGCACCGTCGTGCCGAGGTCGAGCTCGGCCGGCGGCCGGTGCGACGGCGGCGAGGGAGCGGCCGCTGGAGCAGGAGCAGGTGCCGGCGCAGGCGGGGCACCGGCCACCGCTCCGCCCTCGGCCACCGCCGCCGGAGGGGCCGCCGCGGGGGCTGCCCCCGTCGCCGCGGGCGCCTCGGCGACGGCGGCCTGGGTGGGGGCGCTGAGCTCGGCCTGGAGGCAGTCGACGAACTGGGCCAGCAGCTTGTCCGAGACGTCTTGCATGACGCTCCGTCCGAACTGCGCCGGCTTGCCGGTGATGCTCAGGTCGGTGTCGACGACCGCCTCGGTGACGCCCTCCCCCGCCTCGCTCAGCTGCAGGGTCACGGTGGCGGACGCCGTGCCGTTGCCCCGGCGGTCCTTGCCCTTGGCCTCGATCACGGCGCGGTGCCCTGACTCGTCGCGCTCGACGAAACGGCCAGTACCGTTGTACTGCAAGGAGATCGGCCCAAGCTTGACCTTGCAGTTGCCGGTGAACCCCTCTCCCTCGACCGAGGTGACCTCGGCGCCGGGGAAGCAGGAGGCGGTGCGTTCGAGGTCGTTGAAGGTGGCCCAGGTGGTCCCGACCGGGGCCGGCACGGTGAACCGGTGCTGCAGCTGCACGAGAGCCTCCTGCTGTCAGGCGGCGCCGCCACCCCGGGGTCAGACCCGGGCGGGACGGCGCCGGGTGGTCATCCGGCGGCGGCAAGCACGGCTCGGGTGGTCAGGACGGTCGCGAGGTGCCGCCGGTAGTCGGCGTCCCCGTTGGTGTCGCTCGGCGGATGCGTGCCCTCGGCGGCGAGGGCCGCCGCTGCGCGCACCGCCTCCTGCGTCGGGGCCGACCCCACGAGGGCCCGCTCCACCGCGGTGGCGCGCACCGGCGTGGACCCCATGTTGGTCAGGGCGACGCGGGCCTCGGCGATCGTGCCGCCGTCGACCCGCACGGTCGCCGCGACCGCGACGATCGACCACTGCTGGGCCACGCGCGTGAACTTCTGGTACTGCGCGCCCCAGCCCGTGTGCTTGGGGACGCGGATCTCGGTGAGCAGCTCGTCCTCGGCCACCGCCGTGGCGAACAGGCCCTGGAAGAAGTCCTCCGCCGCGACCGTGCGGGTGCCGCCGCTGCCCTGGACGACCAGCTGCGCCCCCAGCGCCAGAGCCGGGGCGAGCAGGTCTCCCGCCGGGTCGGCGTGGACGAGCGCACCGCCGAGCGTGCCCCGGTGCCGCACCTGGGGGTCGGCCACCGTCTCGGTCGCGAGCGCGAGCAGCCGGGCGTGCTCGCGGACCAGCGGGTGCTCGGCGACCACGTGGTGGGCGGTCATGGCGCCGATGACGATGGCATCGCCGTCTTCGCGCACCCCGCGCAGGGCGTCGATGCGCCCCAGGTCGATGACCGTCGCCGGCGCCGCGAGCCGGAGCCGCAGCACGGGGATGAGGCTCTGCCCACCCGCGAGCACCTTGGCGTCCTCGGCCCCGCGCAGCAGCTGCAGCGCCTCGTCCACCGAGCTGGGGGCGTGGTAGTCGAACCGGGCCGGGATCATGCCTGTCCTCCCTCGACCTGCTCGGCGACCGACTGCGCAGAGCTGGGCGTGGCGGGTGTCGCCGTGTCCTGCCCGTGGATCGCCTTCCAGATGCGGTGCGGCGTGCACGGCATCGTGACGTCGTTGACCCCGAACGGACGCAGGGCGTCGACGACGGCGTTGACCACCGCCGGGGTCGAGGCGATGGTGCCGGCCTCCCCCACGCCCTTGACCCCGAGCTCGTTGGTCGTCGAGGGGGTCTCGGTCCGGGCCGTGACGAACGACGGGACGTCGGCGGCACTCGGGACGAGGTAGTCGACGAAGGACCCGGTCACCAAGGTGCCGGACTCGTCATACAGCGCCTCCTCGAAGAGGGCCTGGGCGATGCCCTGCACGAGCCCGCCGTGGACCTGCCCCTCGACGATGAGGGGGTTGACCACCGACCCGACGTCGTCGACGCAGACGTAGGAGCGGATGGTCGCCGCGCCCGTCTCGGTGTCGACCTCGACGGCGCACAGGTGGGTGCCGTGCGGGAAGGAGAAGTTGACCGGGTCGAAGGTCGCATCGGCGTCGAGGCAGGGCTCCACGCCGTCGGGCAGGTTGTGCGAGGAGAAGACCGCGAAGGCGATCTCACCGATGCCCATGCCCTTGTCGGTGCCCTTGACGCCGAAGCGGCCGGCGTGGAACTCGAGGTCGTCGACGTTGGCCTCGAGCAGGTGGGCCGCGATGGGCCTCGCCTTCTCGATGACCTTGTCGGCCGCCTTGAGGACCGCGATGCCGCCGACGACCAGCGAGCGCGACCCGTAGGTGTCCAGGCCTCGCGGCGAGATCTGGGTGTCGCCGTGCAGCACCTCGACATCCTCGAACGGCACACCGAGCCGGTCCGCCACGATCTGCGACCAGGCGGTCTCGTGGCCCTGGCCGTGGGGGCTGGTGCCGGTGACCACCTCGACCTTGCCGCTGGGCAGCATCCGCACGGAGGCGTGCTCCCACCCGCCTGCGGCGTAGGAGAGCGCGCCGAGGACCCTCGACGGCGCCAGGCCGCACATCTCCGTGAACGTCGAGATGCCGATGCCGAGCTGGACAGGGTCCTTGGCCTCGCGGCGGCGCACCTGCTCGGCCCGCAGCTCGTCGTAGCCGAAGAGCTCCCTGGCCTTGGCCGTCGCGGCCTCGTAGTCGCCGGAGTCGTACTGGAGCCCCGCGACGGTGGTGAACGGGAACTCCTCGTGGCGGATCCAGTTCCGCTCGCGGACCTCCAACGGGTCCTGTCCGAGCTCGTGCGCCAGCTCGTCCATGATCCGCTCGATCGCGAACGTCGCCTCCGGCCGCCCCGCGCC
Source organism: Oryzihumus sp. (assembly GCF_036391795.1). Taxonomy (GTDB): domain Bacteria; phylum Actinomycetota; class Actinomycetes; order Actinomycetales; family Dermatophilaceae; genus Oryzihumus. The sequence goes on from NZ_DASVZH010000037.1 coordinate 15,082, forward strand.
ACGGTAGGCGTCGGTCCAGGCCTTCGTGGTGAAGACGTTGGTGCAGTCGAAGCGGTAGGACGGGAACTTGTAGATCGCGTTGTACATGAACGCCCCGAGGATGGGGATGCCCGGTGTGACCAGGCCCAGGTAGGCGCCCATGTTGGCGAGCAGCTCGACCTTGAGACCGGTGACCCGCCCGTCCCTGGTCGCCGCCAGGGTGATCTTCTGCACCTGGTCGCGACCGTGGTGGGCCGCCATCAGCGACTCCGAGCGGGTCTCGGTGTACTTGCACGGCTTGCCGGTGTGACGGGCGGCCAGGAGGGTGATGACCTCCTCGGGTGTGACCTGCAGCTTGCCGCCGAAGCCGCCGCCGACGTCGGGGGCGATCACCCGTAGCTGGTTCTCAGGGACACCACAGGTGAGGGCCAGCATGAGCTTGAGGATGTGCGGGATCTGGGTGGCCGACCACATCGTCAGCTGCGCCCCGGTGGGGTCGACGACGACCGAGCGGGGCTCCATGAACGCCGGAATCAGCCGCTGCTGCCGGAAGGTCCGCTCCAGCAGGACCCCGTCCTGGCGCGCGGCGGCGATGGCGTCCTCGACGTTGCTGCCGGTGCCGGCCTCGGCTGAGTCGAAGACCCACCGGGCGGAGACGTTGGTGCCGAGGTCGGGGTGGACCAGCTCGGCGCCCTCGGCGACCGCCGCCTCGAGGTCGAGCACCACGGGCAGGTCCTCGTAGTCGACGTTGACCAGCTCCATGGCGTCGCGTGCCTCGGCAACCGAGCGGGCGATGACCACCGCCACGACCTCACCGGCGAAGTTGACCGTGTCGACGGCGACGGCCGGGTGGGGAGGCGCCTTCTGGTCGGGGGTGATCGGCCAGGCGCAGGGCAGGCTGCCCTGGCTGTCGGCCACGTCGCGGCCGGTGAGTACCGCCACGACCCCGGACGACCCACGGGCGGCGGCAGTGTCGACGCTGGTGATCCGCGCGTGCGCGTAGGGACTGCGGACCATGGCCAGGTGCAGCATGCCCGGCAGGACGATGTTGTCGGTCCAGCGGGTGCGGCCGGTGATCAGCAGGGCATCCTCCTTGCGCAGGCGTGCCGCGCCGACCTCGGCGATCGGGCGCTCATCGACGGCAGTCATGACGCCGCCCCCTCGGAGGTGGCGGCGGCTGCGCCCTGCACCGCCCGGACGATGTTGTGGTAGCCGGTGCACCGGCACAGGTTGCCCTCGAGGCCCTCACGGATCTCCTGCTCACTGGGGTGCGGGTTGGACCTGAGCAGGTCGATCGAGGCCATGATCATGCCCGGGGTGCAGTAGCCGCACTGGAGGGCGTGGGACTCGTGGAAGGCCTGCTGCACGGGGTGGAGCGCCCCGTCCCGGGCCAGCCCTTCGATCGTGGTCACCTCGTGGCCGTCGGCCTGGACCGCCAGCACGGTGCACGACTTGACGCTGAGACCGTCGAGCAGCACCGTGCAGGCCCCGCAGTTGCTGGTGTCGCACCCGACGACCGTGCCGGTCTTGCCGAGCTGTTGTCGCAGGTAGTGGACGAGCAGCGTGCGCGGCTCGACCTCGTCGGAGTAGGTGCTGCCATCGACCGTCAAGCTGACCCGGGTCATGCGCCCTCCCTGGGTGACTGGTGCCCCTCGCTGCTCGGATGGTCCCCCCGAAGCGCGGGCGCGACAAGCGTCAGAAGTCCTGCGCCTGCCGGGTGTCAGCCGTGGTGGTGGATGGCTCCGGACAGCGTGCCCAGGCGCTCGCCCTCCCCGCCCCAGCGCAGGGCGATGATCTCGGCGGCGATGCTGACGGCGGTCTCCTCCGGCGTGCGCGCCCCGAGGTCGAGGCCGATCGGGCTGGCCAGCCGTGACAGCTCCTCAGGGGTCAGGCCCGCCTCGACCAGCCGGGCCATCCGGTCCTCGTGGGTGCGCCGCGACCCCATGGCCCCGACGTAGGCAACCCGGGGCAGCCGCAGCGCCACCTCCAGAACCGGTACGTCGAACTTCGGGTCGTGGGTGAGCACGCAGACCACGGTGCGCTCGTCGAGGCGACCGGCCTCGGCCTCTGAGGCCAGGTAGCGGTGCGGCCACTCCACGACGACCTCGTCGGCGGAGGGGAACCGGGTCTTCGTGGCGAACACCGGACGGGCGTCGCAGACCGTGACGCGGTAGCCGAGGAAGGTGCCCATGCGCGCGACCGCCGCGGCGAAGTCGATGGCGCCGAAGACGATCATCCGTGGCGCGGGGGCGAAGGACTGGACGAAGACCCGCTGGCCCTCCCCGCGGCGCTCACCCTCCGGCCCGTACTCCAGCGTCTCGACCCGGCCCGCCGCCAGCAGCCCGAGGGCGTCGTCGGCCACCGCGTCGTCGACCCGCCCGGAGCCGAGCGAGCCCTGCCGCTCGGGCTGGGCGCCCGGCGGACGCACCACCATGCGCCGTCCGACCCGTGCCGGGTCGGGGTGGTCGATGACGGTGACCACCGCCACGGGCCGCTCGGCCTCGATGTCGGCGATGACGTCCCCGAGCTCGGGGAAGGACTGCCGGTCGACCTCCTCGACGTAGACATCGAGGATCCCGCCGCAGGTCAGCCCGACCGCGAAGGCGTCGTCGTCGCTGACGCCGTACCGTTGCAGGACCGGGCGCTGGGAGGCCATGACCTCCTGGGCGAGCTCGTAGAGGGCGCCCTCGACGCAGCCTCCGGACACCGACCCGACGACGGTCGCGTCCGGGCCGACCAGCATGGCCGCACCGGGCTGGCGCGGCGCGGAGCGGAAGGTCGCCACGACGGTCCCCACCCCCACCGTCTCCCCGGCCGACCACCATCGCTTGAGCTCAGGCAGCACGTCACGCATCGGCCACCACCTCGATCAGGGTCGCGAACGTCGCCAGGGAGTGCCCGGCCACGAAGTCGTCAACGTACGGCAGGGCGGCGGCCATCCCGGCCTGGACCGGCTCATAGCCCACCTTGCCCCGGTGGGGGTTCATCCACACCACGCGGTGGGCGAGGCGGGCCAGCCGGCGCATCTGCTCCGCCAGCAGGGTGCAGTCACCCCGTTCCCACCCGTCGCTGCACACCACGACCACGGCCCCGCGCGCGAGGCCGCGCTGCCCCCACAGGTCACAGAACGCCTTGAGCGACTCCCCGAGCCGGGTGCCCCCCGACCAGTCGGGCACCGTCTCCCCGGCCAGCCGCAGGGCGGTCGCGGGGTCGCGCTGCCGCAGGGCCCGCGTCACCCTGGTGAGCCGCGTGCCGACGGTGAACACCTCGACGCTGCGCGGCTCGACCTGCACGAGGACGTGCGCCAGGCGCAGCAGGCTGTCGGCGTAGGGGGACATCGACCCGGAGACGTCGACGACCAGGACCACCCTGCGGGCTCGGGACGTGCGGCGCCGGTGCCGGATCGGCCCCGGCTCCCCGGCCCGGCGCAACGCGTCGCGCATCGTCCGGCGGGCATCGATGGGTCCTCGAGGCGCCGGGCGGTGGCGCGTGCCGCGTCGACGCGGCAGCCGGGGGCGCAGGGTCGCGAACAGCCGTGCCAGCGCTGCGCGTTCGGCTGCGTCGAGGTCGGCGATGTCGCGGTGGCGCAGGATCTCCGCGCGGCTGGCCATCGCCCGCACCACGGCGTCCTCATCGGCGTCGGGCCCTGACCCGGTCTCGCCCGACTCGTCCAGCGGCGCCTGCCGGGGCGCCGACGCAGCCGCCGGGGGGCCGGCCGGGCGCAACGAGCCGGCGAAGAACGCGCTGAACACCGCGTCGTAGCGGCGCAGGTCGTCCGGCCCTGCGCACAGGGTGGCGCGCCCGGCCCAGTAGACCGCCTGCGGGTCGCCGGCGCCGACCTGCGCGACGGCGCTGAGGAACGTCTGCGTGCGGTCGGAGGTGACTTGCACCCCGGCGTGCCGCAGCGCCGTGGCGAAGCCGACCATCACCCGGTCTGCCTCGAACGCCGGTGCCGCGGTCATCTCAGCCGGCCAGCAGCATGTCGAGTGAGGCGCGCACCCGGTCGGCATCCTCGCGGTACTTCAGCACCGCCCCCAGCGTGGCGGCCGCCGTCTCGAGGTCGAGGCTGTCGCGGCCCAGGGTCATAAGCGCCTGGGTCCAGTCGAGTGTCTCGGCGACGCCCGGTGGCTTGAGCAGGTCGGCGCCGGCGCGCATCCGCTGCACCGCCGCCACGACCTGCTCGGCGAGCCGCTGCGACACCTGCGGCAGCCGGCGCCGGACGATCTCGACCTCGCGGGCCATGCCGGGGTGGTCGATCCAGTGGTAGAGGCAACGCCGCTTGAGGGCGTCGTGCACCTCGCGGGTGCGGTTGGAGGTGAGCACGACGACGGGAGGCCGGGTCGCCGTGATGGTCCCCAGCTCGGGGATGGACACCTGGTTGGTGGAGAGCACCTCCAGCAGGAATGCCTCGAACTCGTCGTCCGCCCGGTCGACCTCGTCGACCAGGAGCACCGCCGGGGACTCACGCAGCGCCCGGAGCACCGGCCGGGCCAGCAGGAAGCGCTCGTCGAACAGGGACTTCTCGACCTCCTCGACATCGACACCCTCCCCCGCGGCGCGGGTGGCCTCGATGGTCCGCAGGTGCAGGATCTGCCGCGGGAAGTCCCAGTCGTAGAGCGCCTGGCTGGCCTCGATGCCCTCGTAGCACTGGAGCCGGATCAACGGCAGGTCCAGGCTCTCTGCCAGCGCCTCGGCCAGCGCGGTCTTGCCCGTGCCCGGCTCGCCCTCCAGGAGCAGCGGCCGGTGCATGGCAAGCGCGATGAAGCCGATCGTCGCCAGGCCCTCGTCGGCCAGGTAGCCGGTCCCGGCGAGTCGCTGGGCCAGCTCTGCAGCCGAGGCGATGTCGTCCACGTCACCAGCATCACCCCGCCGGCGCCGTCCGACCACCACGAAAGGTCCCGCGGCGCGCCCGTCACCCGGCGCCGCCGTCGCGCCGGGCCACCGCAGCGGGTATGCCGGGTGCGCGCGGTGCGCACCCGGCATACGGGCCGGTGGTGGCCGGGTCGCCGGGTCAGCCGCTGAGGCAGGCGGGGCCGAGCAGCGCCTTGAGGTCGCCGAACAGCGCCGGCGAGGCGGTCACGCGCAGCGTGTCGTCGAGCCGGACCAGCACCGAGCGGCCGGGCTGGGTGAGCCGCAGGTGCACCTCGGTGACGCCCGGGTGGTCGGAGAGCACCCCCTTGATCCGCTCGGCCACACCGTTGGTGGCGCGCGCCAGCGGCAGGCTGACCACGACCGGTCCGCGCGGGCCCTCCTTGAGGTCCGGCAGGGTCAGCTCCTGGGCGTAGATCGAGACCGAGTCGTCGCGCCGGTTGACCCGCCCCTTGACCACGCAGACCACGTCGTGGCCCAGCATCGTGGAGACCGTCATGTAGGCCGAGGGGAAGAACAGGCACTCGATGGCGCCGTCGAGGTCCTCGACCGTGGCGATCGCCCAGAGGTCGCCCTTCTTGGTGCGCTTGACCTGCAGGCCGGTGATCAGCCCGGCGATGGTCACGGTGGTGCCGTCGGGCTTGCCCTCCTCGCCGTTGAGGGTGGCGATCGAGGTGTCGGCGTGCTGGGAGAGCACGTGCTCGATGCCGAACAACGGGTGGTCGGAGACGTAGAGGCCGAGCATCTCGCGCTCGAAGGCCAGCAGCGTCTGCTTGTCCCACTCCCCCTTGGGCACCGGGGCGAGGCCGTCGAAGACGTCGCCGCCACCGAGGCCGTCGGCGTCCTCGTCGCCGAAGGAGCCGAACAGGGAGTCCTGGCCGATCGCCTCCTTCTTCTTCACCTCCACCAGGGCGTCGACGTACTGCTCGTGGACGGCGACCTGGCCGCGGCGGCTCTCGCCGAGGGAGTCGAACGCCCCGGCCTTGATCAGCGACTCGATCGTGCGCTTGTTGCAGACGACGGCGGGCACCTTGCCCAGGAAGTCCTTGAACGAGCCGTAGCGCCCCTTGTCCTCGCGGGCGGCGACGATGGCGTCGACGACGTTGGTGCCGACGTTGCGGATCGCGGCCATGCCGAAGCGGATGTCGGTGCCGACGGCGGCGAAGTTGGCGATCGACTCGTTGACGTCCGGCGGCAGCACCTTGATGCCCATGCGCCGGCACTCGTTGAGGTAGAGCGCCGACTTGTCCTTGTCGTCGCGGACGCTGGTCAGCAGCGCGGCCATGTACTCGGCCGGGAAGTTGGCCTTGAGGTAGGCGGTCCAGTAGGACACCAGGCCGTAGGCGGCGGTGTGGGCCTTGTTGAAGGCGTAGTCGGAGAAGGGGACGAGGATGTCCCACAGCGTCTTGATCGCCGCGTCGCTGTAGCCGTTGTCCCTCATGCCCTGGCTGAAGGGCACGAACTCGGCGTCGAGGACCTCCTTCTTCTTCTTGCCCATGGCGCGGCGCAGCAGGTCGGCCTTGCCGAGCGTGTAGCCGGCGACCTTCTGGGCGATCTGCTGGACCTGCTCCTGGTAGACGATCAGGCCCTGGGTCATCGACAGGATGGGGTCGAGCGGCTCGGCCAGCTCGGGGTGGATCGGGCTGATGGGCTGCTTGCCGGTCTTGCGCAGCGCGTAGTTGGTGTGGCTGTTGGCGCCCATCGGGCCGGGACGGTAGAGGGCGAGGGCGGCGGAGATGTCCTCGAAGTTGTCCGGCTGCATCTGGCGCAGCAGGGTGCGCATGCCGCCGCCGTCGAGCTGGAAGACGCCCAGGGTGTCACCGCGGGCCAGCAGGGCGAACGCGGCCTCGTCGGTCATGTCCTTGGACAGCGCGTCGAGGTCGAGGTCGATGCCGCGGTTGAGCTTCACGTTGGCGACGGCGTCGTCGAGGATCGTGAGGTTGCGCAGGCCGAGGAAGTCCATCTTGACCAGCCCCAGCGTCTCGCAGCTGGGGTAGTCGAACTGGGTGATGATCTGGCCGTCCTGCTCGCGGCGCATGATCGGGATGAGGTCGATCAGCGGCTCGCTGGACATGATGACGCCGGCGGCGTGCACGCCCCACTGGCGCTTGAGGCCTTCGAGGCCGAGCGCGGTCTTGACGACCTCCTGGGCCTGGGGGTCCTCGTCGTGGACCTGGCGGAACTCGGCCGCCTCGGCGTAGCGCTTGTGCTCGGGGTCGAAGATCCCCGTCAGCGGAATGTCCTTGCCCATGACCGCCGGCGGCATGGCCTTGGTGAGCTTCTCGCCCATGGCGAAGGGGAAGCCCATGACCCGCGAGGCGTCCTTGAGCGCCTGCTTGGCCTTGATGGTGCCGTAGGTGACGATCTGCGCGACGCGCTCCTCGCCGTACTTCTCGGTGACGTACTTGATGACCTCACCGCGCCGGCGCTCGTCGAAGTCGACGTCGAAGTCGGGCATCGAGGGGCGCTCGGGGTTGAGGAACCGCTCGAAGATCAGGCCGTGCGGCACCGGGTCGAGGTCGGTGATGCCCATGGCGTAGGCGGCCATCGACCCGGCGCCGGAGCCACGGCCGGGGCCGACCCGGATGCCGTTGCGCTTGGCCCAGTTGATGAAGTCGGCGACGACGAGGAAGTAGCCGGGGTAGCCCTTGCCGACGATGACCTCGATCTCGTAGGCCGCCTGCTTGGTCGCGTAGTCCGGCACGCCCTCGGGGAAGCGCCGGCGCAGGCCGGTCTCGACCTCCTTGATGAACCACGACGTCTCGTCCTCCCCTGGCGGGCAGGGGAAGCGCGGCATGTAGCGCCCCTCGCCCTCGGTGAAGGAGACCTCGCAGCGCTCGGCGATGAGCAGGGTGTTGTCGCACGCCTCGGGCAGCTCGCGCCAGACATGACGCATCTCCTGCGGCGACTTCAGGTAGAACTCGTCGGCGTCGAACTTGAACCGGTTGGGGTCCATCAGGGTCGAGCCGGACTGCACGCACAGCAGCGCCGCGTGCGCCTGGGAGTCCTCGGACCTGGTGTAGTGCAGGTCGTTGGTGGCCACCAGCGGAAGCCCCAGGTCCCGGGCCAGGCGCAGCAGGTCCTTCTGGACGTCGCGCTCGATGCCCAGGCCGTGGTCCATGACCTCGCAGTAGAAGTTCTCGGCGCCGAAGATGTCGCGGAACTCCGCCGCCGCCTCGACCGCCTGCTGGTACTGCCCCAGGCGCAGGCGCGTCTGCACCTCGCCCGACGGGCACCCCGTGGTGGCGATGAGGCCTTCGCCGTACTGGCTGAGCAGCTCGCGGTCCATGCGCGGCTTGAAGTAGTAGCCCTCCAGGCTGGCCAGCGAGCTCATCCGGAACAGGTTGTGCATGCCGGTGTTGTTGCGCGCCCACAGCGTCATGTGGGTGTAGGCGCCCGAGCCGGAGACGTCGTCGCGGCCACCGTCGCCGAACTTGACCCGCGTCTTGTCGGTGCGGTGCGTGCCGGGGGTGAGGTAGGCCTCGACGCCGATGATCGGCTTGACCCCGTGCTTCTGCGCCTTCTTCCAGAACTCGTAGGCGCCGAAGACGTAGCCGTGGTCGGTGGTCGCGAGGGCGGGCATGCCCATCTGCGCCGCAGCCTCGAACAGCTCGTCGATCCGGGCCGCACCATCGAGCATGGAGTACTCGGTGTGGTTGTGCAGGTGGACGAAGCTGTTGTCGGGGGCTGCCTGAGTCGTCATCGGGGGCGAGTCTAGTTGCCCCCGGGGACACCACTGGTATGCCGTGTGGTCACCTCGCGGGGGCGTGTCGCCGGCCCCCGGCGCGTCGCAGGCGACACGCCGGGGAGGGGTGCGCGGGGCGCCCGGCGGTCAGGCGCCGATGCGGTCGAGCGCGGTCTGCAGGTCCTCGGGGTACGGGCTCTCGAAGGTGACCCACTCCCCCGTCCCGGGGTGCTCGAAGCCGAGCCGGACCGCGTGCAGCCACTGCCGCTCCAGGCCGAGCCGCTTGGCCAGCACCGGGTCGGCACCGTAGGTGAGGTCGCCGGCGCAGGGGTGGCGCAGGGCCGAGAAGTGCACGCGGATCTGGTGGGTGCGGCCGGTCTCGAGGTGGACCTCCACGAGCGAGGCCGAGCGGAACGCCTCGACCACCTCGTAGTGGGTGATGCTCGGCTTGCCGCTGGCGAGCACCGCGAACTTGTAGTCGTAGCTCGGGTGCCGGCCGATGGGGGCGTCGATCGTGCCCTGCACCGGGTCGGGCAGGCCCTGGACGAGCGCGTGGTAGGTCTTCTCGACCGTGCGCGCCTTGAACGCCCGCTTGAGCAGGCTGTAGGCGTGCTCGCTCTTGGCCACGACCATCAGGCCGCTGGTGCCCACGTCGAGCCGGTGCACGATGCCCTGGCGCTCGGAGGCGCCGGAGGTGGCGATGCGGTAGCCGGCCGCGGCAAGGCCGCCGATCACCGTGGGTCCGGTCCAGCCCACGCTGGGGTGGGCGGCGACGCCGACCGGCTTGTCGACCACGACCAGGTCGTCGTCGTCGTGGATGACGGTCATGCCGGGGACCGGCTCGGCCACCACGGCCGGGGCGGGGCCGGCGTCGGGGTCGGGCAGGGCAACCTCGAGCCAGGCACCGGCGACGACGCGGTCGGACTTGCCGACGGCCTTCTGGTCCAGGGTGACCGCCCCGTCGGCGGCCAGGTCGGCGGCCTTGGTGCGGGACAGGCCGAAGAGCCGGGCGAGGGCGGCGTCGACCCGCTCGCCCTCGAGGCCGTCCGGCACAGGGAGGGACCGGACGTCAGGCATCGGTGTGGGCCCCTGCCTCGTGCTTGGGGGCGTGCGGCTGGGTCCGCGAGCCGTCGATGCTGATCCCGCGCACGGCCAGCAGCCCGATGAGCACCGCGGCCGAGACGATCGCCGAGTCGGCCACGTTGAAGATCGGCCAGTGCGGCAGCATGAGGAAGTCGACCACGTGCCCGCGGCCCACGCCGGGTGGGCGGATCATGCGGTCGGTCAGGTTCCCCAGCGAGCCACCGAGCAACAGCCCCAGGGCCCAGGCCCAGCCCAGGCTGCCGAGCCGGCGGCTGGTCACGATGATGACCACCACGACGGCGGCGGCAATCAGGGTGAGCACCCACGTGGCGCTCGTGGCGATGGAGAAGGCGGCTCCGGGGTTGCGGGTCAGGTCGAGGCGCAGCACCGGGCCGAGGAGGTCCTGGGGGACGTCCGGCTGGAGGTGCGCGAGGGCCCAGGCCTTGGCGAGCTGGTCCGCGACGTAGACCACGACGGCCGCGGAGATGAGCACCGCGAAGAGTCGGGGGCGACGGGACGGACGCCCGGTGGGCTCCTGCGTGGGGGACGGCGGACTGATTAGCGGCGCTCCTGCTTCTGCTTGCATGTCACGCATAGGGTCGCACGAGGGAAGGCCTGAAGGCGAAGTTTGCCGATCGGGTTGCCGCAGGACTCGCAGATCCCGTAGCTGCCGTCGGCGATCCGCTCCAGGGCGTGCTCGCTCTGGTCGAGCATCTCCCGGGTGTTGTTGGCGACCGAGATCTCCTGCTCGCGCTCATAGGTCTTGGCCCCGGCGTCGGCCTGGTCGTCGCCCGACCCGTCCCCGGCGTCACGCATCAGCCCGACGAGGTCGATCTCGGCGGCGCTGATCTCGGCGCGCAGGCGGCTCACGTCGTCCTCGAGCTCGGCGCGGACCGCGTCGAGCTCGGCGGGGGTCCACGGCTCCTCCTCGGCACGGACCGCGAGGGCGCTGGCCGGCGCGGAGGCCTTCTTGGCCCGGCTGGCGGTGGTGCGCTTGGCGGTGGACGCCGGCGTCCTGGCCGCCGTCGTCTTCTTCGCCGCGGCCCGGGTGGGGGTCGTGGACGTGGTCGAGCCGGACGCTGCAGTCTTGGCTGCGGTCTTGGCCGCCGCCGGCGTCTTCTTCGCCGCTGCCTTCTTGGCCCCGCCCTGACCAGCCGTCGAGGCGCCGTTGGCGGCCTTGGCCCGGCTGCTCGCGACGGCCTTCTTCGTGGCTGTCGCCTTCTTCGCCGGTGCCGCCTTCTTCACAGCCATGCTCGGCCCCCTCGGGGTCTTGGGCACGCCCGGATGCCCCGGGCGATGACAGGTGCCGTGAGGATAGGCCCCACACTCTGCCTTCTCAACGGAGAAACGCTGTATCTTTGCCCGTTTCTCCCACACTCGGCCGGCCACGGCCGAAGGCGTCCACCCGTCGGAACGGGTGGACGCCTTCACGGTGCCCCGTCGGCGCGGCTCAGCCCTGGCGCTGGCCCTCCTTGACGCCCTCGACGCCGGTCTTGTCGAGGTCGCGCAGCTGGCCCTCGAGGTAGGACTTCAGGCGTGAGCGGTAGTCGCGCTCGAACGAGCGCAGCTCCTCGATCTTGCGCTGGAGCAGGTCGCGCTCGCGACTGAGCTCCTCGAGGATGACCTGCTTCTTCTGCTGGGCCTCGGCGATCATCCCGGTCGAGCGCTCGCGCGCCTCCGTGATCATCTGCTCGTGACGCGTGGTCGCCTCGGCGATGAGCGCGTTGTGGCGCGCCTGACCGCTGGCGAGCAGCTCGTCGTACTTGGCCTGGCCGCTGGTGACCAGCTCGTGGTGGCGGGCCTCGGCCTCGCCGACCACCTTGTCGCGGTGCTTCTGTCCCTCGGAGATGAGCCGGTCCCGCGTGGCCTGGCCCTCGGCGACGTGCTCGTCGTGGACCTTCTGGGCCAGCGCGATGACACCCGCGGCGCCGCCGCCACCGGCTGCGCCACCCAGCGCCGCCGCGGCAGCCACCGGTGCGTCGTTGCTGCTCTTGGCGGCCGCCGCGGAGCGCAGGCGCTCGTTGTGCTCGGCCTGGATGCGCTCGGCGTCGGCGCGGGCCCGCTCGGCCTCGGCCTTGAGCCGCTCGGCGTCGGTGCGGGCCTTCTCGGCCTCGAAGCGCAGGCGGTCGACCTCTGCGCGCGAGGTGTCCGCGACCCCCTTGGACTTGTCGGCGTCGTCGCGCACGGCCTGGAGCTCGGCGCGGGCCCGGTCAGCCTCGGCGCGGGCCTTGTCGGCCTCAGCCTTGGTGCGGGCCACCTGCTCGGCCGCCTCGCGCTGGGCCTTCTCCGCCTCGGACTGCAGGCGGGTGAGCTGCTCACGCGCCTCGCGCAGGGCCTGCTCGGTGGCCTCGCTCTTGCCGTCCTTCGCAGCGACCCTGGGCTCGGCCTTGACCGCCGGCTGCACCGCCGTCGCCGCAACGCCCGCGCCGCGGCCCTTCTGGCACTCGGCCAGCTGGGCGCGCAGGTCGTCGTTCTCCGTGGTCAGACGACGCAGCTCGGAGACGACCTCGTCCAGGAAGTCGTCCACCTCGCGCTCGTCGTAGCCGCGGCGGAACTGCGTGGCAGTGAAGTTCTTGTTGAGGACATCCTCGGGCGATAGCGCCATGTGGTCACCTCGGTTGGCGGGACGGGGGCGGCACCCACGGTAGCGAACCGGTCAGGTGCGCAAGCCGCTTTGGTGCTGGTCGGGGCAAGTTCTTGTTCACCTTAAAGGATGTTCAAAGTGACCGAGACCGCCAGCATGAGCACGAGGAAGGCCAGGTCGAGGCGCACCGACCCCAGCGACAGCGGGGGGATGACGCGCCGCAACGCCTTCAGCGGAGGGTCGGTCACGGTGTAGACGGCCTCGGCCAGGACGAGCACCACACCGGTGGGTCGCCAGTCGCGGGCCAGGACCTGGATCCAGTCCAGGATCAGCCTGATGATCAAGGCAATGAAGAACAGGTAGACCAGCAGGCGGAGCAGGCTCAGGAACACATCCAGGATCATGGTCTCAGTGTGGCCTCACGGGCTGTGGCTCCCTTGTCACGGGGTGCCCGGCGTCAGCTCTGGTTGAAGAACCCACGGGCCGCGCCGCGGGGCGCCTCGGCCTCCTCGGCGGCCACTTCGACGTGCGCAGGTGAGAGAAGGAACACCTTGCTCGTGACCCGCTCGATCGACCCGTGGAGGCCGAAGACCAGGCCCGCGGCGAAGTCGACGAGGCGCTTGGCGTCCGAGTCGTCCATGTCGGTGAGGTTCATGATCACCGGCGTGCCGTCTCGGAAGCTCTCCCCGATGGTCTTGGCCTCGTTGTAGGTGCGGGGGTGGATCGTGGTGATGCGGTTCAAGGGTCCGACCTCGACGTCCCGCACGACCCGGGCGACCGGCGTGCGCTGGGGCAGGGGGGTGACGGCGCCGCGCTCCTCGCGGTGCGCGGCCGGCTCGGGGTGCGACGGCTCGTCGTAGGAGTCGTAGTCCTCGTAGCCGTCGTAGCGCTCGTCCTCCTCGGCCAGGCCGAGGTAGACCATCGTCTTGCGCAGCGCCCCTGCCATGTGAGCTCCTAGGTCATGCGGCTTCGCGCCGGTCGTTTGTTCGACCCGACGCTACCGGTGGGCAGGCCGGGAACCGAGGATTGCGCTCCCGACACGCAGGTGTGTCGCCCCGTGGGCGATGGCCGCCTCGAGGTCTCCGCTCATCCCCGCCGACACCCAGGTCGCCCCGGGGTGCCGCCGCCGTATGCCGGCCGCGACGGTCGCGAGGTCGGCGAAGGCGCGGTCGGGGTCGGCCCCGAGCGGGGCCACGGCCATGACCCCTCGCAGCCGCAGGTGCCCCATCCCGGCGACGAGGTCGGCGAGCTCATCCGCCTCCTTGGCCGGCGCACCACCCCGGTCGGGGTCGGCGTCGAGGCTGACCTGGACCAACGCGTCCAGCGTGCGACCGGCCGCCTGCGCCCCGCGGTCCAGCGCCCGCGCCACCTTCTCGCGGTCCACGGAGTGCACGACGTCGGCATAGCGCGCGACCGACCCGGCTTTGCGGCTCTGCACCTGTCCTACGAAGTGCACCCGCGGCACGGCGAACCCGTCGGCGCCCCCGGCACAGCGCAGCTCGGCGACCTTGGCCGCGGCCTCCTGGTCGCGACTCTCCCCCACGTCGGTGACTCCCAACCCGGCCAGGAGCGCGACGTCGGAGGCGGGGAAGAACTTGGTGACCACGACGAGGTGCACGTCCTCGCGGCGGCGACCGGCCGCCGTACAGGCACGTTCGATCCGCCCCTCCACCGCGGCGAGGGCCGCGGCGAGCTGCTCGCGACGCCCGCTGGGCGCGGCGGCCTCAGCCACGCCCGGTCCCGGGCAGCAGCCGCACGACCCCGGCAAAGCGGCCGGTCACCTTGTCGCGGCGGTAGGAGTACAGGTCGGCGGACTCGCGGGTGCACCCGGGCACCCAGTGCACGGTGACGTCGAGCTCGCGCAGCTGGGCGACGACCCCGGCGGCGACGTCGATGGCCGGCGTGCCCGTCCAGGACACGGTCGCGCTGACCGGGGTCACGAGAGCAGCGTCCTCGCGCATGGTGGCCGGCACCTCGTAGCAGCGGCCGCACACCGACGGCCCGACCGCGGCCTCGATGTCGCGGGCCCCGAGCTCGCGCATCGCAGCGACCGCCCGGCCGGCGACCCCGGCGACCATGCCCGGGCGCCCGGCGTGCACGGCACCGGCGACACCCGCCTCCCGGTCCAGCAGCAGCACGGGCGTGCAGTCCGCGACGAGGACGGCCAGGGCGACGTCGGGGCGGGTGGTCACCACCCCGTCCGCGTCGGGCACCTCCCCCGCCCACGGCCCGTCGACGACGACGACGTGGTCACCGTGCACCTGGTTCATGAACAGGAGGTGGTCGCGGGGCACGCCCACCGCCTCGGCGAGCCGTTCACGGTTGGCCTCGACCGCCTCCGGCTCGTCGCCGACGTGGCCACCGAGGTTCAGCCCGTCCCACGGGGCGGCGCTGACGCCGCCGCGGCGGCTGGTGAAGCCCCAGTGGGCGCCGGACCGGTCCGCCCCGGGCTCGAGGCGCTGACTCCAGAGGAACACGCGCCCAACCTACGGCAGCGCCCACCCGCGCCGGAGGCAGGCACAGGACCCGGGCACGGCGAAGGGCGGCCACCACGGGGGGCGGCCGCCCTTCACGGGTCCGGCTGGGACTACTTGAGGAAGTCCGGCACGTCGAGGTCGTCGCTGTCGTCGAACGTGACGGTGCGCGGCGGCCGGGCCGGCTGCTCCTGCTCCGTGCGCACTGGCTCGGGCCGGGGCTCGGCGCGCGGCTCGACCCGCTCGGGCTGGACCGGCGCCGGGGTGGCCGTCGGCTCGGGACGAGGCATCTGCTGTACCGGGGGCTGGACCGGCTGCTGCTGGACGGGCGGCTGTGCCGGGCGAGGGGCGACCGGCGTGGCCTGGCGCTGGGTCGAGCCGGCGATCTGGCCGAGCGCGCGGTCGTCGGTGCGACGGATCGGGCCGCCGCCGTCGAAGCCGGCGGCGATGACGGTGACCCGCACCTCGTCGCCGAGGGCGTCGTCGATGACGGCACCGAAGATGATGTTGGCCTCGGGGTGCGCGGCCTCCTGCACCAGGCGGGCGGCCTCGTTGATCTCGAACAGGCCGAGGTCGGAGCCACCCTGGATGGACAGCAGCACGCCGTGGGCGCCGTCGATGCTGGCCTCGAGCAGCGGCGAGGAGATCGCCAGCTCGGCGGCCTGGACCGCGCGGTCGTCACCGCGGGCCGAGCCGATGCCCATGAGCGCCGAGCCGGCGCCCTGCATGACCGACTTCACGTCGGCGAAGTCGAGGTTGATCAGGCCGGGGGTGGTGATCAGGTCGGTGATGCCCTGGACACCGGAGAGCAGGACCTGGTCGGCGCTGCGGAAGGCGTCGAGCATGCTCACCGCGCGGTCGCTGATCGACAGCAGCCGGTCGTTCGGGATGACGATGAGGGTGTCGACCTCCTCGCGCAGGCTCGCGATGCCGGACTCGGCCTGGTTGGCGCGACGACGACCCTCGAAGGTGAACGGCCGGGTGACCACGCCGATCGTCAGCGCGCCCAGGCCCTTGGCGATCTTGGCGACCACGGGGGCGCCACCGGTGCCGGTGCCACCACCCTCACCCGCCGTCACGAAGACCATGTCGGCCCCCTTGAGGACCTCCTCGATCTCCTCGGCGTGGTCCTCGGCGGCCCGGCGGCCGACCTCGGGGTCCGCGCCGGCGCCGAGGCCACGGGTCAGCTCCCGGCCCACGTCGAGCTTGACGTCGGCATCACTCATCAGCAGGGCCTGCGCGTCGGTGTTGATCGCGATGAACTCGACGCCCTTGAGGCCGACCTCGATCATCCGGTTGATCGCGTTGACACCGCCCCCGCCGATGCCGACGACCTTGATAACGGCCAAGTAGTTCTGCGGTGCTGCCACGTCGGTGGGCCTCTCCTGAGCGAGTACTGCTGGGTGCTGTCGATTGCTGCTGGCGGCCACGTTGGCATCCCCCGGAAACCCCGAACTAACGTTCAACGTCCACTTGAGGGTGATAGTTATGTCAACCCTGCCGTGGGCTGACGCTATTGCCTGCTCGTGCCGATGCCAACCCTAACGGCGGCGTGTCGCCCAGCGTGGCCCGGTTGCCCCAACTCGCCTTAGCGGATCACCGGGGTGCCGGGTGTGCTGACGTCGATGAGGGAGGCCTTCTGCCGCAACAGGACTGAGAGGACCTTGACCTTCAGCTCAGGGTCAGAGGCCCCTCCCCACACGACGGTCCGGCCCCCGAGGGTGAGGCTGACCGAGCTCGCCCCGGTGACGCGCACGTCGGTGACCTGACGACGCTGGGCGGGGGTGAGGGCCTGCAGCACGGAGATGCCGGCGCGCAGCGCCTCCCGACTGGGTGGCGTCACGTCGGTACGGATCTGCGGGACCCCCCCGGGCGCGGCGGGGACGGTGGCGTAGGCGATGCCCTGGGCATCCACAACCTGTACCTGACCTTGAGGGTTCTTCACGGCGAGCACGGGCACGCGGGGCGAGGCCGTGATGACGACCGTCGAGGGCCACGAGCGGCTCACCGTCACCTCGGCCAGGGTCGCCGAGGCGATCACCCGGTGGGCGATCGCCTCGGTGTCCACGCGGGCCAGCGGCTGGCCCAGGGGCACCTGGGCGCGGGCGGTGATGTCCGGCACCGCGGCCGCGGGGACACCCTGGACCCGGACGGTGCGGGCGGCCAGCACCGGGCTGAACCACACCAGCCAGGCCAGGCCGGCCAGCAGGGCCACGATCCCCAGGACCCACGCGGTCAGCAGCCACGGGCGTCGGCGGACCCCCGCCGCGCGCGCCGCGAACCTAGCCCGCGAGGAGGCGACCCCGGTGCCGCGACCAGCCCTGCC
>NZ_DASVZH010000038.1:0-3479 GCF_036391795.1 Oryzihumus sp.
CTGACGGACGGGGCGAGCGCTGACGGACGGGGCGAGCGCTGACGGACGGGGCGAGCGCTGACGGGGAGGTGAGGGCCCACCGGCCCCTGCCGGCTGCGAGACTGGCGGCGATGTCCACCACGACCACCTCCACCGCGGCCCCGCGGACCCTTGCCCCCGTCTGGCTCATGGCGCTGGCGCTCGTCGCCGTCGCGGCCAACCTGCGCACGTCCATCGCCAGCGTCCCGCCACTGGCCCGGACCATCGCCGAGGACCTGGACCTGTCCAACGCCTGGATGGGCGCCCTGACGACGCTGCCCGTGCTCTGCATGGGCCTGTTCGCGCCGGCGGCGCAGCGGCTCGGGGCACGGATCGGTGCGGCGATGTCGGTCGAGGTGGCCGTCGTCTGCGTCGGTCTGGGGACGCTGTGCCGACTGGCGGGGTCCCACGTGTGGGCGCTCTACCTCGGCACGTTCGTGGCCGGGGTCGGCATCGCCATCGGGGGCACCCTGCTCCCCCGGCTGGTCAAGGCGCTGTTCCCGCCCGAGCGGGCCGGCCTGGTCACCGGGTTGTACATGTTCGCGATGATGGGCGGCGCCGCCGCGTCGTCGGCCCTGGCCGTGCCGCTGCAGGAGTGGCTCGGCAGCTGGCAGGCCTCGCTGGCGTCCTGGAGCGTCATCGCGCTCGTCGGCACGCTGGCCTGGGCCCCGGTCGCGGCCCGCGCCGCGCGGCACCGGTCCGCCAACCCGCCGGTGGACGAGGGCGGCCACGGGCTGCCCTGGCGGCACCCCACCGCGTGGCTGGTCGCGGGGTACCTCACCGTCCAGTCGTTCGAGTTCTACAGCTGCCTGGCGTGGATCGCGCCGTCGTACGTCGACCACGGCTGGTCCCCGGGCACGGCCGGCTACCTGCTGTCGGTGTTCAGCGCGGCCCAGCTCGTCTCGGGGCTGGTCGCCCCCGCGCTGACCGACCGGATCCGGGACCACCGCGCGCTGCTCCTGCCGGCCGCTGTCCTCGGCATCCTCGGCCTGCTCGGGCTGCTGCTGGCACCCGAGTCCGGCGCGTGGGTGTGGGTCACCCTGCTCGGCCTCGGCCAGGGCGCGGCATTCGCCCTCGGCCTGGTGCTGCTCGTGGACTACTCCTCGACCCCGGCCGGCAGCGGCCGGCTGGCCGCGATGGCCTTCTTCGTCAGCTACACCGTGGCCTCGTTAGGGCCGGCGTCGATGGGTGCGGTGCGCGACCTGACCCACGGGTTCCACGCCACGTGGCTGGTGCTCGCGAGCCTCATGGTGGTGCAGGCCGGCCTGGTCCTGCTCATGCGGCCCGGGCGCGCCCGCACCCCCTGATCCGGCGTCAGTCGGCGTCGAACCGGGCGCCGTGCACCTGCACCAGCGCCGAGAGGCGGCCCGCCTCGGCCCTGCCGAACGCGCCGTCGGCCTTCTGGATCGCCATGACGGCAACGGTGTCGGTGTCGTCGAGGTCGAGGCTGACCCACGGCGCTCCCCCGCCGAACTGGACCCGCACGATCTGCGCCCACTCCAGCCGACGGGTCAGGACGAGGTTGCGGACGGTCAGGCCCTCACGGGTCGGCACCGCCCGGATCGTGGCGTAGCGCCACATCAGGAACGCCACCGCGAACCCGGTGGCCACGAGCAGCATCCGGTCGCCGAAGCCCCACCCGCCGTAGAGCACGTCCTTGCCGGGCAACGAGATCGCGCCGATGGTGAAGATCAGCACCGACAGGACGGCGGCCACGAGCGCCACCCGCCGCCCGCGGCGGGGGCGGAACACGGCATACGGGTCGGCCTTGGGTTGCTCCACGGTGGTGCCCGTCAGAGCCGGCAGGCGGCGATGTCGGTGACCAGGATCGCGCGGGCGCCGAGCTCGTAGAGCTCGTCCATCACCCGGTTGGTCAGGTGCCGTGGGACCATCGAGCGCACGGCGACGTAGCCCTTGTCGTGCAGCGGGGACACGGTCGGCGACTCCAGGCCCGGGGTGAGCGCGCAGGCCTGCTCGACGAGCTCGACGCGCACGTCGTAGTCCATCATCACGTAGCTGCGCGCAGTCAGGACGCCTTGCAGCCGGCGGCACAGCACGTCGACCGCCGGCTGGGCAGAACCGTTGTGCTCACGCGTGATCAGCACCGCCTCGCTGCGCAGGATCGGCTCGCCGAAGGTCTCCAGCCCCTGGTTGCGCAGCGTGGTCCCGGTCTCGACGACGTCGGCGATGACGTCGGCGACCCCGAGCGTGATGGCCGTCTCGACGGCGCCGTCGAGGCGCACGACCTGCGCACCGACCCCGTGGTCGGCGAGGTGGCTCTGGACCAGCCCGGCGTAGCTGGTCGCGACGCGCTTGCCGTCGATGTCCTGGACGGCGCTGGCCACCCCGGGCTTGGCAGCGAAGCGGAACGTGGACGCGGCGAAGCCGAGGGCCATCACCTCGACCGCCGGGCTGCCTGAGTCCAGGAGCAGGTCGCGGCCGGTGATGCCGACGTCGAGGGTGCCGGAGCCGACGTAGACCGCGATGTCGCGCGGGCGCAGGAAGAAGAACTCGACGTCGTTGGCGGCGTCGGTGAGGACGAGCTCCTTGGAGTCCCGCCGACCGCGGTAGCCCGCCTCGCGGAGCATGTCGGCGGCGGACTCGGACAGGGATCCCTTGTTGGGGACGGCGATGCGAAGCATGGGAGGCCTTTTCGGGTGCAGCGGCGCGCGGTCGGCGCGGCCGGTCAGAGGTGGGAGTACACGTCGTCGAGCGTGATCTTGGAGGCGACCATGAGCACCTGCAGGTGGTAGAGGAGCTGGCTGATCTCCTCGGCAGTGCGCTCATGGCCCTCATGCTCGGCGGCCATCCACACCTCGGCGGCCTCCTCGACGATCTTCTTGCCAATCGCATGGACGCCGGCGTCCAACGCGGCAACGGTGCCCGACCCCTCGGGGCGCGTGGCAGCCTTGTCGGTCAGCTCGGCATACAACTGGTCGAAGGTCTTCACGGGGCACAAGGGTACGTGGCGGTGCAGGTGCGCCGTCCGCCGCGTCCACGCCGCTGCTCCGGGCCCCCTCCTCCCCACCTGGTGCCCGGTATGCCGCGAATCCCGCCTCGGGTTCCGCCCGTACGCGGCCCGGCGGGCACCAGTTGGGTGCTGTCGGCACCATGGCGCGGGGAGGGGGCGACGCCGGCCCGGCGACAACGCGGTCTGCATCGTCGTGGTGCACCTGCAGACGCCCTGACCTTCTGCTCGCTGACGCCGACCCCGGGCATGCCACATGCCCGGCCGTCGCGGGCCGGGTGCGGGGCGGGCGCCTCAGGTGTGCCAGGTGACCCCGGTGCCGGTGACGGTCGCGGTCCAGCCGCGCTGGTGCACGATCGTGTGGTGCCGCCCGCACACCAGGGCGGCGTTGCCGATGTCGGTGGCCCCGCCGTTGGCCCAGTGGGTGACGTGGTGCCCGTCGCACCACCACGGCGGCGCGGTGCACCCGGGGATCGTGCAGCCGCCGTCCCGC
>NZ_DASVZH010000039.1:0-7544 GCF_036391795.1 Oryzihumus sp.
GGCCGGCGGCTGGGAGGTCGTCTGTGTCCGCCACGGCCGGCTCGCCGGCACGAGCGTGAGCCCGCGCGGCGCCGACCCCATGCCCTACATCGAGGCGCTCCGGGCCAGTGCCGAGATCGTCTCCCCTGGCCCCGGGCCGGCACCGGCCGCCTACCCGGAGGAGACCGAGAAGGTCCTGCGCTGGCTGGAGTCGCCCGGGGTGCGCATCGTCAGCATCGAGGGCGAGTGGACCTGCCCGACCCATGGCGCGGGCGCCGCCCGGGCCAGGCTCGAGCCGCTGGCGGCTGCCGCGCGCGACGTGGTGCCGTTCGACGAGCCCGGCGGTCCCGGCCTGCGGCACCAGCCGCCGGCCGCGGTCATGTCCGCCGCGGGCTAGGGTGTCACCGTGATTTCCGCCATCGTGCTGATCAACGCCGAGGTCGACCGGATCCCCGAGGTCGCCGCCGCCATCGCCGAGATCGACGGCGTCAGCGAGGTCTACTCCGTCACCGGGGACGTGGACCTCATCGCCATGGTCCGTGTGCAGCAGCACGAGCAGTTCGCCGACGTGATCGCCGACCGGCTCAACAAGGTCCAGGGCGTGCTCGGCACGCAGACGCACATCGCGTTCCGGACCTACTCCCGGCACGACCTAGAGGCGGCATTCGGCCTCGGGCTCGACGACGCCTGAGGCGAGCCTGCGGCGTCCCCAGCGGCGCCTGACACCAGCTGTGCCCGAGGCCGGTCGGCCTCAGCTCGATCGAGACCGTCTGGATCGAGACGTCGCGGGTCCGACCTGACGCCGCTGGGGCCGGTCAGTCGCGGGTGGCCGCGACCCAGCGTGTGATGACCTCCGCCGCCGCGCCCGCGTCGATGGCCCGCTCGGCCCGGTCCATCCCCGCCCGGACGTGCGCGGTGAACGCGGCGTGGTCCATGCCGGTGCCGATGTCCATGGCGGTGCCGATGTCCCTGCCGGCGTCCGTGCCCGCGCGGATGGCCGCGTCCGTGTCTGGCCGGACGTCCGCGCCGGGACCCCCCTGGGGGTCCTGCTCGGTGAGGGCGAGCGCGATACCGGCGTTGAGGACGACCGCGTCGCGCACCGGCCCGCGCTGGCCGGCGAACACCTCCCGCACGACCCCGGCGTTGTGGACCGCGTCCCCGCCGCGCAGGGACTCCAGCGGGTGCAGCTCGAGGCCGAGCTCACGCGGGTCGAGCGTGTACTCGCGCACGACGCCACCGCGGACCCACCACACCGAGGACGTGGTGGACACGGTCAGCTCGTCGAGGCTGTCGTCACCGCGGAAGACCGCCGCGTCCTTGCCCCGGCCGGCGAAGACCCCGGCCATGAGCGGCGCCAGCCGCGCGTCGGCGACCCCGACCGCCGCGTAGGTCGGCTGGGCCGGGTTGGTCAGCGGGCCGAGGGCGTTGAAGGCCGTGCCGATGCCCAGGTCGCGCCGGGGCGCCGCGGTGTGACGGAACGAGGGGTGGAAGGTCTGCGCGAAGCAGAACGTGATGCCGGCCCGTTCGGCGACCTCGACCACGCGCTCCGGCGGGATGGTGAGGTTGACCCCGAGCGCCTCGAGCACGTCGGCGGAGCCGGAGCTGGACGAGGCCGCCCGGTTGCCGTGCTTGACCACCTTGATGCCGGCAGCCGCGCAGACGATCGAGGCCATCGTCGAGATGTTGACCGTGTGTGCCCGGTCGCCGCCGGTGCCGACGATGTCCAGGCTCGGCCCGGCCACCACGATGCGGTTGGCGTGCTGCAGCATCATGTCCGCGAGGCCGCGCATCTCCTCGACCGTCTCGCCCTTGGCGCGCAGCGCCACGAGGAAGCCGGCCACCTGGGCGGGCGTGGCCTCGCCGCTCATGATGCGGTCCATCGACCAGGCCGCATCGGCCGAGCTCAGGTCGTGCCCGGCGAGCAGCGAGGTGAACACCGCCGGCCAGGTCACCGCCCCGGACGCCGGCGTGTCCGCAGCCACGTCAGCTGCCGGACGTGGAGGTCCCCGCCGCGCGAGCCAGCTCCGCGACGGCCTGGGCCACCGCGATCGGGTCGAGCGGGTGGGGAACGGCCAGGTCAGCCTGGGACCACGCCGCGAGCCAGCCGTCCTGCGGGCGTCCGGTCAGCACCAGGATGGGCGGGCAGTTGTAGATCTCGTTCTTGAGCTGGCGGCACAGGCCCAGACCACCGGTCGGGGCGGCCTCACCGTCGAGGACGAGCAGGTCGAACCCGCCCTGTTCCACGGCCTCGATCACGGCCGGTGCCGTCGCGCACTCGCGCCAGGAGGCGACCTCGACGTCCCGCGCGGGACGTCGACCCACCGCCACGCGCACGGCGTCGCGGGTGGCCACGTCGTCGCTGTAGAGCAGCACCTGGACGCGGTGCGGCACCGCCGAGCCGGCCGCGGTGGGCGCGCCCTCGATCGCAGCGGAAGGAGCCGACGGAGCGTGCGAAACGGTCATGGGCCAGATGCTACCGAAGGCGTTCGGACGCAACGATGACGGCCGTCAGCAGCGGCGTCGCGCGCGGTGGTGGGGCCCGGAGCCCCTTGAGCGGGGGGTCGCCGACCCACCCCGGAGGGAATGGGGCAATAATGGCCGCCGTGGCGACCGCATCAGCAGTTCACTCCAGTACCCCGGCAGGCACCATTCCCGGCCACGGCCCGGTGACCCGACCGAACATGACCTCGGTGGGCACCATCGTGTGGCTGGCGAGCGAGCTCATGTTCTTCGCAGGCCTGTTCGCGATGTACTTCACCATCCGCTCCGTCTCCCCCGAGCTGTGGAAGACGCAGACCG
Organism: Oryzihumus sp.; assembly: GCF_036391795.1. Taxonomy (GTDB): domain Bacteria; phylum Actinomycetota; class Actinomycetes; order Actinomycetales; family Dermatophilaceae; genus Oryzihumus. The sequence continues at coordinate 2,779 of NZ_DASVZH010000039.1, forward strand.
AGCACCTCAACGTGCCCTACGCGACGGTCAACACCCTCGTGCTGGTCATCTCGTCGGTGTGGTGCCAGCTCGGCGTGTTCAAGGCCGAGCACGGCCAGCCGGCGCGCACGGGCTCGCTGCTGCAGCTGAGCAAGTGGGGCATGCGGGAGTGGTACGTCCTGACCTACGTGTTCGGCGCGATCTTCGTCTCCGGCCAGGTGCTGGAGTACGCCACGCTCGTGCACGAGGGTGTCTCGATCTCGGCCAACGCCTACGGCTCGGTCTTCTACCTGACGACGGGCTTCCACGCCATGCACGTCACCGGTGGCCTGCTGGCGTTCCTGCTGATCATCGGCCGCACCTTCACCACCCGCCGCTACACCCACGCACAGGCCACGGGCGCCATCGTCACCTCGTACTACTGGCACTTCGTCGACGTGGTGTGGATCGCGCTGTTCGCGACCATCTACCTGCTCAAGTGACTCTGAACGTGACCTCCGACCTCCACACCGACGCCGACAGGACCGCACTGTGAACGCTCTGGCCGCCCGCCGTCGCCACCCGGCGGCGATCGTCATCCTCCTGCTGCTCGGCCTGGTCGCGATGGGTGGGCTCTACGCCGCCCTCGCGCCCAAGCCCGCGCAGGCGGCGACCGCCACCGCCGATGACGTTGCCGAGGGCAAGAAGCTCTTCCTGGCCAACTGCGCCACCTGCCACGGCCTCAACGCCGAGGGCAGCAAGGCCGGCCCGACCCTGATTGGCGTGGGTGCCGCCGCCGTCGACTTCCAGGTCGGCACCGGCCGTATGCCGCTCGCCGGGCCCGCGGTCCAGGCCAAGCGCAACAACAACGTGAAGTTCTCCGACCAGCAGATCTCCCAGATGGCGGCGTATGTCGCGTCGCTGGCCCCGGGGCCGGCCGTGCCGGACGCGGCGGACACCGCCGGCAACGGCAACATCGCCCGGGGTGCAGAGCTGTTCCGCGTGAACTGCGCCATGTGCCACAACTTCGCCGGCTCCGGTGGCGCGCTGACCCGCGGCAAGTTCGCCCCCAGCCTGCGCAACGTCGAGGGCAAGCACATCTACGAGGCCATGCTCACCGGCCCGCAGTCGATGCCGGTCTTCAACGACACCAACCTGTCCCCCACGGACAAGAACGACATCATCAGCTACCTGCACGACGTCGACAAGGCCGACAACCCCGGCGGTCTGAGCCTGGGCAACCTCGGCCCCGTCTCCGAAGGCCTGTTCGTCTGGGTCTTCGGCATCGGCATCCTCATCGCGTGCGCCGTGTGGCTGGGCTCCAAGGCAGCGTGACGATGGCTGCGCTGCATCTGCATGACACGCGACTGACCGACCGCGAATCGACAGGATCGACCACACGATGAACGAACACGGCACCGAGGCCCCGGACGGCACGTCCACCGAGGCCGTTCGCCTCGACCAGGGGCACATCGAGGGCACCGGGGGGATCCCGGAGCGCTTCACCAACCCCGGTCTCCCCGCGCACATCCACCGCTCGGCGGACGTGGACGAGAAGGCCGCCCGCAAGGCCGAGAAGCAGGTGGCGACGCTCTTCACGCTGTCGATCATCGGCACGCTGGTCTTCATCGTGGCCTACTTCGCCATCGACCACGAGACCAAGGTCTTCATGCCGGGCATCGGCCTGGCCAACCTGCAGAACGTCGTCCTCGGCGTCAGCCTCGCGGTCAGCCTCTTCATGATCGGCGCCGGCGCGGTCCACTGGGCCAAGACGCTGATGCCCGACGAGGAGGTCGTGGAGGAGCGCCACACGCTGCGCTCCCAGGACGAGGACCGCACCGCGGCCGTCGCCACGATCCTCGGCGGTGGCGACCAGGCCCAGCTCGGCCGTCGCCCGCTGATCAAGTACACCCTCGGTGGCGCCCTCGGCCTGTTCGCGGTGCCGCTGGTGCTCCAGCTGGCCGGTGGCCTCGGTCCGCTGCCCGGTAACGCCCTGTCCACGACGTTCTGGCGCAAGGGCATGAAGCTCATGCGCGACCCCGAGGGCACCCCGATCAAGGCCAGCGACGTCACGATCGGCTCGGTCTTCCACGTCATGCCCGAGGGCATCGACAAGAGCGAGCACGTCCTCGAGGAGAAGGGCAAGGCCGCGGTCCTGCTCATGCGCCTCGACCCGGACGTCATCACAGTGGCCAAGGAGCGCGACTGGGGTCACGATGGGATCGTGGCCTACTCGAAGATCTGCACCCACGTGGGTTGCCCGGTGGGTCTCTACGAGCAGCAGACGCACCACCTGCTGTGCCCCTGCCACCAATCGACGTTCGACGTGACGCAGGACTGCAAGGTCATCTTCGGCCCGGCCGGCCGGCCCCTGCCGCAGCTGAAGATCACGGTTGACAACGAGGGCTACCTCGTTGCGGATGCACCCTTCCGCGAGGCGGTTGGCCCGAGCTTCTGGGAGCGCGGATGAGCACCAGCACCACCCCCAAGGGCGCAGCGAGCCTGCGCGCCAACGACGCCAAGCCGGCCGAGGCCGTCGCTGGTCCCCTCAAGATCGCCGGAGGCGTGGGCGGCTGGGTCGATGACCGTACGGGCATCGCCAAGCCGGTCCGCCACCTGCTGAAGAAGGTCTTCCCGGACCACTGGTCCTTCATGCTCGGCGAGATCGCGATGTACTCCCTCGTGATCCTGCTGCTCTCGGGCACGTTCCTGACCTTCTGGTTCGTCCCGAGCGCGGGCCACGTGATCTACAACGGGTCGCACGTCCCGCTCAAGGGCATCGCCATGAGCGAGGCCTACAAGTCCACCCTGGACATCTCCTTCGACGTCCGCGGCGGCCTGATCATCCGCCAGATCCACCACTGGGCAGCCCTGCTGTTCATCGTGTCGATCATGGTCCACATGTTCCGGGTGTTCTTCACCGGCGCGTTCCGCAAGCCGCGTGAGATCAACTGGGTCATCGGCACCCTCCTGTCGATGCTGGCCATCGTCGAGGGCTTCGCCGGCTACTCGCTGCCGGACGACCTGCTCTCGGGCACCGGTCTGCGGGCGGCTGAGGGCTTCATGCAGTCGATCCCGGTCCTGGGCTCCTACATCGCCTACTTCGTCTTCGGCGGTGCGTTCCCGGGCGAGGCGATCATCCCCCGCCTCTACACCGTCCACGTGCTGCTGATCCCGGCGATCATCGTGGGCCTGTTCACCGCCCACATCGTGCTGGTCATGGTGCACAAGCACACCCAGTACCCCGGACCGGGCCGCACGAACGAGAACGTCGTCGGCTACCCGCTCATGCCGGTCTACATCGCCAAGGCCGGTGGCTTCTTCTTCATCGTCTTCGGTGTCACCGCCCTGATCTCGGCCCTGGTCACCATCAACCCGATCTGGATGTACGGCCCGTACGACCCCTCACCGGTCACCGCGGGCTCGCAGCCTGACTGGTACATGGGCTTCGCCGACGGTGCCCTGCGTCTGATGCCGGGCTGGACCGAACTGCACTTCTGGGGCTTCACGCTCGGGCTGAACGTCTTCATCCCGGCCATCCTGCTGATCCCGGTGCTGTACGGCCTCGCCGGCGCCTACCCCTTCCTCGAGGCGTGGGTCACCGGTGACAAGCGCGAGCACCACCTGCTGGACCGCCCGCGCAACGCCCCGACGCGCACCGGCATCGGCGTCATGGCCCTGGTCTTCTACGGCATCCTGTTCTTCGCCGCGGGCAACGACCTGATCGCCATCAAGCTGGGCCTGTCGATCAACGACATCACCAACACGTTCCGGGTGCTGCTGCTCGTCGCTCCCCCGCTGGCCTTCTGGGTCACCAAGCGGATCTGCCTGAGCCTGCAGCGTCGTGACCGCGACCTGGTCCTGCACGGCCGGGAGACCGGCCGGATCGTTCGCACCGCCGAGGGCCGCTTCTTCGAGGTCCACGAGCCGCTCGCCGAGCATGAGCGCTGGACGCTGGTGCAGCACGAGGCTCACCGTCCGCTGGAGCTCGGCTCCTCGGTGGACGCCAACGGTGTCCGCCGTCCGGGTGCGGCCAAGGAGCGGATGCGGGCCAAGCTCTCGAAGTTCTACTTCGAGGACCGGGTCGACCCCGTCACGCCCGCCGAGCTGGCTGCCGCGCACCACGACGGCCACGAGGAGGAGGCGCTGCACTCCATCGAGGGTCGCCCGCAGTGGGTCGGCCAGCTGCACGGTGGCGCGGACGAGCGCGACGACGTCGACGCCTACGCCCCGCACGACGAGGAGAGCACGGAGACCAGCCCCCGCTGATCCCCGCAGCCAACGATGAAGGCCCCCGACCTGCTGGTCGGGGGCCTTCATCGTTCCCGATCGCACCCCCACTGGGGAACGCCTTCCCCCGCTTACCGAGCCTGCAGTCGGAGGTATGCCCCGTAGCGACTCTCCCGGCGCAGACGGGGAAATGCGTGTGGCAGCTCCCCCGCGCCCGCAGACGGGCGTATGCGGGCTAGCGGCTCTCCGAGCCCGCCCTGTAGCGTCTCCCCGAGCCCGCCCCGAGACGGGGTACGCCGCCTCCCCAGTCCGGAGCCCGTGCAGACGCGGGGCATGCCGCTGGCCCAGCCGTCGCGGGGCCGGGTGCGGGGCGGCCGCCTCAGGTGTGCCAGGTGACCCCGGTGGCGGTGACGGTCGCGGTCCAGCCGCGCTTGTGGACGATCGTGTGGTGCCGCCCGCACACCAGGGCGGCGTTGCCGATGTCGGTGGCCCCGCCGTTGGCCCAGTGGGTGACGTGGTGCCCGTCGCACCACCACGGCGGCGCGGTGCACCCGGGGATCGTGCAGCCGCCGTCCCGC
>NZ_DASVZH010000040.1:0-8096 GCF_036391795.1 Oryzihumus sp.
GGCCTTCGAGTTCAGCTTGATCGTCCTGCGCATCGCTTCTCTCCCGGGAACGGTGACACTTCGGATACTCCGACTCCCCCAACGAGGCAAGGTAATCGAACGCTCTTGGCCGTGATCGAAGCCATACGAAGTCTTTACCGAGTCTGGGATGCGCCTTACCTCACGCAGCCCGGCGCGCCTTAACGCCTCACAGCGCAGGGACCTACCCTGCGAGCCGGAAGAAGGTGGCCACCCGGAGCCACCCTGATCGCTCACCACGGCACCACGACAGGAAGGCACACATGATCCAACGACTGTTCTCCGCGGCCGTCGTCCTCTGGCTCATGATCGGGGTGCTTGCCACCTTCCAGCGCGGCTACTTCGGCACCGGCACCAGGAACTGCGCCCAGTTCGGCACTGTCGCCGTCAACGTCCTCGCCGGCCCGCTGAACTACACCGGCGCCAACCCCCAGGTCCACTGCGTGGTGCCCCAGCCCTCCAGGTAGGGCTGCGCGCGGACGCGCGACGCACCAGATGGATCCGGACGGGTCCGGCTTGACCGGTGCCGGCTCGTCGTGAATTCGCGCAGGCCTGCCGCGATGAGTGCCGCGGCCGGATCGTCCTCCGAGGCATCGGCACCCCCACCGATCCGGCTGAGGACCTGACGGGTCAGGGCCTTGGGGCGGGCAGAAGGAGCGCCGCTGACGCGAGGACCACCTTCCAGCGGATCCGGGACTCATCCGCCTCGTCACGTGACCACGGGCACGTCGACTCGTGCGGGGGCAGGGCTTGCGCGTGTTACCCACCGGTAGCATCATGGAAGTTACCCGCCAGTAACTGGCGGGCTCCCCGTTCGGCCATCTCTGGCCACTGATGCGAGCACCGGAGGACCGCCCGATGGGCCACTACAAGAGCAACCTTCGCGACCTGGAGTTCAACCTCTTCGAGGTGTTCGGCCGGCAGGACGTGCTGGGCCACGGGCCCTACTCCGAGGTCGACGCCGACACCGCGCGCGAGATGCTCAAGGAGGTGGCCCGCCTCTCCGAGAACGAGCTCGCCGCCTCGTTCGCCGACGCCGACCGCACCCCGCCGGTCTACGACCCCAAGACCTACTCGGTGGCCATGCCCGAGGGGTTCAAGAAGAGCTACCAGGCCTACGTCGACTCCGGCTTCTGGAGCGTCGACGTCCCCGGCGAGCTCGACGGCACCGTCGCCCCGCCGTCGCTGAAGTGGGCCATGAACGAGATGGTCCTCGGCGCCAACCCGGCGATCGCGATGTTCGCCGCCAGCTACTCCTTCTCCAAGCTGCTCTACATCCTCGGCACCGACGAGCAGAAGAAGCTCGCCCGCTGGATCGCCGAGAAGGGCTGGCACTGCACGATGGTGCTGACCGAGCCGGACGCCGGCTCCGACGTCGGCGCCGGACGCACCAAGGCCGTCCAGAACGAGGACGGCACCTGGAACATCACCGGCGTGAAGCGGTTCATCACCTCCGCCGAGTCGGACATGACCGACAACGTGGTCCACTTCGTGCTCGCCCGCCCCGAGGGCGCCGGCCCGGGCACCAAGGGCCTGTCGCTGTTCATCGTCCCGAAGTTCCACGTCGACCTCGAGACCGGTGAGCTGGGCGAGCGCAACGGCGCCAACGTCACCAACCTCGAGCACAAGATGGGCCTGAAGGTCTCCACGACCTGCGAGGTCACCTTCGGCGACAAGGAGCCGGCAGTCGGCACCCTGTTCGGCGACGTGCACGACGGCATCGCGCAGATGTTCCGCGTCATCGAGCACGCCCGGATGCTGGTCGGCACCAAGGCCATCTCGACCCTGTCGACGGCCTACCTCAACGCGCTCGACTACGCCAAGGAGCGCGTCCAGGGGGCCGACCTGACCCAGATGACCGACAAGTCCGCGCCGCGCGTGACCATCACGCACCACCCGGACGTGCGCCGCTCGCTGATGCTGCAGAAGGCGTATGCCGAGGGCTTGCGTGCGCTGGTCCTCTACACCGCCACGCAGCAGGACGTCGTGGACCAGGCCCAGCTCGAGACCGGTCTCGAGGAGCTTGAGAAGGACTCCCCGGCGGCCATGGCCAACCGGGTCAACGACCTCCTGCTGCCGATCGTCAAGGGCGTCGGCTCCGAGCGGGCGTGGGTGCTGCTCGGCCAGGAGTCGCTGCAGACCCTGGGCGGCTCGGGCTTCCTGCAGGACTACCCGATCGAGCAGTACATCCGCGACGCCAAGATCGACACGCTCTACGAGGGCACCACGGCGATCCAGGGCCTGGACTTCTTCTTCCGCAAGATCATCCGCGACAAGGGCCAGGCGCTCGGCCACGTGGCCATGCAGATCCAGGAGTTCGCCAAGAACCTCGGCGCCACCGAGGGTGCGCTGGACACCGAGCGCGAGCTACTCGGCAAGGCGCTCGAGGACGTGCAGGGCATCCTCGGCTTCATGGTCGGCGAGCTGATGAAGTCCGACCCGCGCCAGGACGGTGGCGAGATCACCAACCTGTACAAGGTCGGCCAGAACACCAGCCGCCTGCTGCTGGCCGCCGGTGACCTCGTCGTCGGCTGGCTGCTGCTGCGCCAGGCCGAGATCGCCAAGACGGCGCTGGCCACCGGCCCGTCGGAGAAGGACCGGCGCTTCTACGAGGGCAAGGTCGCAGCGGCGTCCTTCTTCGCCCGCACCGTCCTGCCCAAGATCGCGGCCGAGCGCCAGATCGCCGAGGCCACGGACAACTCCCTGATGGACGTCGCCGAGGAGGCGTTCTAAGAGAGGCAACCACCCGGCATACCGCAGGGGTGGTGCCGGGGGACCAGGACCGACGGAGGGCCGGCGCACAGGGGTGCCGGCCCTTCGTCGCCTCCGGGTTCAGCTCGACAGGGACGCGGGGGCGCCCAGCTCCTCGAAACCGACGTCCACGGTGGGAGCCGGGGTGGCCGCCCGGAACCGGGTCACCCCGGCGGGCAGGACGCCCACGGTCGCCGCGATCGTGACGATTGTGGCCAGGTCGGGCACCTGCCAGATGACCTCGGTCCGGCCGGGCTCCGGCGGCAGCGGCTCGGTCAGCCGGGCGTAGGGCCCGGCCTGGTAGCACTCGGCGACGAGGCGGAACGCGGCCATGAGCGCCGCCGGAGAGTCCTCGTCGGCGTGGACGCCGGCCTCGCCCCCGGTCGTCCGGATCGAGGCCACGACGGGGCCGGGCCTGGCGGCGGCCCGGTCGGCCAGCTCGGCCAGGCGCGCCTGCGCCCCCTGCTCGGCGACCGCGTGCGTCCAGCCGGTCAGCGCGAGCGCCTCGGCGGCGGGCACCACGAGGGCCGCGATGCGCGGCACGCCCAACCGCCGCAGCGCCGTGGTGCGGTGGGCCCCGTCGAGCAGGAACATGCCGTGCTCGGTCGGCGTGACCAGGACCGGCTCGCGCTGACGGCGTTCGGCGGCGAGGACCGTCACGAGCTGCTTGATGCGGGCAGGCTCGACCTCCTCGTGCAGCAGCAGCTGGGCGGGGTCGAGGTGGGCCAACGTGGGCTCGTGCGGCACTGCGGACTTCCTTTCCGTCCCGGGCGCTGGGCCCGCGGCGGGACACTACCGTCCGCAAGCGCACACAGGTATGCCGTGGGGTCGGCTCCCAGCGCTGGGAGCCGAACCCACGGCATACAGGAGGTGGTCCTAGCGGCGGTCCTCCGGCGGGACGCCCATCTCGCGGTGCTCGACCACGGCGGTGTGCGAGGTGTTGACGCGCTGCTGGTTCATCACCAGCGCGAGGATGACGGCGAGGGCGCCCGCCCCCATGAGGATCCAGCCGATCAGGTCGAGGTTCACCCCCGACATGAAGTCCTGCGGGACCGCGAACGTGACGACGGCTCCCACGACCAGCAGGAAGATCCCGAGACCGATGCCCATCTGCGTTCTCCTTCGTCCGGGGCCAGCAGCCGGGTGCTGACGGCCCGTGCCAAGTGTGGGGTGAAACCACCCAGTCGGCCACGCGAGACCGCGCTTGCCGGGCAGAGCCCCCGCTCCTGGGTCAGGATGGTGCCGTGCCTGCGCTGCCAACCGAGACCGCCGACGCCGTCGTCATCGGCGCCGGCCACCACGGCCTGGTGACGGCCGCCGTCCTCGCCGACGCCGGCTGGGACGTGCTGGTGCTCGAGGCCCGGGACCGGGTCGGTGGCGCGGTGGCGTCGGTGGTGCGCGACGGCTGGGTCATGGACGAGTTCAGCGCGTGCCACCCCCTCGCGGCCGCGTCCCCGGTGCTGCAGGCGCTGGCGCTGGACGAGGTCGGGCTGGAGTGGGCCCGCTCGGAGCGGGTGCTGGCCCACGTGGGGGCGCCGGAGGACACCGAGGGCGCGCTGCTGCACCAGGACCCGGAGCGGACCGCGGCCTGGCTGGCGCACGAGCACCCGGCCGACGGCGAGGCCTGGCTGCAGCTGGTGCGGGACTACGACCGGGTCAGGGGGCCGTTCCTCGACGCCCTGCTCACCCGGTGGCCACCGGTGGGCCCCGGTGCGCGGCTGGCCGGCGTGCTCGGGCGCGAGCTGCCGCGGTTCGCCCGCTTCCTGACGCTGCCCGTGGCCCGGATGGGTGAGGAGCTGTTCACCGGGCGGGGCGGGCGCGAGCTGCTCGCCGGCAATGCCATGCACGCGGACATCCCTCCGGACTCGGCTGGTAGCGGCGTCTTCGGCTGGCTCATGACCATGCTCGCGCAGGACGTCGGGTTCCCTTCTCCCGTGGGCGGTTCCGGCCGTCTCGCCGAGGCGCTGGCCGAACGTGCCCGTCGCTGCGGCGCGCGGATTGAGCTCGGCGAGACGGTCACCGGCATCGACGTGCGCGGCGGCCGGGCGGGGGCCGTGACCACCGCTAGCGGCCGGTGGGTGCGCGCGCGTCGGGCGGTCGTCGCCGACACGAGCGCCCCGGCGCTCTACGAGCAGCTCCTGCCCGAGTCGGCGGTGCCGCGCCGCGTGCGCGACGACCTGCGCCGCCGCTACCAGTGGGACCTGCCCACCGTGAAGCTGAACTACCGCCTCAGCGCCCCGGTGCCGTGGACGGCCGAGGCGGCCCGGGGCGCCGGTGTGGTCCACGTCGGGGCGGACCTGCCCGGCCTGGTCCGGTGGTCCGCGGACCTCGGCGGTGGTCGCCTGCCGGAGCACCCCTTCGCCCTGGTCGGTCAGATGTCGACGATCGACCCGACCCGCTCGCCCGAGGGCACCGAGGCCCTGTGGGTCTACACCCACCTGCCGCGCGGGGTCCACGACGACGCCAGCGCAGACGTGGTGGCCGGGCGGACCGAGGCGATGATGGACCGCTACGCGCCCGGGTGGCACGACCTGGTGCTCGACCGCTGGGTGCAGCGGCCCGCGGAGCTGCACGCGCAGGATGCCAACCTCGGCCAGGGCGCCGTCGGCGGTGGCACCCAGCAGCTGTCACAGCAGCTGGTGTTCCGCCCGGTGACCGGCCTGGGCGGCCCCCGCACTGCCATCGAGGCCCTCTACCTCGGCAGCGCCGCGACCCACCCCGGGGGCGGGGTGCATGGGGCCTGCGGCTATCTCGCCGCGCGGTGCGCCCTGGCCGACAACCGGTGGTGGGGTGCACCCCGGCGACGGCTCGCGCTGGGTGCGCTGCACGCGATACAGGGCGCGCCGTAGGGGTCAGCCGTGCTCGTGGCCCTCGGCGATGAGGGCCAGGCGGTGCAGCGTCTCGGCGTTGCGCGGGGCGAGGGCTAGCTTGCGCACGGGGTACGGCAGGAACCGGGCCGGTCCGTGGGTGGCGTCCTCGCGCATGGTCAGCCGGCTGCCGTCACCGTCGGGCTCGACCTCGAGCTCGACGAAGGCCTCCCCGAAGGGCCGGGTCTTGGCCTGCAGGCGCACGAGGCGACCCGGCTCGACCCGGGTCACCTCCGTCTCGTCGCTGAGCACGAGCGGCCAGGACCCCACCGAGTGGTGGATCCGCGAGCCTCGCGCGGGCCAGCCGCCGTCGACGGCGCGGATGCGGGACGCCCCGACCACCCACCCCGCGTAGGACCAGCCGTCGGCCACCACCGCCCAGACTGCCTCGGGGCTGGCATCGCAGTGGCGGGAGACGGTGATCACGGGCACCTCCGGGTGTGAGGGTTCCCGGCCAGTCTGACCCGGCCGGCGGCGCCGCGCCTGCCGACGCCGGGGTCAGACGCCGCGCAGGTCCAGCCGCAGCTCGGTGTCGGCCCCCTCGGCGAGCACGACGGGGATGCCCCAGTCCTGCTGGTAGAGGTGGCACGCCGCGTGCTCGGGCACCTCACCGGTGACCGGGTCGCCGTCGCAGGCCGCGGCCCGCACCGAGATGTGCAGGATGCCGCTGCCGACGGCCGGGTCGAGGTGCAGCGTGCGGGCCAGGCCGGTCGCCGTGCCGGCGCCCTCGCGCACGAAGGCCTCCGGCGAGCTCGACACCATGAGCTGGGTCGGGTCGCCCCAACGGTGGTCGAGCTTCTGCCCGGTCGGCGGGGTGAAGCCGATGACCAGCTCGACGTCGCCGGCGGACAGCTCGGTGGGCGGCCGCTGGGTCTGGCGGGCGAGGCCGTCGACGACCTGAGCCTCGGCCGGGATCGGGACCCGGACCAGTTGGTGGGCGGCCGACTCGACCACCACCAGCCGGGCCTCGTCGCCGTCGACCTCGACCACCGCGTCGCTCGGCTCGCGCAGGCCCGTGGCCAGCGTGCTGACCTCTCGCGCGACCGGGTCGAACCGGCGGATCGCACCGTTGTAGGTGTCGCTGATGGCGACCGAGCCGTCGGGCAGCACGGTGACGCCGAGCGGGTGCTGCAGCAGCGCCTGCCCGGCTGCGCCATCGCGGTGGCCAAAGTCGAAGAGCCCCTGCCCGACATGGGTCTCGACCTCGAAGCCGTTGTCCGTCAACGAGATCGAGCGCAGCGCTGACGTCTCGGGGTCGGCGACCCACACCCGGCTGCCGTCGGCGGAGGTGGCCAAGCCGGAGGACTGGGCGAACCACGCCTCGTCGGCCACGCCGTCCCGGATGCCCTCGGCGGAGGTGCCGGCCAGCACCGCGACGGTGTTGTCCGCAGGGTCCGTGGCCAGGTGCAGCGCCCACAGCTGGTGCACGCCCGCCATGGCGACAACGACCCGGTCGGCAAACCATGCCACGTCCCACGGGGTCGACAGGTCCTGCTTCAGCGCCGGGCCGCTGCCGGAGCGCTCGCGCAGCTGGCGGCCCGTGCCGGCGAGGGTGAGGACCGCGCCGTCGGCGAGGCGCACGCCCTTGACCTGGTGGTTGACGCTGTCGGCGACCACCACGTCGTAGCCCACGCGGGCGGCGACCTCGGCGGGCAGCAGGGCCAGCCCCTGCGGCTCCTGGAAGACCGCACGCGAGCCCAATCGGGCCCGCTCGGTGACGAGGTCGTCCTCGAGGTGGACCAGCTGGTGGTGGGCGGTGTCGGAGACCAGGAACGACCCGTCGGGCAGGGTGACCGCCTTGCCCGGGAAGCGCAGCGCCGTCTCGGGTGCGGGCGGCGGCACGTAGGGCGCGTCGCCGCGGCGCAGGGTGCCCTTGGCGGCGTGCTCCTCGATGAGCTCCTCGACGAGCACCGACAGCCCGTGGGCGTGGCCCTCCCCGGACATCGACGCGACGACGTAGCCCTCGGGGTCGATGACCACGAGCGTGGGCCACGCGCGGGCGGTGTAGGCCTTCCACGTCACCAGCTCGGGGTCGTCGAGGACCGGGTGGTGCACGGCATACCGCTCGACGGCGGCGACCAGGGCGTCAGGGTCGGCCTCGTGCTCGAACTTGGGCGAGTGCACCCCGACGAGGACGAGGGAGTCGGCGTACTTCTCCTCCAGCGGGCGCAGCTCGTCCAGGACGTGCAGGCAGTTGACGCAGCAGAACGTCCAGAAGTCCAGGACCACGACCCGGCCGCGCAGGTCGGCCAGGGACAGGTCCGTGCCGCCGGTGTTGAGCCAGCCGCGGCCGGCAAGCTCGGGGGCGCGGACGCGCAGGCGCCTGGTGACGGTGTCGCTCATGCGCGCTGGAACGGCAGTCGGCGGTCGCGCAGGACCGGGAAGCTCTCGCGGTAGTCGTCGACGGAACTCATGTCGACCTCAACACTGAGCACCTGCTCCCCGCTTCCCGCCACGGCC
>NZ_DASVZH010000041.1:0-56489 GCF_036391795.1 Oryzihumus sp.
CGGCGAGCGGGTACCCCGCCGGTCTCAGGGCGCCAGGATCAGGACGGCAGGGTCAGGACGCCAGGGTCAGGACCGGGGTGCCCGCGGCGGTGCGGACCTCCACCCGGGCGATGTCGGACGACCGGGTGGCGCTGGCCGCGGTGACCTGCGAGACCTTTCCGGGCACCGCCGCCCAGGTGGCCACCTGCTCCGCGTGCCCCGTGCGGTCGACCACGACCAGGGCGTAGGAGGCGTTGGTGTTGCCGTAGTAGCGGGTGTCGTAGGTGCAGGTCAGCTCGATCCGGGTGCCCCAGGGGACCCCGACGAGGCGCGCGCTCGCATGCAGCGGGGTCACCGTGACCTGGCTCATCGCGGTCCCGACCGGCGCCGGCGTGGTGGAGGGGGTCCCGACCTGCGCCACACCGCCGGCGACGGCCACGGCCAGCAGTGCGGCAGCCGCCGCGGCTCCGGCACCGCCCAGCACCCAGCGCCGGCGGAGCCGGTCCCGGCGCACCTCCCGGGCCAGCCGGGGCAGCAGCGTCGCCGGGACCTCGGGCGGCGTGCTCTCGACCTCCTCGCGGGGCACCCGGGCGAGCAGGCCCGGCATACCGGCGAGCTCGCGCACCGCGCGGGCGCAGTCGTCGCACGAGGCCAGGTGGGACTCGTAGTCGCGGCGGTCCTCCGGGGACAGGGCCCCGAGCACGTAGGCGGCGTCGTACTCGGCGTAGGCGTCGGTGCTCACGAGGTCACCCCCATCTCCTGCAGGGCCAGGCGCAGGGCGCGCAGAGCGTAGTGCGTGCGGGACTTCACGGTGCCCTCGGGCACCTCGAGGATGCGTGCCGCCTCGGCCACCGACCGGCCACGGTAGTAGCACTCGAGGAGCACGGCACGGTGCTCCGGCGAGAGCCGCGCCAGGGCGTCGGCGACCAGCCACGACTGCAGCAGCTGGTCGGTGCGGTCGGAGGTGGGCACCTCGGGCGGCTCGTCGACTGCGAGCTCGTGGCGGTTGCGGGCCGAGCGCCACTCGTCCACGACGATGTGCCGCGCGACGGTGAAGAGCCAGGCGCGGGCCGAGCCGCCGGACTGGTCGAGCACCTGCGGCGAGCGCCACGCCCGCAGCAGGGTCTCCTGGACGATGTCCTCGGCCCGGGCGCGGTCCCCGCCGGTCAGGCGCAGGCAGAAACCCCACAGGGCGCCCGCGTGCTCCGCATGCAGGGCCTGCATCAGCTGGTCCGGGGTCTCGCTCACCACACCTCCCACCGCCACCACGAGAGGGATGCCCCCATGGTTCACCCGGGAGGTCAGGGGTGCAGCACCGCCGCGCCGTCGAACGCCCCCGAGGCCAGGTCACGCAGGGCGCCGTCGGCCCACGCCAGCGGGTAGGAGTGGGTCGTGGCCCGCACCCCCAGGCGGGCGGCCAGGGTCAGCAGCTCCTCGCCGTCGGCGCGGGTGTTGGCGGTGACGCTGCGCAGTCGCCGCTCCTCGAACAGCTCGCGGTCGTAGTTGAGCGAGGGGATGTCCGACATCCAGATGCCGGCCACCGCGGCGGTGCCCCCGCGGTCGAGGGCCCGCAGCGCCACCGGCACCAGCTCGCCGCTGGGGGCGAAGAGGATCGCACCGTCGAGCTTCTCCGGCGGCTCGTCGGTCGGGCCGCCCACGGAGTCGGCGCCCAGCGCCAGCGCCAGGCGACGGTTGCGGTCGCCGCGGGTCAGCACGTGCACCCGGATGCCCTGTTTGAGCGCGATCTGCGCGGTGAGGTGGGCGCTGCCACCGAAGCCGTAGACCCCGAGCGCGCCCCCGGGCCGGACCGCGGCGGCCTTGAGCGCCCGGAAGCCGATGATCCCGGCGCAGAGCAACGGCGCGGCCTGGTCGTCGCTGATGCCGTCCGGCAGCGCGTAGGCGAACCGTTCGTCGACAAGGCACTGCTCGGCGTAGCCACCGTCGACGTCCCACCCGGTGAACGTCGGCGACAGGCACAGGTTCTCCTCGCCACGCCGGCAGAAGCGGCAGGTCCCGTCGGTGCCCCCGAGCCAGGCGACCCCGACCCGGTCGCCCAGGGCGAAGCGGCCGCTCCCGGGCCCGAGCTGGTCGACGACCCCCACCACCTCGTGCCCCGGGATGACGCCGTGCCGCCGCGGGGTCAGGTCGCCCTCGGCCAGGTGCAGGTCGGTGCGGCACACCCCGCAGCACAGGACCCGCACCCTGACCTGTCCCGGCGCCGGCACGGGCGCCTCGCGCTCGACCTCCCGCAGTGGCCCGGTCGCGATGGGGCCCGGCTGGTCCACGATCCACGCCTTCACGTCACGAAGCGTCGCGGGCCCTGCCGGGTCAGGTCGGGCCGAAGGTCCCCTTGGGCGCACCGAAGGCCCCGGTGCGCGCGAACCGGTTGCGCCGTGGCGACGGGTCGGCGAGCGTGGTCGGACGTACGCCGTGCACCACCGACGAGGGGAACCACCCGTGGCGCTCGACCCGGACCTGCAAGCCGTAGACCTGTGGTGGCGCGCCGCGAACTACTGCGCCGTCGGCCAGATCTACCTGCTGGACAACCCGCTGCTGCGCGAGCCGTTGCGCCCCGAGCACGTCAAACCCCGGCTGCTGGGGCACTGGGGCACCAGCCCCGGGCTGAACCTGGTCTACGCCCACCTCAACCGGCTCATCCGCGAGCGCGACCTCGACGCGATCTTCGTCGCCGGCCCCGGGCACGGTGGGCCCGCGGTGGTGGCCAACACGTGGCTGGAGGGCACCTACAGCGAGGTCTACCCGCGGGTCGGGCAGGACGAGGAGGGGCTGCGCCGGCTGTTCCGCCAGTTCAGCTTCCCCGGCGGCATCCCCAGCCACGTGGCACCGGAGACCCCGGGCTCGATCCACGAGGGCGGTGAGCTCGGCTACTCCCTGGCCCACGCGTTCGGTGCCGCGTTCGACAACCCCGGCCTGCTGGTCGCCTGCGTCGTCGGCGACGGTGAGGCCGAGACCGGCGCGCTGGCGGCGAGCTGGCACTCCACTGCGTTCCTCAACCCACTGACCGACGGGTCGGTCCTGCCCGTGCTGCACCTCAACGGCTACAAGATCGCCGGGCCGACGGTGCTCGCCCGCATCCCCGAGGACCAGCTGCGCCGCCTGCTCGAGGGCGCCGGCTGGGAGCCGCGGTTCGTCACCGGCGACGACCCCGAGCAGGTCCACGTGGCCCTCGCCGAGGCGCTGGAGGAGTGCGTCGACATCATCGCCGCCATCGGTGACCGGGCCCGCTCGGCCGGTCCCGACGAGCCGGTCGAGCGGCCCACCTGGCCGATGGTGGTGCTGCGCACGCCCAAGGGGTGGACCGGCCCGCGCGAGGTGGACGGGGTGCGGGTTGAGGGCACTTTCCGCGCGCACCAGGTGCCCCTGTCCGCGGTGCGCACCAACCCCGAGCACCTGGCGATGCTGGAGGAGTGGCTGCGCTCCTACCGGCCCGAGGAGCTGTTCGACGAGGACGGCGCCCCGGTCGACGCGCTCTGGCGGGCGGCTCCCCGCGGGCAGCGCCGGATGAGCGACAACCCGCACGCCAACGGTGGCCTGCTGATGCGGCCGCTGGACCTGCCGGACGCGGCCGACCATGCCGTCGAGGTGGCCCACCCCGGGCGCGGCGCCACCGCCGCCACGCAGGTGCTCGGCGGGTGGCTGCGGGACGTCATGGCGGCCAATGCCGACCGGTTCCGGGTCATGGGCCCGGACGAGACCGCCTCCAACCGGCTCCAGGACCTCTTCGAGGTCACCGACCGCACGTGGATGGCCCAGCGGTATGCCGGGGACGACCACCTCGCGCCGGACGGGCGGGTCATGGAGGTGCTGTCCGAGCACCTGTGCCAGGGCTGGCTGGAGGGCTACCTGCTCACCGGGCGGCACGGCCTGTTCAACTGCTACGAGGCGTTCGTGCACATCGTGGACTCGATGTTCAACCAGCACGCCAAGTGGCTCAAGGTCACCCGTGACCTGCCCTGGCGCATGCCGATCCCGTCGTTGAACTACCTGCTCTCCTCGCACGTCTGGCGCCAGGACCACAACGGCTTCTCCCACCAGGACCCCGGGTTCATCGACCACGTGGTCAACAAGAAGGCCGAGATCGTCCGCGTCTACCTGCCCCCGGACGCCAACAGCCTGCTGGCCGTGGCCGAGCACTGCCTGGCCGGCACCGACAAGGTCAACGTCATCGTCGCCGGCAAGAACCCCGCGCTGGACTACCTGACCCTGGAGCAGGCCCGGGCCCACTGCGCGCGCGGGCTCGGGGTGTGGGAGTGGGCCGGCACCTCGGCCGGCGAGGTGCCCGACGTCGTCATGGCCTGCGCCGGGGACGTGCCCACCCTGGAGACCCTCGCCGCGGTGGCGCTGCTGCGCGAGCACCTGCCCGACCTGCGGGTGCGGGTGGTCAACGTGGTCGACCTGATGCGCCTGCAGCCGACCGCTGAGCACCCCCACGGCTTGCCCGACCGCGACTTCGACGAGCTGTTCACCACCGACCGGCCCGTGGTCTTCGCCTTCCACGGCTACCCCTGGCTGATCCACCGGCTGACCTACCGGCGCACCAACCACGCCAACCTCCACGTGCGCGGCTACAAGGAGAACGGCACCACCACCACGCCCTTCGACATGGTCATGCTCAACGACCTCGACCGCTTCCACCTGGTCATGGACGTCATCGACCGGGTGCCCGGGCTGGGGGTGCGGGCGGCGGGGCTGCGCCAGGAGATGGTCGACCGGCGCTTCGCGGCCCGGCAGTGGACGCGCGACCACGGCGAGGACGACCCGGCGGTCAGCGGGTGGGAGTGGCCCTGGCCGGCGCCGGAGGGGGCCGCCCGGTGAGGGTGCTGACCGTCAACGCCGGGTCCAGCAGCCTCAAGCTCTCCCTGCTCGCCGGGGACGACGCGCTCGCCACCGAGGAGCTCGAGGTCAGTGGCGACGGCCTGGACGAGGACCGCCTGGCCGCGGCATTGGGCGGGATGGACGGCATCGACGCCGTCGGCCACCGGGTCGTGCACGGCGGCCACCACCTGACCGGCCCGGTGCGGATCGACGAGGGGGTCCGCGAGCAGCTCGGCCGGCTCGTCGACCTCGCCCCGCTGCACCAGCCGAAGTCGCTGCGCGCCCTGGATGCGGTCGGCCGGGCGCTGCCCGGGGTGCCGGCGGTGGCCTGCTTCGACACCGCGTTCTTCGCCGGCCTGCCCGCGGCGGCGGCCACCTACGCCCTGCCCCGGGAGTGGCGGGAGCGCTACGGGCTGCGACGGTTCGGCTTCCACGGCCTCTCCCACGCCTGGGCGAGCGCCCGGGCGCGGGAGATCGTCGGCGGCAGCGCAGGGCTGCGGGTGGTGGTGGCCCACCTCGGGTCCGGCTGCTCCCTGTCGGCGGTGGTCGACGGCCGGGCGATGGACACCACCATGGGCTTCACCCCGCTCGAGGGGCTGGTCATGGGCACCCGCTCCGGCACGGTCGACCCGGGGCTGCTGCTCTGGCTCGAGGAGCACGAGGGGATGCCCCCGCAGGAGGTGGCCGACGCCCTGGAGCACCGGTCCGGGCTGCTCGGCCTGTGCGGCACCGCGGACATGCGCGAGGTGCTGCGCCGGGTGGGGAAGCGCGACGCCGACGCCGGGCTGGCCCTGGACACGTGGGTGCACCGCGTGGTCACCGGGGTCGGGGCGATGGCCGCGTCCGCCGGCGGCCTGGACGTCCTGGTGTTCACCGGCGGGGTGGGGGAGCGGGCCGCGCCGGTGCGCCGGCTGGTCGCCGCCCGTCTCGGGTTCCTCGGCGTGCTGGTCGACGACGAGGCCAACGACCGCGCCGACGGTGGCGCCGACGCGGACATCGGCGCCGGGGCCGCCCGGGTCCTGCTGGTCCGGGCCCGGGAGGACCTGGAGATCGCCCGGCAGGTGCGCGAGGTCCTGGGCGGCTGACCGCTCAGGCCGGACGGGTCAGCCGAGCCAGGGCGTCGAGGGCGACCCGTGGCCCGTCCTCGGTCTCGACCCGGCGCTCGACGCGGTCGGCGCGCACGACCTCGAGCCCGAGGCCGGCGAGGTCGTCCACCACGTCGGCGGCGGTGAAGAGCACGGCCGGGTCCTGGGGGCCGCCCCAGCCGTGCTCGAGGTTGCTGCTGTCGTGGCCGACGACGAGCAGCGTGCCTCCCGGGGCGAGGGCGGCCGCGGCACGCCGGGTCGCCTCCCGGCGCAGGGGCGGGACCAGCTGGAGGTAGGCGACGACGACGAGGTCGAAGGCGTCCGGCGGCCAGGTCACGGCGGTCGCGTCGGCGCAGACCCACTCGAGCGCCATCGGGGTGCCGCCGGCCTCGAGGCGGTCCTGGGCGGCGCGGCCCTTGGCCAGCCCCTGCTCGGCGAAGTCGGAGGCCGTGACCCGCCAGCCGAGGCCGGCCAGCCACAGCGCGTTGCGGCCCTCGCCGCAGGCCAGGTCCAGTGCGCGGCCGGGCGGCAGCCCGGCCAGCTCCGACTCGACCCACTGGTTGGGGCCGGCGGACCAGACGAGCTCCGACCCGGCATACCGGGTGTTCCAGGCGTCGGCGTCCATGCGCCTCAGCCTGTCACTTCGCGGCGCGCGCGGCCTCCTCCTGGGCGACCTGGGCACGCACGTCCTCCATGTCGAGCCCGCGGACCGCGGTGATGACCTGCTCGAGGGCCTGCGCCGGCAGCGCGCCGGGCTGGGCGAACACGAGGATGCCGTCACGGAACGCCATCAGCGTCGGGATCGAGCTGATCCCGGCGGCGGAGGACAGCGCCTGCTCGGCCTCGGTGTCGACCTTGGCGAACGTGATGTCCGGGTGGGTCTCGGAGGCCTTCTCGAACACGGGCGCGAACATGCGGCAAGGGCCGCACCACTCGGCCCAGAAGTCGACGAGCACGATGCCGTCCTGGAGCACGGTCGGCTCGAACGTCTGCGCGGTGAGGGCGGTGGTCGCCATGGGATCGATCCTTCGTCGGGAGCGGGTGATGTGGGGTACAACGGCGGCGGGGCCGGCGTGCTTCCCCGCGACGGTGCAGGTGGGGGCGCCGCGGCGTGCGACAGTGTGCCCATGAGCGAGGAGTCGGTGATCGGCCAGCTGGCCGACGTCGCCCATGAGGCGGCCCGTGCCGTGGACGGGGCCGTCCCGGCCGAGGGGGGCGTGACCGACCGTGAGCTCGGCCGGGCCGGGCGTCGCGCCAGGTGGGCCGGGCCGGTCTTCGCCGGCCTCGCCGCGGCGATGGTGCCGTGGACGGTCTACCTGGCGGTCACCCTGCCCAGCAAGCAGACCGCCGAGCACTACGACCTGGCCTGGGTCGGCTTCGACGTCGCCCTCCTGGCCATGCTCGCGTGGACGGCGTGGACAGCCTTCCGGCGCTCACCCGTGCTCACCGTGTCGGCCTCGATGACCGCGATGATGCTCCTGGTCGACGCCTGGTTCGACGTGGTGACCGCGCCGAGCGCCAAGGAGCTGGCCCTGTCCCTGCCGATGGCCCTCATCGTCGAGCTGCCGCTGGCCGCAGTGTGCATCTGGCTCGCGCACAACGGGCAGCGGATCGCGGAGCGCCTCGTGGTCCTCCGGCTGCGGCGGCGCCGCCGGGCGCGGACACGCTGACCCTCCGGGGTGGAGGTGCGCCGGGATGTTGTGAGGGGGCTGTGCCGGCGCTGTGACCAGCGCCCTTGACAGTGAGGCGATTTGCCGCCTTTGTCCTTGGGCGTCCATGGTGCTCCGATGACCACCTCAGCCGAGAGAACCACCGAGGCTCCGCAGTCGGGCACCCTCGACGCGGGCCTCAAGCCCCGCCACATCACGATGATCTCCATCGCGGGGGTGATCGGAGCAGGACTGTTCGTCGGGTCCTCGACCGCCATCGCGGCCGCCGGACCTGCGGTCCTCGTCGCCTACGCCCTGGCCGGGACGCTGGTCGTCCTCGTCATGCGGATGCTCGGCGAGATGGCCACCGCCCAGCCCGACACCGGGTCCTTCTCCACGTATGCCGACCGCGCCCTCGGGCGCTGGGCCGGGTTCTCCATCGGCTGGCTCTACTGGTGGTTCTGGGTGCTGGTCATCCCGATCGAGGCCACGGCCGGCGCCAAGATCCTCAACGGCTGGATCCCCAGCGTCTCGACGTGGGTCTTCGCCCTGCTCATCACGGGGCTGCTCATGGTCACCAACCTGTTCTCGGTGAAGAACTACGGCGAGTTCGAGTTCTGGTTCGCCCTGGTCAAGGTCGTCGCCATCGTGGCGTTCATCGTGCTCGGCGTGCTCGCCATCGCCGGCGTGCTGCCCGGCTCCCACGCCTCCGGCGTCAGCCACCTGTTCAGCAACGGCGGCTTCATGCCCAACGGCTTCGGTGCAGTGCTCGCCGCGATGCTGACCACGATGTTCACCTTCATGGGCACCGAGATCGTCACCATCGCCGCCGCCGAGTCGCCCAACCCCGAGGCCGGGATCCGCAAGGCCGTCAACTCGGTGATCTCGCGGATCAGCCTCTTCTATCTCGGCTCGATCCTCGTCGTCGTCTCCCTGGTCGCCTGGAACGCCAAGGGCCTGGCGGACAAGGGCTCCTACCAGTTCGCCCTCGAGCAGATGGGCATCACCTGGGCCGCGCCGGTCATGGACGTGGTCATCCTGACCGCTGTCGCCTCCTGCCTGAACTCCGCGCTCTACACCGCCTCCCGCATGGCCTTCTCGCTCTCGCAGCGAGGCGACGCCCCGCGCGGCTGGTCCACCACGACGAGCCGGGGCGTGCCGGCCAAGGCCATCATCGCCAGCTCGGTGGTCGGCTTCCTCGGGGTCGCCGGCAACTACCTGCTCCCGGAGAAGATCTTCGGCTACCTGCTGGCCAGCTCCGGTGCCATCGCCCTGTTCGTCTACCTCGTCATCGCCTGCTCGCAGCTGGTGATGCGCCGCCGCCTGGATGCCGAGGGGCACCGGCCGGCCGTGCGGATGTGGCTGTTCCCGACGCTGACGTGGGCGACCATCGTCTTCATCGTCGGCGTGCTCGTGCTCATGGTGATCCGCCCGGAGCACCGGCTCGAGCTCGAGCTGAGCGTCGTCCTGGCGGCGGCGATTGTCGCCATCGGTGTCGCCCGGCGCAAGGGCCTGGTTCGGCATACCAGCGAGTAGTTGGAAAGATGAGGCGCATGCCAGCTGCGCCTTCGGTCTCCAACTCCATCACCGTCCGCCTCGAGCTCCCGGCGCGTGCCACCGCCGTCAGTGAGCTCACCACCGCGATCGAGCGCAGCGGCGGCCTGGTCACGGGACTCGATGTCACCGCGTCCGGGCCGTCGCGGCTGCGCGTCGACGTGACCGCGGCGGCCCGCGACAGCGCCCACGCCGACGAGATCGTCGAGGCGATGCGCGCCGTCGAGGGCGTGCAGATCGGCAAGGTCAGCGACCGGACGTTCCTGGTCCACCTCGGCGGCAAGCTCAAGATCGAGTCCAAGGTCCCGATCCGCAACCGTGACGACCTGTCGCTGATCTACACCCCCGGCGTCGCCCGGATCTGCACCGCCATCGCCGAGAACCCCGACGACGCCCGGCGCCTGACGATCAAGCGCAACACCGTCGCCGTGGTCACCGACGGGTCGGCCGTGCTCGGGCTGGGCAACCTCGGCCCGCTGGCCGCCCTGCCGGTCATGGAGGGCAAGGCGGCGCTGTTCAAGCGGTTCGCCGACATCGACGCCTTCCCGATCTGCCTGGACACCCAGGACACCGACGAGATCGTGGCCGCGGTCAAGGCGATCGCCCCGGTGTTCGCCGGGATCAACCTGGAGGACATCTCGGCGCCGCGCTGCTTCGAGGTCGAGGCCCGGCTGCGCGAGGAGCTGGACATCCCGGTCTTCCACGACGACCAGCACGGCACCGCGATCGTGGCACTGGCCGCCCTGCGCAACGCCCTGCGCTGCGTCGGGAAGGCCCTGCCGGACGTGCGCATCGTCATGAGCGGCGCCGGGGCGGCGGGCACCGCCATCCTCAAGCTGCTGCTCAAGGCCGGCGCGCGTGACGTCGTCGTCGCCGACTTCCACGGGGTCGTGCACGCCGGCCGCGAGGACATCGTCAACAACGGCCACGACAACCTGCGCTGGATCGCCGCGCACACCAACCAGCGCGGGCTGACCGGCACGCTGCGCGAGGCCCTGGTCGGGGCTGACGTGTTCATCGGCGTCTCGGCGCCGCACATCCTCACCGGGGAGGACATCGAGACGATGGCCTCCGACTCCATCGTCTTCGCCATGGCCAACCCCGAGCCCGAGGTCGACCCCGCCGAGGCCGCCCGCCACGCCGCGGTCGTGGCCACCGGGCGCTCGGACTTCGCCAACCAGATCAACAACGTCCTGGCCTTCCCCGGGGTGTTCCGCGGGCTGCTCGACGCGGCGTCCACCTCGGTCACCGACGACGTGCTGCTCGCCGCCGCCGACGCCCTCGCCGGCGTGGTCACCGACGAGCAGCTCAACCCCGCCTACATCGTGCCCAGCGTCTTCCACCCCGACGTCACCAAGGTCGTGGCCGCCGCGGTCGAGGCCGCCGCCCTCCGGGCCAAGGAGGCGGCCGTCATCGGGGATGCCGGGGTCGAGGCCGACCCCGAGGTCGTGCCGGTCGAGGCGTGAGCCACCGCTCCGGCCGGAGGGGGCGCCCTCTCCGGCCGGACCGGCGTCGTCCTGGGTGACGACGCCCCCCTGCGGGGTCTGGATGAGCGGATCTACGTCGTGGGCCGTAGGGTTCTGGTCGCGGTTCGTGGTTGCGTAGTTGTTGGCCCGCAACGGGTTTCCCCGGTCTGACTCGACCACTCGCACCACAACGAACCTCCCGACCGTGACCAGACGACACCGCCGAGACGCCATGACCGCACCGACCGTGATCCGCATCCGACTCCCGCGCCGTGCCGGCCTGACCCTCCTGAGCGCTGCCGTGGTCGCCGCGTGCGTGGTCGGTGCCCTGACCGGGCCCCCGGCGGGGGCGTTCGACGGCGTGCAGGGCACCGCCCAGAAGCCGGCCACCGGCCCCGACGACCTCGCCCGGTCCGAGGCGTGGTTCGGCCCCGACGGCACCCTGGGTGACGGCTCGGGCGTGGGGGACCGGGCCGGCTCCCGCCAGGTCGCCAAGGTGGCCCTGGTCGCGGCCCGGATCCAGGACGCCCCGGTCGAGGACTTCGCCGTGCCACGCACCGTGCTCGACTCCTACCGCCGGGCGGCGTCCTCGCTCGCGGTGTCCGACCCCTCGTGCCACCTGCAGTGGTGGGTCCTCGCCGGGATCGGCCGGATCGAGTCCGGGCACGCGGCGGGCGGCCGGGTCGACGCCAGCGGCACGACCCGGGGTCCGATCCTGGGGCCGGTCCTCGACGGTTCGCTGCCCGGCACCGCGGTCATCCGCGACACCGACCGGGGCACGCTCGACGGTGACACCCACTTCGACCGGGCGGTGGGGCCGATGCAGTTCGTGCCCGCCACCTGGGCGAGCTACGCCTCGGACGGCAACCACGACGGGGTCGCCAGCCCCAACAACGTCTACGACGCCTCCCTCGCCGCCGGGCGCTACCTGTGCTCGGGGTCGCTGGACCTGGCCACCGATGCCGGCCTGGCCCGCGCGATCCTGCGCTACAACGACTCGGTCGACTACCTGCGGTCCGTGCTCTCCTGGGGCCTGGCCTACCGCGACGGCACGCAGTCGGTCCTGGACAGCACCTCGACGGTCCCTGCGGGGTCCCCGCACCAGCCGTGGACCACGGTGACGGCACCGGGGATGCCGACCGCGCTGACCAGCCACCCGACCTCCAGCACCACCACGGCCCGGCCGACGACGTCGACCACCTCCAGCCCGGGCACGAGCACCACCTCGACGTCGTCGAGCTCGACCGGCACGCCCACATCCGCGACCAGCTCCTCCAGCTCGACCGGGTCGCCCACGTCCTCGCCGTCCTCGACCACCAGCACCACGAGCGGGCCCACCTCCACGTCGTCGACCTCGACCAGCACGACGTGCACCAGCGCCCCCTCGACGTCCAGCACGTCGACGACGAGCACGACGTCGACCTCGTCGACGACCAGCAGCACGGACGGCCCGACCTCGTCCTGCCCGCCGACGACGACCCCGTCCGGCAGCACCAGCGGGACGACCTCGCCCACGAGCGAGCCGACCCGCCGGACGGCCACCGGGGGCGGCGGGTAGGAGGCCACCGGGCCCTGCGTGGTCAGGGGCACCCCGTCGCGCTGGTAGACTTGGGACATCCCCTGCAAGGACTGGCGCAGATCGCGCCGACCGACACGTGCACCTGGCACGCGGTTGAGGCAGGGACACGCCGGATAGCAACCGTTACCTCCGGCCCGCCGGGCGCCTGGTGCGCCTGAGGCTCGTTCTCATCGTTACCGCAGCAGGTAGCTCGAGGCGTGCCTACCTCGAGTACCGAAGTGGATTCGTCGATGACCAATCACTCCGGGCGCTCCTCCGCGCCCAAGAAGGCCCGCTGGACCACCGCCAAGAAGGCGGAGGTCAAGAAGGGCCCCAAGAAGCCGCACCGCGGCCAGACCCCCCGCTCGTATGACGACCGCGCGCCCCAGGCGCGCCAGGACCGTCCCGCGCGTCGTGAGTTCGACCGGGACGACCGTCCGCAGCGCTTCGACCGGGACGACCGCCCGCAGCGTCGTTTCGACCGGGACGAGCGTCCGGCGCGTCGTGAGTTCAGCCGCGACGACCGTCCGCAGCGCTTCGACCGGGACGACCGTCCGCAGCGTCGCTTCGACCGGGACGAGCGCCCGGCCCGCCGCGAGGAGGTCGTCGAGGCGCCCGTGACCGTCGCGGACGACAACGGTTTCGCCGCGCTCGGCCTGCCGACGCCGATCGTCGCCCGCCTCGCCCGGGACGGCATCACTGCGCCGTTCCCGATCCAGGCCGCGACCATCCCGGACGCGCTGGCCGGCAAGGACGTGCTCGGCCGTGGCCAGACCGGCTCCGGCAAGACCCTGTCCTTCGGCCTGCCCATGCTGACCCGCCTCGCGGCGGGGGAGCGCGCCAAGCCCAACAAGCCCAAGGCGCTCGTGCTGGTGCCGACCCGTGAGCTGGCCATGCAGGTCAGCGACGCGCTCCAGCCGCTGGTGCACGTCCTCGGCCTGAGCCACAAGCTCGTCGCCGGCGGCATGCCCTACCCGCCGCAGCTGATGGCGCTCGAGAAGGGCGTCGACCTGCTCATCGCCACGCCGGGCCGGCTCAACGACCTCATCGAGCGCGGCGCCGTCCAGCTCGACGAGATCGCGATCGCCGTCCTCGACGAGGCCGACCACATGGCCGAGATGGGCTTCCTGCCCGAGATCACCGCGATCCTCGACCTCATCCCCGCCGGCGGCCAGCGCCTGCTCTTCTCCGCCACGCTGGACCGCGGCATCGACACCGTGGTCGAGCGCTACCTGACCGACCCGGTGACCCACTCCACCGACGACGCGACCGCGAGCGTCGCGACGATGGAGCACCACATCCTGCTCATCGAGCCGATGCACAAGAAGGTCATCACCGCCGAGGTCGCCAACCGCGAGGGCCGCACCGTCGTGTTCGTGCGGACCAAGCTCGGCGCCGACCGCGTCGCCGAGCAGCTGCGTGAGCAGGGCGTGTTCGCCGCGGCCCTGCACGGTGGCCTCAACCAGGGCGCCCGCAACCGCGTCCTGGGTGCCTTCCGTGACGGCAAGCTGCCGGTCCTGGTCGCCACCGACGTGGCCGCCCGTGGCATCCACGTGGACGACGTCAGCGTGGTGCTGCAGGTCGACCCGCCGGCCGACCACAAGGACTACCTGCACCGCTCGGGCCGCACCGCCCGCGCCGGTGACAAGGGGACCGTCGTCACCCTGGCCCTGCCGCACCAGCGTCGCGGCATGGAGCGCCTCGCCCGCGAGGCGGGCCTGGAGACCGTGCCGACGCGCGCCCTCCCCGGCGACGACGTGCTCGCGGCCACCGGTGCCCGGACCCCCAGCGGCGTCCCGGTGCCGGAGCACGAGTTCCGCCGCCTCCTCGAGGGCGAGAAGCGTCAGCACCGCCGCCCCGGCGGCCCCGGCCGCCCGCGCGGCCAGCGCAGCGGCTTTCGCGCCCCGCGCTACTGACGCCCGCGAAGGGGTGACCGGTCACACGACGATCGGCCCTCCTGCCCCGGCAGGCTGACCGGCAGAATGCCCGGTGTGGAATCCACATTCCTCACCGGGCATCTGCTTGTCGCGACCCCGCAGACCGGCGGCGAGGTGTTTCGCCGCAGCGTCGTGCTGCTCCTGCACCACGACGAGGAGGGCGCGCAGGGCGTGGTGATCAACCGCCCGCTCGACGCGACGGTCGACGCGGTGCTGCCCGGCTGGGAGGAGGTCGCCACCCCGCCCGCGCGCGTCTTCCAGGGCGGCCCCGTGGCCCTCGACTCCGCCCTCGGCCTGGTCTCGGTGCCCGGTGGGGGAGAGGCTCCGATGGGGGTCAAGCTGCTCTTCGGCGGCCTCGGCCTGGTGGACCTCGACATCCCGCCCCTGGTGGTCGCGCCCGAGATCGCGGGCCTGCGGATCTTCGCCGGGTATGCCGGGTGGTCGCCCGGGCAGCTCGAGGACGAGATCCGCGCAGGCGGCTGGTACGTCGTGGACGCCGAGGCCCGCGACGGCTTCAGCGCCGAGCCGGAGTCGCTGTGGCCCGACGTGCTGCGGCGCCAGCGCGGCAACCTGGCCCTGGTCGCCAGCTTCCCGGACGACCCCACGATGAACTGAGGCCGGCCTGCCGCGCCCGCTCAGGCGTGCGCGGCGTCGAGCGCGGCCTGCAGGCTCTGCTTGTACCCCTCGCTGGTGAACGTCGCCCCGCTGACCGAGTCGATCCGCGCGGACTGGGCGCTGATCGCCTCCTGGCGCAGCACCGGCGCCGCACGGCCGCTGATCCCCACCGACGTCGAGCTGCTGTCGGTGAGCTTGAGGGCCACGACGTCCTTCAGGCGCGTGCCCACGAGCACCGCCTTGACCTGCACGGTGCCGTAGGGGGTCGAGACCAGCGCTCCCGTGACCGACCGGCGGGTCGACGTCGAGCCGGAGGCGGGCGACTTGCCCGATGAGCCGGCTGCTCGGGGCGCGCCGGCCTTGGCGGGCGCCGGCGGCGGCGCCGCGGCAGCGACGTGGACTCCCGCCACCGGCGAGGTGCCCTGCTGGGCGCCGGCCTCCCAGCTCGTGATCAACGCGGCCGCGCCGGCAACGGCCACGGCGGCTCCCGTCAGCAGCCTCACCAGGAGAACCTCTCGTCGTGGATGTGGGCCCGGGGCACGCGCGCCCGGCGCAGGCTGGTGTGGACGAGGTCCATCCACACCGGCGGCCCGCACAGGTAGACGTCGTGCTCCCTCAGGTGGGGGACCAGCTCGGCCAGGGCGGAGGCGTCGTCGTCCCCGCGCCCGACGTGCTCGGGCAGCCACGACCCGCGCACCGGGGGGCCGGTGAGCAGGTGCAGCCGGTGGCCGCCGTGGCGGCTGACCGCGTCCAGCTCGTCCCGCAGCGCGAGCTGGGAGGCGTGGTCGGCCCGGTAGATCACCGTGACGTCACCGGGGGCGGTGGCGGGGTCGCGCGCCAGCTCCTCGGCCAGGGCGCGGATCGGCGTGACGCCGATGCCCGCGGCCAGCAGCAGCACCTTGCGACGGGTCCGGCGGCGCGTGGTGAACGCGCCGTACGGGCCCTCGACCAGCACCCGCGTGCCGGGGCGCAGGTCGGCCAGCAGGCTGGAGTGGTCGCCGAGCTCCCGCACGGTCAGCCGCAGGCTCCGGCCGTCGGGCTGGGCCGACAGCGACCACGGGTGGGCGGCTGCCCACAGGCCGCGGGTCAGGAAGCGCCACTGGAAGAACTGCCCGGCCCGGGCCTCCAGCGCGCGGAGGTCCCGGCCCGCGACGTGGACCGACCAGGTGTCGGGGGTCTCCTGGACGACGCGCTCGACGTAGAGCCGGTGCCGGGCAGAGCGGAAGACCGGCACGGCGAACCGCCACCAGATGATGCTGGCGGCCACGAGGACGTAGAGGCCGAGCCAGACGAAGCGCACCAGCCCGCTGCTGGTGATGTCGGAGCCCACCGAGAGCTGGTGGGGGATGGCCAGCGCGACCGCGGCGTAGGCCCCCAGGTGCACCAGGTGCCAGCGCTCGTAGCCGACGCGGCGCATGGCCGCCCGCACCGAGGTCACCGCGATGAGGACCAGCAGGAAGAGCGCGATGGTTGCGGTGAGCATGTCCGGGACGCCGGAGAGCATCGCGAACGGCTCGCGCAGCCACCCCGACCACCACGGCATGCCGTCCCGCGCGGCGTAGCCGAGCACGAGCGACTCGGCGTGGACCAGCACCAGCGGCACAGTGACCCGGCCGAGGACGCGGTGGGCCTTGAGCGCCCGGTCCGAGCCGTAGACGCGGTCCACCCATGGCACCCGGGCGGCGAGCAGCATCTGCACCAGGAGGAGGTCGACAGCGACCAGGCCGGTCAGCTGGCCCACGGCAATGAGCCGGCTGCCCCACGTCCCGGTCACCAGGTGCTGGCCGCCACCGTCGCGCAGGAACACCGAGACGGTCGCCACCAGCAGGCCGGCGGCCATCAGCTCGAGCAGGTCGCTGGTGCGGGCGCGCCACTGCTGGTGCTGCCGTCCACGCAGGTGCAGCTGGCGGCGCCGCGCCCGACCGGGCGAGGGCAGCGGCTGGGTCTGCGGGGAGGTTGTCATGACCACAAGGGTGCGTGGTCACTCTCAGACCATCCTCGGAACCGCGCGGAGCCCCACCGTCCCGGCCACCCGGCATACCGGGCGCTTAGACTCGGGGACATGAGCGACAACCCGCTGAGCGACCCGTACGAGCCTCAGGCGCAGCCGTCGGGGCCGTCCACCTCGACCTCCGTGCTCGAGCGCGAGCAGGTCGAGGAGCAGGTCCAGGAGCCGGGTGACCACGAGCGCTTCTCCCACTACGTGCGCAAGGAGAAGATCCTCGAGAGCGCGCTGTCCGGGGAGCCGGTCGTCGCGCTGTGCGGCAAGGTCTGGGTGCCCGGACGCGACCCCCAGAAGTTCCCGGTCTGCCCCGTCTGCAAGGAGATCTACGAGGGCCTGCGCGCGCCGCAGGACGGCGAGGACTGAGCGCCCGATAACACATGGAGGGACCCCGTCCGTGGTGGCGGGGTCCCGGCATGTCGGGTCCCGGATTTCGTTACCCTCGGTCCCCTTATGAGTACTGCCGCGGCATCCCACCTCCCCCCAGCATTCCCGGAGCGCGCCGCGTGGGGCACGGCCTCCAAGCTGCGTGCCTGGCAGGCGGCGGCGCTCGAGCAGTACCTGCGTGAGGGCCCGCAGGACTTCCTCGCCGTCGCCACCCCCGGCGCCGGCAAGACGACGTTCGCGCTGCGCGTGGCCACCGAGCTGCTCGGCCGCGGGGTTGTCGACCGGGTCACGATCGTGGCGCCGACCGAGCACCTCAAGACGCAGTGGGCCGACGCGGCCGCACGGGTCGGCATCAACATCGACCCGAAGTTCACCAACGCCATGGGCCGGCACAACACCGAGTTCGACGGCGTCGCGCTGACCTACGCCGGCGTCGCGAGCAAGCCGCTGCTGCACCGTGCGCGCACCGAGGCGGCCCGCACCCTCGTGATCCTCGACGAGGTCCACCACGGCGGCGACAACCTGTCCTGGGGTGACGCCATCCGGGAGGCCTTCGAGCCGGCCGCCCGCCGGCTGTGCCTGACCGGTACCCCGTTCCGCTCCGACACGAGCCCGATCCCCTTCGTGCGCTACGAGGAGGACCGGGCCGGGGTGCGCCGCTCCGCCAGCGACTACGCCTATGGGTATGCCGAGGCGTTGCGTGACGGGGTCGTGCGCCCGGTGCTCTTCCTCGCCTACAGCGGCGCGATGCGCTGGCGCACCCGCGCCGGTGACGAGGTCGCCGCCCGCCTGGGTGAGCCGCTGACCAAGGACCTCACCGCGCAGGCGTGGCGCACCGCCCTGGACGCTAAGGGGGAGTGGATCCCCTCGGTGCTGTCGGCCGCGGACAAGCGGCTCTCCGAGGTGCGCCGGCACGTGCCCGACGCCGGGGCGCTGGTCATCGCCTCGGACCAGACCAATGCGCGGCACTACGCCAAGATCCTGCACGCCCTGACCGGCGAGAAGCCGACCGTCGTGCTCTCCGATGACGCCGGCGCCTCGAGCAGGATCGAGGAGTTCGCCCAGAGCGACTCCCGCTGGATGGTCGCGGTCCGCATGGTCTCCGAGGGCGTCGACGTGCCCCGCCTGTGCGTCGGCGTCTACGCCACGTCCACCTCGACCCCGCTGTTCTTCGCCCAAGCGGTCGGCCGGTTCGTGCGCGCCCGGCGCCGGGGCGAGGTGGCCTCGGTGTTCCTGCCGAACGTGCCCGTGATCATGGAGCACGCGGCCCGGCTGGAGGAGCAGCGCGACCACGCCCTGGACAAGGTGGTCAAGCCCGGCGAGGAGGAGAACCTCTGGGCGGCCGAGGACCAGCTCGTCGCCGAGGCCAACAGCACCAGGTCCACGGCCGACCTCGAGGGCACCTTCGAGGCGCTGGAGTCCGTGGCCGAGTTCGACCACGTGCTCTTCGACGCCCAGCAGTTCGGCCTCAACGCCGAGGCCGGCAGCGCCGAGGAGGAGGAGTACCTCGGCCTGCCGGGGCTGCTCGAGCCGGACCAGGTGGCCACCCTGCTGCGCGAACGGCAGGCCTCCCAGAAGGGCAGCAGCACGCGCGCCGCGGACGCGCCGATCGCCGCGCACCGCGCCCTGGCCGCCCAGCGCAAGGAGCTCAACTCCCTGGTGTCCGCCTACGCCCGCAAGACCGGTGCGCCGCACGGCGTGGTGCACAACGACCTGCGCCGCACCTGTGGCGGCCCAGCGCTGGAGCAGGCCAGCTCCGAGCAGGTCCAGGAGCGGATCGAGAAGATCCGCGCCTGGTTCGTCGGCCGTCGGTGAGCCGGCCGGTAGCGTGGTCCCGTGGCTGAGCTGCGCGCCGCCAAGGGCATGGGCGGAGAGACCTCACAGACCCTGGACCGCGGGCTTGGCGTGCTGCAGCTGCTGGGCTCCCGCGAGAACGCCGGGGGCCTGACGATCACCGAGATCGCCTCGGCGCTCGGCGTCGGCCGCCCAGTCGTCTACCGCCTGGTCGCGACCCTCGAGAGCCGTGACTTCGTCACCCGCCGCGAGGACGGCCGGATCCGGCTGGGCCTGGCCATCACCCGGCTGTCCTCCTCGGTCCTGCCGCTGCTGCGCGAGGCGGCGATGCCCATGCTGCGCACCCTGGCCGACTCGGTCGGGGCGACGGCGCACCTGACCGTCGTCGAGGGCGGGGAGGCCCTGGCCATCGCCGTGGTCGAGCCGTCCTGGACCGACTTCCACGTCGCCTACCGCGTGGGCAGCCGGCACCGGCTGGAGTCCGGTGCCGCCGGCCGGGCGATCCTGGGCGCGCGAGCCGGCGACCCGGCATACGTCGTCTCCGACGGCGAGCTGCAGGCCGGTGCCCACGGGGTGGCGGCGCCGCTGGTCGGTGTCGCGGGGCTGGAGGCCTCCGTCGGCGTCGTGGCGATGGTGCCGCTGGACGTGTCGGCGGTGGGGCCCCAGGTCCAGGCGGCGGCCTCAACCCTGGCGGCCGCGCTGCGCTGACCCCTCCGCGGCGGCCTGCACCAGCGGCAGGGTGCGGTAGGCGATCTGCCGCGCCAGCGCGATGACCGTCGAGGCCCGCAGCACGTGGCCGTCGTCGACCACCCTGTCGATCACGCGCTGCAGGTCGGCGTTGTCGCGGGCCACCACCCGGATCATCAGGTCGCCGGTGCCGGTGATGGTGTGGGCTTCGAGCACCTCGGGGATGGCCGACAGGTGTGCCACCACCGGGTCGTGCCCGCGGCCCTGGCGGATCTCCAGGGTGATGAACGCCGTCACCGGGTAGCCCACCGCCGCCGGGTCGACCTGCGGGGCGAACGTGCGCACCACCCCGCGCTGCTGCATCCGGTCCAGCCGGGCTTGCACCGTGCCGCGGGCCACGCCGATGGCCCGGGCCGCGCCGAGGACGCCGACCTGCGGGTCGTCGGTGAACGTGGTGAGGATGCGGGCGTCCAGGTCATCGATCGACATGGACAAACTGTATGCCGTGCAGCGGGTCAGGCCCGACAACCTGCGCAACCTGTCCACCGGTTCTGGTCATGGTTGCCCGGTCGGGGCGGCTGCGCCACAGTGCCGGTCATGACCGAGACCATCGCCCTGACGCCCGAAGAGCGCGACGCCAACCTCGACCTCGACCAGCTCAAGCAGCTCGTCGGCCTGGTGGAGTACGACGAGAGCAAGGACCCCTTCCCGGTGACCGGCTGGGACGCCATCGTCTTCGTCGTCGGCAACGCGACGCAGACCGCGCACTTCTACCAGTCGGCGTTCGGCATGGAGCTGGTCGGCTACTCCGGCCCCGAGACCGGCAACCGCGACCACAAGGCGTTCGTGCTCAAGAGCGGCTCGTGCCGTTTCGTCATCAAGGGCGGGGTGGCCCCGGACAGCCCGCTGCACGACCACCACCGCGCCCACGGTGACGGCGTCGTCGACATCTCCCTCGAGGTGCCGGACGTCGACAAGTGCATCGAGCACGCCCGCGCGATGGGCGCGACGGTGCTGGAGGAGCCGCACGACGTCAGCGACGAGCACGGCACGGTGCGGATCGCCTCGATCGCGACCTACGGCGACACCCGCCACACCCTGGTGCAGCGTTCGGGCTACACCGGCATCTACCTGCCCGGCTACGTCGAGCGCAGCTCCGGCTTCGTCAAGCGCGAGGGCGCCCCGAAGCGGATGTTCCAGGCCCTGGACCACATCGTCGGCAACGTCGAGCTCGGCAAGATGGACCAGTGGGTCACCTTCTACAACAAGGTGATGGGCTTCGTGAACATGGCCGAGTTCATCGGCGACGACATCGCCACCGACTACTCGGCGCTGATGTCCAAGGTCGTGGCCAACGGCAACCACCGGGTCAAGTTCCCGCTCAACGAGCCGGCGGTCGCCAAGAAGAAGAGCCAGATCGACGAGTACCTCGAGTTCTACCGCGGTCCCGGCGCGCAGCACCTGGCCCTGGCCACCAACGACATCCTGGCCACCGTCGACGCCATGACCGCCGAGGGCGTGGAGTTCCTCTCGACCCCTGACTCCTACTACGAGGACCCCGAGCTGCGCGAGCGCATCGGCAACGTGCGCGTGCCGATCGAGGAGCTGCAGAAGCGCGGCATCCTCGTCGACCGCGACGAGGACGGCTACCTGCTGCAGATCTTCACCCGCCCCGTCCAGGACCGCCCGACGGTGTTCTTCGAGCTGATCGAGCGTCACGGCTCCCTCGGCTTCGGCAAGGGCAACTTCAAGGCGCTGTTCGAGGCGATCGAGCGCGAGCAGGAGCGTCGCGGCAACCTCTGAGGCGCGCCCGGCTCCTCCGGTGGCCCCACGGCATACCCGCTGGTATGCCGTGGGGTCACCCGCGTGAGCGGATGTCCGCTTTGTCCCATAACCTCGGGCCTCATGGAGTCGACGAACCCGGCAGACGCAGCAGTCGAGACCGGGCAGGTGGAGTGGGTCCCGCGCAAGCGGGTGTTCGCGATTCTCGGGGCGGCGGGCGCGCTGGTGCTCATCGCCGGCCTGACCACGCTGACCTACCTCTGGCGCGGCCTGACCGGCCACGACCAGCAGCCATGGTGGGCCGTGGTGGTCATGATGCTCGGCGGCTACGTCATGTTCATCGGGCTCTGGCGGTGGCTGCGGGTCGAGCGCCACGGCTTCGCGATGCACCGGCGCATCTGGGCCCGGATGGGCGGCGGCGCCGCGCTGATGGTCGTCGGCCTCATGCTGCCGCTCTACGTCGCCGGCTGAGGCCGCACACGGCGACGGCACGGCACACCCGTCCGGTATGCCGTGCCGTCGCGTGGGTGGGCGGCCTCAGGCCGTCACGGCCTCGGCCTCCTCACCCGTGGCCAGCCGCGCCTTGCGCCGGCTGTAGGTGAGGTAGACGACCATGCCGACGACCATCCAGACCGCGAAGCGCAGCCAGGTCTCCATCGTCAGGTTGGTCATCAGGTACAGGCAGGCCAGCGCGGAGACGATCGGCAGCACCGGCGAGAGCGGCACGCGGAACGGCCGGTGCACGTCCGGGCGCTTGCGGCGCAGCACCGGCACCGCCAGCGAGACGATGATGAACGCGAACAGCGTGCCGATGCTGACCAGGTCGGCCAGCGCGGCCAGCGGGACGAAGCCGGCCAGCAGCGCCACGAAGATCGTCGTGGCGATGGTGATGCGGTAGGGCGTGCCCCACTTCGGGTGCACCTTGGCGACGGCCGGGGGCAGCAGCCGGTCGCGGCCCATGGCGAAGCCGATCCGGCCCATGGCCACGAGGTCGACCAGGATGACCGAGGTCAGGCCGCAGACGGCGGCGATGGAGACCAGGGTGGAGGCCCAGCCCTGGCCGACGGCGTCGAACGCGCTGGCGATCGGGGCGCCCTCGTCGATCTTCTTGTAGCTGACCATGCCGGTGACCACGAACGAGACGCCGATGTAGAGCACCGTGCACAGGGCCAGGGTGCCGAGCAGGCCGATGGTGAGGTCGCGCTTGGGGCGCTTGGTCTCCTCGCCGAGGTTGGCCACCGCCTCGAAGCCGGTGTAGGCGAAGAACACCACCGCGGCGGCGGTCAGCACGCCGGCCATGCCGTACGCGGAGGGGGAGATGCCGAAGACCGCCTGGCTCAGCGGCTGCTTGAGCCCGCTGACGCTCTGCTTGACCGGCTCGGCGTGCGGCACGAACGGGACCAGGTTGGACCTGGTGATGAAGAACGCGCCGGCGACGATGACGAACACGCACACCGCGACCTTGACCAGCACGAGGACGTTGGTGACGCGGGCCGACTCCCGGATGCCGACGGCGGCGATCACCCCGAGCACCAGGGTGATGAGGATCGCCCCGACGTTGACGACCGAGCCGTCCTCGGCGAACCACGCGCTGGGCAGGTGGAAGAGGTTGGCGAGGTAGCCCGACCAGCCGCGGGCCACCACGGAGGCGCCGAGGGCGAACTCCAGGATGAGGTCCCAGCCGATGATCCAGGCGAAGACCTCGCCGATGGTCGCGTAGGCGTAGGTGTAGGCGCTGCCGGCCGCCGGGACGCTGGAGGCCATCTCCGCGTAGCACAGGGCGGCCAGGAGGCTCACCACGCCGGCGATGATGAAGGAGATGGTGACGGCGGGCCCGGCGTGCTGCTTGGCCTCGACCCCGGTGAGGGTGAAGATGCCCGTGCCGATGACGATGCCGACACCGAACCCCATGAGGTCGAACGGACCGAGCTTGCGGCGGAGCTTGCCCGACGAGGGGGCGCCGCTGTGCTCCTCGCCCTCGTCGGCCGACTGGGCCAGGACGTCCTCGACCGGTTTGGTCCGCAGGATCGACTGCGTGGATGTGTCGTCACTCATGCCCGACGACGTTACCGGCTGGTAGGCACCGGGTGCGCGCCCGGACGTGGGGGAGTGTGAGCGTCCTCATGGGGTGGGCGTGGCAGGCTGTGCGCCATGACGCAGCCATCGGGGTGGTACGACGACCCCCAGGACCCCAGCAAGCTCCGGTACTGGGACGGAGTGATCTGGACCGACCACGTGACGCCGAAGCAGGCGCCCTCCCTCGAGCAGTCGACGATCGGCATGCCGCAGCAGGCCACCTGGGGTGAGTCGGGGGCGGCCGGCGACCGGCCGGCATACTCGAGGCCGGCTCCCATGCCGTCCTGGCCGCAGCAGGGCTACGTCACCCCGCAGGCCACCACGCCCGACGGCGTGCCGCTGTCCGG
This sequence comes from Oryzihumus sp., assembly GCF_036391795.1. GTDB lineage: Bacteria > Actinomycetota > Actinomycetes > Actinomycetales > Dermatophilaceae > Oryzihumus. The sequence continues at coordinate 23,755 of NZ_DASVZH010000041.1, forward strand.
GTGGTGGAAGCGGGTGCTCGCCCGCATCCTCGACGGCTTCATCACCTTCTTCATCGCGCTGCCGCTGACCGGCTACTTCTACTACCGGTACTTCCAGGCGGCGCTGCACTACGCCGAGCAGCAGGTCCAGCAGACCCGCAGCGGGTCCACACCGCCGTCGCCGTTCGTGCTGCCGGCCGAGCTCTACCGGTGGCTCATCCCGATCGCCCTGATCACCGTGCTGGTGGCGGTGGTCTACGAGTACCTCTTCCTCACCCGCTCCGGCGCCACCGTGGGCAAGAAGGTGGTCGGCATCAGCGTGCGCCTGCGCGAGACGCCGGGCGCCCCGCCAGCCTCGGCCGTCTGGCGCCGGGTCGGCGTCATCAACGGGCTGCAGCTGCTCAGCTTCGTGCCGCTCCTGGGCAACCTGGCCGGGATCGGGGAGCTGCTCAACTACCTCTGGCCGCTGTGGGACCCGAACAAGCAGGCGCTGCACGACAAGGCCGCCAGGACCAACGTCGTGGTCGGTCCCCAGCCCAAGCGTCCCCGCTGACCGGTCATGCTGCGTGATCTGAAGCGGCGCGCCCGCGACGTCGCGGTGCGGGCGGTGGCCGCGGGCACCGCGCCCCTGCGCGAGGACGTGGCGAGCCTGCACTCGCAGCTCGCCGAGACCCAGCAGCGGCTGGAGCATCTGCGGCACCAGCTGCAGCACGTCGAGCGACGCAACCTGTCGCTGGCCGCCGACCGGATCGCCGTCGAGTCCTCTGCCGCATGGGCGATGGAGCACATGCCCCGCACGCCAACCTTTCCCGACAAGGCCGCGACCCTGCGCCACGCCATGGCCCAGGCTCCGGCCGAGGGCCTGGTGCTGGAGTTCGGCGTGTGGACCGGTTCGACGTTGCGGGCCCTGGTGGAGGGGTTCCCCGGCCACGAGGTCTTCGGGTTCGACTCCTTCGAGGGGCTGCCGGAGGACTGGCGAACGGGCTTCCCCGCGGGCATGTTCGGCGTCGACGGACTGCCTCGGGTGCCCGGCGCCGAGCTCGTCGTCGGCTGGTTCGACCAGACGCTGCCGGGGTTCCTGGCCGACCATCCGGGGCCGCTCGCGTTCGTGCACGTGGACTGTGACCTGTACTCCTCGACGACCACGGTGCTCGACGCGGTGGGCCCGCGCCTCGTGCCGGGCACGGTCATCGTCTTCGACGAGTACTTCAACTACCCGGGGTGGCAGGGCGGGGAGCACCGCGCCTGGCAGGAGTATGTCGAGCGGACGGGCACGCGGTTCGGCTGGCTCGGCTACACCCTGGAGGACGAGCAGGTGGCGGTGCAGGTCACGTCGGTCGGCTGACCACCGAGGAACCCCACCGAGGGGGTGTGTTCAGCCCTCCAGGGCCGGGCGGATGGTGCCGGTCACCTCGCCGAGGCCGACGCGGGCGCCGTCGGGTCCGGGGGCCCAGCCGGTGATGGTGACCGTGTCGCCGTCCTCGAGGAACGCCCGCGTGGTGCCGTCCTCGAGGGTCACCGGCTCCTGGCCGCTCCACGTCAGCTCCAGCAGGCAGCCGCGGGTCTCCTTCGCCGCGCCGCTGATCGTGCCGGAGCCGAACAGGTCGCCGTCGCGCAGGCTGGCGCCGTTGACGCTGAGGTGCGCCAGCATCTGGGTAGGTGACCAGTACATGTCGGCGTACTCCGGCCTGCTGACCACGGTGCCGTTGACCCGCACCTCGCAGTGGATGTCGAGGCCGAAGACGCTGGCGCCGTCGCCGCGCAGGTAGTCCAGCGGCTGCGGGTCCTGCCCGGGCAGCGGCAGGTGGGCGGACTCCAGCGCCGCCATCGGCACCACCCACGCCGAGATGCTCGTGCCGAAGGACTTTCCGAGGAACGGGCCGAGCGGGACGTACTCCCACGCCTGGATGTCCCGGGCGCTCCAGTCGTTGAGCAGGACCACGCCGAAGAGGTGCCCGGCGGCGTCGTCGATGTCGACCCGCTCGCCGAGGCCCGTCGCCCCGCCGACGACGAAGCCGAGCTCGGTCTCGATGTCGAGGCGCCGCGACGGGCCGAACGTCGGCGCCGGGTCGCTCGGGGCCTTGCGCTGCCCGCAGGGTCGCACGATGTCGGTGCCGCTGACCACGACGGTGCCGGAACGGCCGTGGTAGCCGATCGGCAGGTGCTTCCAGTTCGGCGTCAGCGGCTCGCTGTCCGGCCGGAAGATCCGCCCGACGTTGGAGGCATGGTGCTCGCTGGCGTAGAAGTCGACGTAGTCGGCCACCTCGAACGGCAGGTGCAGCCTGACCTCGGCGAGCGGCAGCAGGTGCGGCTCGACCGCGTCGCGGTACATCGGGTCGGTGAGCACCTCGACCAGCCAGGCGCGCGCCGCGGCCCAGGCGTGGTGTCCGCGCGAGAGGAAGTCGTTGAGGCTCGGCTGGTCCCAGCACACGCCGGACTCCATGCCGGCCCGCTCGGCCGCCGCGGCCGCGTCGAGGACGTGGTCGGCGACGCGCACGCCCACGCGCCGGCGCGGGTCGGTCGCCGTGGAGAACACGCCGTAGGGCAGCGTGGCCAGCCCGAAGGGGTGGTCGGCGGGCAGGTCGAGCCAGCTGTTCGTCATACCGTTGTCTCCTCGATCAGTCCCAGCGTGGACAGCTCACCGATGGGGTCCATCACCCCGCAGCAGCCGTATGCCGTGAAGAAGGCCCGCGTGATGCTCGCGTCGGCGATGCTCATGCGGCTGACCGCTTCGAGCACGGGCTCTGGATCCTGTTCTGCCAGAAGGGGTTCGAGCTCGTCGACCTCGGCACCGTTGAGGGCCCAGCGGACGGCGTGCAGCACGTTGAGGAAGCCGAACTGCTGCTCCCCGTCGTGGGTGCCGGTCACGGCATGGTGCAGACCGCCGGTGAGCTTGAAGCCGAGGTCGGCGTCGATGCAGGCCCGGACGAAGCCGGCCAGCTCATGCGGTGCCGGCACGTCCGTGGTGGCGGTGGCGCCGGTGCGGAACTTGGCCTGCACGCCCTCGCGACCACCCGCGTGGGCGGCCACGTCGCGCAGCGCCTTCGCCTGCTGCGTGCCCCGCGGGACCTCGACCGAGACGGGCAGCTGCCAGTCCAGGGCGAGCTCCCAGCCGGGGGACCAGCCGACCTCGACGCCGGCGACCTCGACGCGCCCGTCCTGGCTCAACCGGGACAGCGCCTCGCCGACCGCGGCCACCGCGACACCCGGCCGGCCGATGAGCGCGACGGTCAGGGCCGGGCCGGAGCGGCCGGACGGGCCGGGCAGCGGCAGGGTCAGCAGCTCCTCGGCGGCGGACGCGGGCACGAGCAGGGGGCCGACCAGGTCGGCCACGTCGGCGGTGCGGCGGGCCAGGTGGTCCCCGACTGCCCGGGGCAGCGGTGCCAGGCCCGGCGGGAACACCGCGGCGTCGTCGAACAGCCTTGTGAACAGGGCGCGTTCGGCCGGCTGGGACACTCGGGGGGAGCCCGGCCCGTCGGGTCTGGTTGACATGGTGGGCAGGCTACTGGACAGTGCTTGAAGAGGTACACCCGCGTCCGCTCACAGGACGCGCAGGGCATCCGGCGGGAGACGAAGAGCGATGGCGCACTACCAGCTGCGGGGCACCGTGCCCCCGAAGCGGCACACCCAGCACCGTACGCCGGAGGGCGGGCTCTACTACGAGGAGCTGATGGGCGAGGAGGGCTTCTCCTCCGACTCCTCGCTGCTCTACCACCGCGGGCTGCCCTCGGCGATCCAGGACGTGCGCGAGTGGGACCTCGGCGACCAGGCCACGACGCCCAACCAACCGCTGCTGCCGCGCCACCTCAAGCTCCACGACCTGTTCACGGGGCAGGACCCGCGGGGCGACCACCACGGTGTCGACGTCGTCACCGGCCGTCGCCTGGTCCTGGGCAACGGCGACGTGCGTATCTCCTACGTCGTCGCCGACACGCCGAGTCCGTTCTACCGCAACGGAATCGGCGACGAGTGCGTCTACGTCGAGCGTGGCGCGGCGCGCGTCGAGACCGTCTTCGGTGCGTTCGAGGTGGCCACCGGGGACTACCTGGTCATCCCGCGGGCGACCACCCACCGGTGGATCCCGCGCGTCGAGGGCGACGAGGGCTGGACCGAGCCGTTGCGGGCCTACTGCATCGAGGCCAACTCCCACATCACCCCGCCCAGGCGCTACCTGTCGCGCTTCGGCCAGCTGCTCGAGCACGCCCCGTACTGCGAGCGCGACCTGCGCACCCCCAAGGGCCCCCTGCTGGCCGAGGACATCGGCGCGGACCGGGAGGCGCCCACCGAGGTCTACATCAAGCACCGCGGCAACGGCCCCGGTGGTCTCGTCGGCACGGTCTACACCTACCCCTACCACCCGCTCGACGTCGTGGGCTGGGACGGCTGCCTGTACCCCTACGCCTTCAACGTCAGCGACTTCGAGCCGATCACCGGCCGGGTGCACCAGCCGCCGCCGGTGCACCAGGTCTTCGAAGGGCACAACTTCGTCATCTGCAACTTCGTGCCCCGCAAGGTCGACTACCACCCGCTGTCGATCCCGGTGCCCTACTACCACTCCAACGTCGACAGCGACGAGGTCATGTTCTACGTCGACGGCGACTACGAGGCGCGCAAGGGCTCCGGCATCGGCAAGGGCTCGATCTCGCTGCACCCGGGCGGCCACGCCCACGGCCCGCAGCCGGGGGCCTACGAGCGCTCGATCGGCGTGGAGTTCTTCGACGAGCTCGCCGTCATGGTCGACACGTTCCGGCCGCTGGAGCTGGGGGAGGCCGGACGCGCGGTCGACGACGGCGCGTACGCCTGGACCTGGACCGGAGGCCGGGCTGGCGGCTCGGCCACCAACGGCGACCAGGGCGTCGACGGCGCCGGCTGACCCCGCCAGCCCACTCGACCGTCCCAGTTGGGTATGACGGTTGCCAATTTGTTGTCCTTCGTCCCGCTATCGGTCGCTTTGCGCGGCTAGTCTGCGCCGGGGCTCAGGGGAGCCCACCCGCGGTGATCCCGCGGCAGACAGGCGCAGACGACGCTGGAGGCGGCGTGACGAACAACGAGGGCATCAACCAGGAAGCCGCGACCGGCGACACCACCCCGGCGCAGCGGTCCCGCCGTGAGCTGCTGGCCATGGCCGCGGTGGGTGCCGCGGGGGCCGGGGTCGCAGCGATCGCCGGCGGCGCACCGGCATACGCCGCAGGCACGGCCACTCCCCGCGGCCCCAAGACCCACCGGCTGACCGTGCTGGGCACCACCGACACCCACGGCAACGTGTTCAACTGGGACTACTTCAAGGACGCGGAGTACGACGACAAGCCGCACAACGACATCGGCCTGGCGAAGATCTCCACCCTAGTCACCGCGATGCGTGAGGAGCGGGGCCGGAACAACTGCCTGACCCTGGATGCCGGCGACACGATCCAGGGCACGCCGCTGAGCTACTACTACGCCAAGATCGACCCGATCACCAAGGGCGCCATCCACCCGATGGCCGCGGCGATGAACGTCATCGGCTACGACGCCGCCGCCCTGGGCAACCACGAGTTCAACTACGGCCTGGACACCCTGCGGGCGTTCCAGAAGCAGCTGCACTTCCCGCTGCTCGGGGCCAACGCGCTGGACTGGGACACCGGCGCGCCGACGTTCCCGCCGTTCGTCATCAAGACGATGCACCTCGACGGTGGCCACGAGGTCCGCGTCGGCATCCTCGGCCTGGTCACCCCGGGCGTGGCGATCTGGGACAAGGCCAACGTCGAGGGCAAGGTGAGGTTCCAGGGCATCGTCGAGCAGGCCAAGGTCTTCGTGCCCCGCCTGCGCCGGGCCGGCGCCGACGTCGTCATCGTGTCCTGCCACTCCGGTGCCACGACCTCCAGCTCCTACGGCGACGCGCTGCCCTGGCCCGAGAACGCCAGCTCGCTGCTCGCCGAGCAGGTCCCGGGCATCGACGCGATCCTCGTCGGGCACGCGCACCTGGAGATCCCCGAGCGCTTCGTGCAGAACACCGCCACCGGCCAGCAGGTGCTGCTCGTCGAGCCGCTGAAGTGGGGCATGCGCCTGGCCGTCATGGACCTCGACCTGGTCAAGGAGCGCGGCTGCTGGAAGGTCGCCGCCGCCCACTCCCACCTGCTCGACGCCAACACGGTGCCGGAGGACGCGCGTGTGACGCAGCTGCTGTCCCAGGACCACGAGACGGTGCGGTCCTACGTCAACTCCGTCATCGGCACCTCGACCCGGGCGATGTCCTGCGCCACGTCGCGGTTCGAGGACACGGCTGCGATCGACCTGATCAACTACGTCCAGGCCGACGCGGTGAGGAAGGCCCTCGCCGGGACCGCCGACGCCGCCCTGCCGGTGCTGTCCATCGCCGCGCCGTTCAACCCCGACGCGGCGATCCCCGCCGGCAACGTGACGGTGCGCGACGTGGCCGGGCTGTACGTCTACGACAACACGCTGCTGGGCATCAAGCTCACCGGCGCGCAGGTCAAGGACTACCTGGAGTGGTCGGCCACCTACTTCCAGCAGGTCAGCGGCACCGGGCCGTTCACCCCGGACCAGGTCACCAACGCCAAGACGGCGCTGGCGCCCAACGGCACGCCGGACTACAACTACGACATCATGGCCGGCCTCGAGGCCCCGCTGACCTACGACATCGACATCGCCAAGGCGCCGGGCTCGCGCATCGCCAACCTCGCCTACGCCGGCGCGCCGGTCGACCCGGCGGCGACGTTCGTCATCGCGATCAACAACTACCGCCAGTCCGGCGGTGGCAACTTCCCGGGTGTCACCTCGGCGCCGGTCGTCTACAACGCCCAGGCCGAGATCCGCCAGCTGATCATCGACTGGGTCACCGCGACCAGGACGATCGACCCGGCGACGTTCTCCACCTACGACTGGAAGCTCGTCAGCAACGGCGCGCCGGTCACCATCGAGGGTGCCTCCGAGGGCGGCCGCCACTAGGTCAGGCAGACACCCCGGTATGCCGTGGGGCCGGCTCGCGCACGCGGGCCGGCCCCACGCGTGTGACGCGAACCGGTTTCCCGGCGCCGGGCACCGCCGATGCGCGAGAGTGGGCGCGTGCGCACCGTGACCGCTGACCTCATCGCCTCGGCCGCAGCCCGTGCCGGCAGGGAGCCCCGTGTCGTGACCAGTGGCAACGCGGCCGTGCCGTGGCGCCTGCTCCAGATGCTCGATGAGTCCGTCGAGCGCTACCGGCTGCACCAGCTGAACGCGCCGCACGGCATACCGGCCCGTGAGGGGGTCGTCCACGAGACCTGCTTCGTCGGCGCGGGGATGCGTCGCAGCCCGCGCCTGTCCTACGTGCCGGCGCGGCTCTCGCAGGTGCCGCTGCTCTACGGCCAGACGCTGCGCCCCGACATCGTGCTGGTGCACACCTCCGCCCCGCACGGCGGCCGGGTCTCGCTGGGCATCTCGGTCAACGTGCTCCCGGCGGCCATCGAGGCGGCGAAGGCGCGCGGCGGCGTCGTCCTCGCCCAGGTGAACCGGGAGATGCCCTACACCTTCGGCGACGGGGAGCTCGACCTCGACCTGTTCGACGGGGTCCTGGAGACCGACGAGCTGCCCGGACCGCCTCACCCGCTGTCCACACCCGATGACGCGGCGTGCCGGATCGGCGAGCTGGTCGCGGCCCGCATCGGCGACGGCGCCACGCTGCAGATGGGCATCGGCGAGGTGCCCGATGCGGTGCTGCCCGGACTGGTCAGCCGGCGGGGCCTGCGGGTGTGGAGCGAGATGTTCAGCGACGGGGTCCTGGCACTGGACCGGGCCGGAGCGCTCGACGCCGACCAGCCGCTCATCGCCTCGTTCGCGATCGGCTCCCCGGAGCTCTACGCCTGGATGGACCGCAACCCGCGGGTGCGGCTGCTGCGCACCGAGGTGACCAACTCCCCGGCGCGGATCGCGGCGAACCCGGCCATGACGAGCATCAACACCGCGCTGCAGGTCGACCTGTTCGGCCAGGCCAACGCCTCCCGCATCAATGCGCGGATCCACTCCGGCTTCGGTGGGCAGACCGACTTCGTCGTGGGTGCGCTGCACTCACCTGGGGGCCAGGCGTTGATGGCGTTGCGCTCGTGGCACCGCAAGGCCGATGTCTCCACGATCGTCGCGATGGTCGAGGAACCGGTGACGTCGTTCCAGCACACCGCGGTGGTCACCGAGCAGGGCACGGCCCAGATCTTCGGCGTCGACGAGCGCACCCAGGCCGCTCACCTCATCGACCACGCCGCCAACCCCTCGGTCCGCGACGAGCTGCGCGAGGAGGCCGTCGCGCTCGGGCTGGCCTGAGGCGGCCTTCGGCTCAGGAGACGCGGCGGTCGTAGACCTTGCCGCCGGCGAAGAGGACCGCCAGGACGATGCCGAACACCAGGTAGCCGTAGACGAGCAGCCCGACGACCGTGACGCCGAAGATCAGGACCTCGACGATGGTGCGCGCCGGCTGGCCGAGGTGACGGGGCGCGCGCGGCGCGATGAACGTGCCCCAGATCACCGCGGCCGCCAGGGGCAGCGCGATGCCGGCCACGATCGAGAGCACCAGGCTGTCGAACATCGCCGCGCCGATGAAGGCCAGGGCGGCCAGGAGCACGAGCTCGCTGAGGAAGCGCACGCCGGCCAGCAGGCCGATGCCGGGGATCTGCTCCCGGGTCACGAGACCTCCTCGGTCGTGCCGAGCACCGGCGCCCCGACCAGGTCCACCCCGGCCGCGCGCAGCTGCTCCAGCGCCGCGGCGGTGGTCGCGGGGGCCACACCCGCGGTGAGGTCGAGCAGCACGCGGGTGTCGAAGCCCTCGTCGACGGCGTCGAGCGCGGTGGCGCGTACGCAGTGGTCGGTGGCGATGCCGGCGATGTCGACCGACTCGATCGCCCGGTCGCGCAGCCAGTCGCCCAGACCAGCCCGGTGGTCGGCGGACTCCACGGTGGTGCCCTCGAACCCGCTGTAGGCCGCCGCGTGCTGGCCCTTGCGGAAGATTGCCTCGACGTGCTCGAACGCCTGCTCCGCACCCGGGTGGAACAGCGCGCCGTCGCTGCCGACGCGGCAGTGCGCCGGCCAGCTCTCGACGAAGTCGGGGTGGTCGGAGAAGTGGGCGCCGGGGTCCTCGTGCCAGTCGGCTGTCGCGACGATCGCGCCGTAGTCGTCGGCATGGGCGACGACGTGCTCGCTGATGCGGCGGGCCACGTCGGCGCCGCCGGACACGGGCAGCGAGCCGCCCTCGCAGAAGTCGTTCTGCACGTCGACCAGGATCAACGCGCGCGACAGGTCCGCACTCATGCGGAAACGCTAACCCGGCAACCGGACGTGACGTGTCAGGTAGCGGGCAACGACACGCAGGGCGACCGATGACGACGCTGCACGGCCCGCTGACGGCGGGGACGTCGGGCTCAGCCCTCGTAGACGGTGGGGATCGCGGGCTCGCCGCGGGACAGCTGGCGTGCCTTGGCAGGAAGCTCGGCCCGGGACTGCTCGTGACGGGCCCGCGCCTGCTCGAGGGAGGTCGCGCCCACGACCTCGCCGTCACGGACCAGCTCGACCAGCAGCGGGCGGTCGTCGCCGTCGTTCGCCGGCATCTCGCCCACGCCGATGACCTCCGCCTCGGCGATCCCGGCCGCATTGCGCCGGCGCAGCGCCCACTTGCGACCGGCCACCGTGGCCTTGTCCTTGCTCTTCTTGGCGACCCCGACCATCTCGCCGCTCGCGTCCTCGCGGGCGACCAGCTTGTAGACCAGGCCGGCGGTCGGCGCCCCCGACCCGGTCACCAGGGAGGTGCCCACGCCGTAGGCGTCGACCGGTGCGGCGGCCAGGGCGGCGATGGCGTGCTCGTCCAGGTCCGAGGTGACCACGATGCGCGTGCCGGTGGCCCCCAGGCCGTCGAGCTGCCGGCGCACCTCCCGCGCCTGGGCGAGCAGGTCCCCGGAGTCCAGGCGGACAGCCCCCAGCTCGGGCCCGGCGACCTCGACGGCAGTGCGCACCGCTGTGGCCACGTCGTAGGTGTCCACCAGCAGCGTGGTGCCCTTGCCCAGGCTGGCGACCTGTGCCTCGAACGCCTCGCGCTCGCTGTCGTGCAGCAGGGTGAACGCGTGGGCGCTGGTGCCGGTGGTCGGGACCCCGAACTCCCGGCCCGCCTCGAGGTTGCTCGTGGCGGCGAACCCGGTGACGTAGGCGGCGCGCGCGGCAGCCACCGCGGCGTCCTCGTGCGTGCGGCGCGACCCCATCTCGATGCATGGCCGTCCCTCGGCGGCGCCGGTCATCCTCGAGGAGGCCGCGGCGACGGCGCTGTCGTGGTTGAGCACCGAGAGCACGAGCGTCTCCAGCAGCACGGCCTCGGCGAACGTGCCCTCGACCACGAGCAGCGGCGAGCCGGGGAAGTAGCACTCGCCCTCGGCGTAGCCGTGGATGCTGCCCGAGAACCGGTATGCCGCGAGGTAGGCCAGCGTGTCCTCGTCCACCACGCCGGCGCTGCGCAGGCGCTCGATCTCGGCCACCCCGAAGCGGAATGCGGCCAGGTCCTGCAGCAGCCGGCCGGTGCCGGCGACCACGCCGTAGCGCCGGCCTTCCGGCAGGCGCCGGGCGAAAACCTCGAAGACGCAACGCCGTCCGGCTGCGCCACTGCGAAGGGCGGCCTGCAGCATGGTCAGCTCGTAGTGGTCGGTGAGCAGGGCGGTACTCGTCACGACGAGCAGCCTAGAGTGGGGGTCGTGTCCATCGCCCCCGTGGAGCAGGAGCTCACCGACCTCGCCGAGGAGTCCGACCTCGACCGCCCGTGGATCACCCTCGTGTGGAACGACCCGGTGAACCTGATGTCCTACGTCACCTACGTCTTCCAGAGCTACTTCGGCTACTCCCGCGAGAAGGCCGAGAAGCTCATGCTCGACGTGCACCAGAAGGGCAGGGCCGTCGTGTCGACGGGGCCGCGGGAGAAGATGGAGCACGACACCGAGGCCCTGCAGGGCTACGGGCTGTGGGCGACCTTCCAGAAGGACGAGTGAGTGGCGACCGCGTTCAAGCGCAAGGGTGATCGCTTCGTCGCCCGCCTCGACGACATCGAGCGCGAGGTCGTCGTCGGCCTCATGCAGCAGGTGCTCGAGCTGGTCGAGCCCGAGGCGGTGGAGGCCACCGGCGACGCGTTCGAGGACCTGGTCGCCACCATCGGCGTGCCACGGCTGGACGAGGCGGGGCCGGTCGAGGAGCCGGAGGACCCGGCCCTGGCCCGGCTGCTGCCCAGCGGCAACAAGCAGGACGAGGCGGTGGCATCGGAGTTCCGCCGGCTCACCGAGCACGGGTTGCGGGAGCGCAAGGCGGCCAACCTCGAGGCGGCCATCGACGCGCTGACGGGGATGACCGGGGACAAGGTCACCCTCGAGCGGGCGCAGGCGCAGGCCGTGGTGGTGGCGCTGACCGACGTGCGGCTGGTGCTGGGGGAGCGCCTCGGCCTGCGGACCGACGAGGACGCCGACGCCCTGGTGGAGCGGCTGGAGCAGGCCGGGGAGCACGACATCGAGACGATGCTCGCGGCCTACTACGACTTCCTCACCTGGCTGCAGGAGTCGCTGACGCTGGTGCTGATGGGCTGACGCCCCCGAGTGCGCCGGATGGTGCGCCCTCCAGCGCACCCTCTACCTCGTCCTGCCTGGCGATCCTCTCCGGGCGCGGCACCCCGGCGAACGGGGACAGGGTGAACCACCGCGGCACGGCCCGGCGCAGCGCCTCGGGGCCGTCGACCTCCAGCCCGCCCGAGCGCACCGCGTCCGACCACGGGACCTCGCCGCGCCAGACGTCGACCAGCCGGCGCAGGCTGGCGGTGACCCTGACGGTCACGTCGAACCCGGGATCGACGTCGCACACATCGGTCTCGGCGGCGGTGATGACCAGCCACCAGTCCCGGGCGCCCCTGGCGGCGTCGGGGAAGCGGAACTGCACGACCGTGCGACCGGCAGGCACGGCGTCGGGGTCGACGTGCCGGTGCATGTCCCACAGCAGCAGCTTGGGGTCGAGGTCCGCATCGCCGACCTCGGGCACCCACCGCACCCCCCACACACCGAGCGCCTCGACGACCGGGCGCAGCTCCTCACCGGCAGGCGTCAGCACGTAGCGCACCTCGGTGCCGTCGGCCCGCCGCGTCAGGACGCCGGCCCGCTCGAGCTCGTGCAGCCGCCGGGACAGCAGGGTCGGCGACATCCGCGGCAGGCCGCGTCGCAGCTGGTTGAAGCGGTCGCTGCCCATGAGGAGCTCGCGCACGAGCAGCAGCGTCCAGCGCTCGTCGAGCAGCTCCATGGCCTTCGCGACGGGGCAGAACTGGTGGTAGGACGACCCCACTCCGGCAGGCTAGGCCGCCCCCGGGCGGGGGACCAGCCCCAGGAGGGCAGCGGAGCGCGGTACAGATCTCGTACTAGGAGCGGGCCGCGCGCCTTCCTAGCGTCGTCGTCGTGGAACTGCCACGGGCAGGGGACGACTTCGCAAGGAGCAGGACATGACGACAACCACCGACGCGGTCCAGGCCGACCGCGAGCTGAAGGCCCGCCACCGGACCATGTGGGCCCTGGGTGACTACCCGGCCGTGGCGACCGAGATCATCGCCGAGCTGGGCCCGGTCCTCGTGCGGGCCTGCGGCATCCGCCCCGGTGACCGGGTGCTGGACGTGGGCGCCGGGTCGGGCAACGCCGCCATCCCCGCCGCGCTCGGCGGTGCCCAGGTGGTGGCCAGCGACCTGACCCCCGAGCTCCTCGAGACCGGGCGGCGCGCCGCGGCCGGGCAGGGCGCGCAGCTGCAGTGGCGCGAGGCGGACGCGGAGGCGCTCCCGTTCGCCGACGGCGCGTTCGACGTGGTGATGTCCTGCGTCGGGGTGATGTTCGCCCCGCACCACCAGGCCGCCGCCGACGAGCTGGTCCGGGTGTGCCGCCCCGGCGGCACGATCGGGCTGCTCAGCTGGACCCCGGAGGGCTTCATCGGCCAGATGTTCGCCACGATGAAGCCGTATGCCCCGGCCCCGCCGCCGGGTGCGCAGCCGCCGCCGCTGTGGGGCAGCGAGGAGCACGTGCGGGCGCTGCTCGGCGACCGGGTCAGCGCCGTCGAGGTGCGCCGGCAGCGGCTGCGGGTGGACCACTTCGCCACGCCGGAGGAGTTCCGCGACTACTTCAAGGCCCGCTACGGCCCGACCATCGCGGCCTACCGGGCGATCGCCGGCGACCCCGACCGGGTGGCCGCCCTCGACCACGACCTGGCCGAGCTGGCCCGGCGCGAGCCGGTCACCGAGTGGGAGTACCTCCTGGTCACCGCCCGCCGCACCTGACCGCGCTTCGGGTGAAGACTTGACCACATCGGAGCGTGGTCAAGTCTTCACCCAGGCGGCTGCGTCGAGCTTGCATCGGGGCCCGCACCGCCTGAGACGTCCGGTCCAGCCCCGGTCACGGAGGACCGTGGCCACGTCGGCTGCGACGAGGCAGGGTCGTTGGGTCACGTCCTGCCAGCCGAACCGGAGCGTCACCCACCCGTCGAGCAGCGCCCCGTTGTCGCGGGAGCGGTCGCGGAAGGCGCCCTCGCCGACATGGCCCAGACGACCGTCGAGCTCGACGAGGACACGTTGCTGCTCGTAGGCGTTGTCGTCACGCCAGCGGCGTCCGGCTCGCATCGAGTTCCGCTGCCTCGCGGCCGCCGGCAGCCCGTGTGACCGCTCGACGCCGGTGACGTAGCGCAGCTCCAGGACGCTCTCGGCGCCATCGGCCACGTCGACCAGCGCCAGGCCGAGCAGGGCGCCCCACCGGTGCCGACCGCGGCGGGACAGGGCAGCCACAACGGCCCAGCGGCCGACCACGCGGCGGTGGGCGGGCAGCAGCACCTCGACACCGGGCGGGTCGCGGTCGGTGAGCCCGTTGACCCGTGCGGCGCTGGCGTGAGAGAGGGCCGCGCCGTCGCCACACGCCAGCAGTGCGGCGCTGGCTCGGGTGAGCCACTCGACCGGGCCCATGTGCGTGATGTAGACGCCGCGGAACACCATCCGCCACCGCCCTGACGCGACGAGCCACTCCACCTGGCGAGGCGTCATCCCCAGCGTGAGGCACTGCCGCCGGCTGACCGCATCGCCCTGCGACCGGGCCAGGCGTTCGGCCCGTTCGCGTGCGAGCTCCCGGTGCGACATACGACCCACGATCACGAATCCCGGCGGCCCGTGACAGCCCCGGCCTCGCGCCTGTGAATCGTGGGACTCCGGGAGCGACCCTTGTGGACAGGGCGAAGACTTCACCACGCCCCGATGTGGTGAATCTTTCGGTGAAACGGGAATGTGGCCGCCGGTGTGACGGAGGCGACGCCGGAAGGCGGCAAGTTGTCACGTCACCGCGTTTAACCTCGAAACGTGACAGATGCACCCATCGGGATCTTCGACAGCGGCTACGGCGGGCTGACCGTCGCGCGTGCCGTGCTCGACCAGCTCCCGCATGAGTCCGTCGTCTACCTCGGCGACACCGCCCGGCAGCCCTACGGCACCAAGCGCATCGCCGACGTGCGGGCCTACGCCCTGGAGTGCATGGACCGGCTGGTCGACCGCGGCGTGAAGATCCTCGTCATCGCCTGCAACACCGCGTCGGCGGCGATGCTGCACGACGCCCGCGAGCGCTACGACGTGCCCGTGGTCGAGGTGATCCGCCCCGCCGTGCGACGCGCCGTGGCCGCCACCCGCAACAACCGCGTCGGCATCATCTCCACGGCCGCCACCCACCAGAGCCACGCCTACGTCGACTCCTTCGCCGCCGCCCCGCAGATCCACGTGACCAGCCAGCCCTGCCCCAGGTTCGTGGAGTTCGTCGAGTCGGGCATCACCTCGGGCCCGGAGCTGCTGCAGGCCGCCCACGACTACCTCGAGCCGGTGGCCGCCCACGGCGTCGACACCCTGATCCTCGGCTGCACGCACTACCCGCTGCTGACCGGTGTCATCTCCTACGTCATGGGTGAGGACGTCACCCTCGTCTCCTCCGCCGAGGAGACCGCCAAGGACGTCTTCCGCACGCTCGCCGACCGCGGCGCCCTGCGCCCCGACGACCTGCCCGCGCCCTCGCACGAGTTCCTCACGACCGGAGACCCGCTGGAGTTCGAGCGGCTCGCCCGACGCTTCCTCGGCCCGGAGGTCGTCTCCGCCCACGCCGCGGAGGTGGCGTCCTGATGAAGCTGACCATCATCGGCTGCTCCGGCTCGTTCGCCGGCCCGACCTCGCCGGCCTCGAGCTACCTGGTCCAGTCCGAGCATGAGGGCCGCACCTGGAACCTCGTCCTCGACCTCGGCAACGGCGCGCTCGGCGTGCTGCAGCGGCACATCGACCCGCGCGACATCGACGCGGTCGTGCTCTCCCACCTGCACCCCGACCACTGCATCGACCTGTGCGGGCTCTACGTCGTGCAGCGCTACCACCCCGAGGGCGCGGCCAAGACCCCGCTGCCGGTCCACGGCCCCACCGGCACCGGCCCACGGATGACCGAGGCCTACGGCCTGGACGAGCCGGACGCGATGGCCGCCGAGTTCGACTACCGCGACCTGCAGGAGCGCACGCCGGTGCAGATCGGCCCGTTCACGGTCACGCCCTACCGCGTGAACCACCCGATCGAGGCCTACGGCCTGCGGGTCGAGGCCGACGGCGCGGTCCTGGCCTACACCGGCGACACCGACTCCTGCGACGCGCTGAAGCCGTTGATGGCCGGCGCCGACCTGGTCCTGGCCGACGCCGCCTTCGTCGACGGCCGCGACGACATCGAGGGCATCCACCTCTCCGGCAGCCGCGCCGCCCAGGCGGCGCTCGACGCCGGCGGGGTGCGGCGCCTCATGCTCACCCACATCCCGGCGTGGAACGACCCGGAGGTATGCCGTGCCCAGGCTGCCGGGGTGTGGCCCGGTGAGGTGGAGCTGGCGGTGCCGGACACGGCATACGAGCTGTGAGCCCCCTCGCCTAGCCTTGGGCGCATGACTCGACACGACGGCCGCGCCACCGACCAGCTGCGCGACATCCGGATCACCCGCAACTGGCTCGACCACGCCGAGGGGAGCGTCCTGGTCGAGTTCGGCCGCACGCGGGTGCTGTGCGCGGCGTCGTTCACCGAAGGTGTGCCGCGCTGGCGCAAGGGCAGCGGCGAGGGCTGGGTCACGGGGGAGTACGCCATGCTGCCGCGGGCGACCAACACCCGCTCCGACCGGGAGTCGGTGCGCGGCAAGATCGGCGGCCGCACCCACGAGATCAGCCGGCTGGTGGGTCGCAGCCTGCGCGCCGTGGTCGACACGAGGGCGTTGGGGGAGAACACCATCGTCCTCGACTGCGACGTGCTGCAGGCTGACGGCGGCACGCGCACCGCGGCGATCACCGGGGCCTACGTCGCGCTCGCCGACGCCATCGAGTGGGCCCGCAGCCAGGGCGCGGTCAAGGCCTCCGGGCAGCCGTTGAAGGGCTCCGTGGCCGCGATCAGCGTCGGCATCGTCGACGGCACGCCGGTGCTGGACCTGGACTACATCGAGGACTCCGGCGCCGACACCGACATGAACGTCGTCATGACCGGGGACGGGCGGATCATCGAGGTGCAGGGCACCGCCGAGGCGGAGCCGTTCGACCGCGCCCAGCTCGAGCAGCTGCTCGACCTCGCGGGCGCCGGGTGCGCCGAGCTGACCAAGCTGCAGCTGGCGGCCCTGGCCGAGGGCGCGGCGTGACCCGGCTGGTCCTGGCCACCCGCAACGCGCACAAGGTCCGCGAGCTCGGCCAGATCCTCGACGGGCTGGTCGACGAGCTCGGCCTGGAGGTCGTCGGCCTGGACGCCTACCCCGAGATCCCCGACGTCGTGGAGTCCGGCGTCACCTTCGCCGAGAACGCCACCCTCAAAGCGGTCGCCGTGGCCAAGGCCACCGGCCTGCCGGCGATCGCCGACGACTCCGGCCTGGCCGTCGACGTGCTCGGCGGCTCGCCCGGGGTGTTCAGCGCCCGCTGGGCCGGCCGTCACGGTGACGACCGGGCCAACCTCGAGCTGTTGCTGGCCCAGCTCGGTGACGTGCCTGACGAGGAGCGTGCCGCGGCGTTCGTCTGTGCGGCGGTGCTGGCGCTGCCCGACGGCGAGGTCGTCGTCGAGGAGGGCCGTATGCCGGGTCATCTCGCCCGGGAGCCGCGCGGCACCAACGGGTTCGGCTACGACCCGATCCTCGTCGTGGACGACGGGCGGACGGCCGCGGAGCTGAGCCCGGAGGAGAAGAACTCGATCTCCCACCGGGGCATCGCGTTCCGGGCGCTGGCGCCGCACGTGCGCCTGGCGCTGAAGCGCACCGCCGGCCCCAACCGTTAGCGAGGCGTCATCGGCCAATCCACGCCGGCGTCCGCGACGAATGACAGGCTGTGAGGGTGAAGCGAGCTCGTGCTGCCCTGGCCGGGGTGATCGCCGGTGCCGTCACCCTGGGCGTCGCCGAGCTGCTGGCCGGCCTCATGGTCGCTGCCGGCCTGTCCTCGGGGACACCGTCGCCGGTGGTGGCCGTGGGTGGCGCCTTTGTCGACCGCACGCCGGCCTGGCTGAAGAACGCCGCGGTGAGCTCGTTCGGCACCCACGACAAGGCGGCCCTGTTCGTCGGCATCGCCGTGGTCCTGACCGCGCTGTGCGCGGTGCTGGGTGCGGTCGGCGCCACCCGGCATACGGCCGGGCTGGTGGGGTTCGTCGTCCTGGGTGCCGTCGGCGCGGCGGCGGTGCTCTCCCGGCCGCACGCGTCGCCGCTGGACGTGCTGCCCACCTTCGTCGGGGTGCTGGCCGGGCTGTGGGCGCTGAACACGTTGTGGGACATGACCGCTCGTGCCGGGGAGGCCGGCGCCGGGGGCTTCGAACGGCGCCGGCTGCTCGTCGGCGGGGCGGCCCTGGCGGTCCTCGCCGCGACGGCTGGAGCGTTGGGCAGGGCGGTCGGGGGCGCCGGCAGCAGTGCTGCAGCAGCCCGGGCCAAGGTCAGCGTGCCGCCGGTGGCGAACCCGGTGACCGTTCCTGCGACGGCCGACCTGAAGCTGGCGGGCATCACGCCGTACGTGGTGCCCAACGGCGACTTCTACCGCATCGACACCGCGCTCGTCGTGCCGCAGGTGGACACCGCCGGGTGGACGCTGCGCGTGCACGGCCTCGTCGGCGAGGAGGTCTCGATCACGTGGGACGAGCTGCTCGCCAAGCCCATGCGGCAGGCCCTCGTGACGCTGACCTGCGTGTCCAACGAGGTCGGTGGTGACCTGGCCGGCAACGCGGTGTGGACCGGCTGGCCGATCCGGGAGCTGCTGGCGATGGCCCGGCCGGACCCGACCGCCGACATGGTGCTGTCCACGAGCGTCGACGGGTTCACCGCCGGGACCCCGCTGACGGCGCTGACCGACGAGCGCAACGCGCTGCTCGCGGTGGCGATGAACGGCGAGCCGCTGCCCGTGGAGCACGGCTTCCCGGTGCGGATGGTCGTGCCCGGGCTGTACGGCTACGTCTCGGCGACCAAGTGGGTCGTGGACCTGAAGGTGACGCGGTTCGCCGACGACGTGGGCTACTGGACCCCGCGGGGCTGGTCGGCCAAGGGGCCGGTCAAGACCCAGTCCCGCATCGACGTGCCGCGCTCGGGTGACCAGGTCCGGGCGGGCCGGGTGGCCGTCGCCGGGGTGGCGTGGGCTCAGCACCGCGGCATCGACAAGGTCGAGGTGCGCATCGACGACGGGCCGTGGCAGACGGCGCGGCTGGCCACCGAACCGACGATCGACTCGTGGCGGCAGTGGGTGCTGGAGTGGGACGCCCCGAAGGGCAACCACCGGATCACGGTGCGCGCCACGGATGCCACCGGTCAGGTGCAGACCCAGCAGGAGGCGCCACCCGAGCCCGACGGCGCGACCGGCTGGCACAGCATCACCGTCACTGTCACCTGACCGGCGGGACTACTCCTCGCGGACGATGACACCCCACGGGGACGGCGCCACGATCCGCAGATGGCACCGCACCCGCAGACGATCATCCCGCCGCGCACGTTCGACCTGGAGGGCTTCACCGCGGCGGTCAAGGCCAAGGACGCCGACCGGTGGTCGGACTACTTCGACGAGGACGCCGAGTGGCTGGAGTTCCGGCACGACCAGCCGCCGTCGCACCCGCACCGCATGCAGGGCAACATCGCCATCCATGCCGGCCTGCGCTCGGTCTGCGCCGGGGACTACGGGATGGACGTCGAGGACAGCGCGATGAGCGGGCCGAACGTGTGGTTCCGGCTCGTGCTCACCCGGCCCGACGGCAGCCGCGTGCTCGAGCACGTGCACCTCGCCCTCGCGGAGAACGGGCTGATCCACCGCCAGACCGACATCGAGGCCTGGGACCTGACCTGAGCCGGGCCCTGGGAGACGCGCCGCGACCCGGCCTCGCCTGGAGCGGCCGACCCGGCCGCTCGGCATACCGGCTCCCGCACACGGCTGGGCCGGTCGGGCAACCAGCCCGGCCGGCCCAGGAAGCCTCGTCTCACGCGGGACGAGGCTGGATCGGCGCGGCCGGACCCATGGCCGCACCGTGACGGCGCAGGCGGAACGCCAGCGCCAGCTCACCGATGCCGAGCACGACGAGCCACAACCCGGTCACCCACGCCAGCGCGGTGAGGGAGACCCCGGGCCAGGCCACGAGGACGATGCCGGCAAGGACACTGAGCACGCCGAGCGTGGCACGGGTGCCGCGGTACTCGGCGGTGTGGTCCGTGATGGCGACGAAGACCTCGATCATGCCGTGGATGATCCAGTAGATGCCGAGCACCAGCGCCAGCGTCAGCACGGTCAGGCCGAGGTGCCGCATCGCCCAGACACCGACGATCACCGAGAGCACGCCCAGCAGCGCGAGCATGGTCCGCGTGCCGCCGCTCTCCTCGGTGCGTGCCAGGCCTTCGACGAAGCGGATGATCCCGGCGACGACGAGCTGGATGCCGAACAGCAGCGCCAGGACGACGAGCGTCTTGCCGGGCCAGATCATCGCGAGCACACCGACGACGACCGTGATGGCGCCGAAGATGCCGACCAGGATCGCCGAACCGCGGCTGACCGACTCCAGCCGCGCCTGCGCGGTGTCCATCATGTTGCCCTGGTTGGACATTGACTGCTCCCTTCCCGCGGGCGGATGCCGCCCGACGCCTCTCACTCCTCGTCCGGCAGCACCGGGGCCCGCAGGGCCTTGGTGCGTGCATGTTCCTTCTTGCTCGCGATGCGCGCGTCGTCCGACTCGTGGCTGGGCGCCCCCGGCCAGCGGTCCGGTGGGGCGGGTTCGAGCGCCTCGCACAGCAGGTGCACCAGCCGCTCCCGGGCCGCCACCCGGTTCTCCCACTGGGACCGGTGCTCGTGGGCCTGGATGACCAGCACCCCGTGGTGCAGCCGCGGGCTGAGGTACTCCTCCACCTGACGGCGCTGGTCCGCGCTCAGCGAGCGGGACTCCGGCACGTCGAAGCGCAGCTCGACCTTGGCCGAGGTGGTGTCCACCCCCTGCCCACCAGGTCCGGTCGAGCGGGAGAAGTGCTCCTGCAGGTCCTCGTCGCGCACCCGCAGGCCCTCAGGCAGCCCCGGCGCGGGGTGGATGAACAGGTCCTCTCCGGGATGTCCGGTGTAGGTGCTCACGCAGCCAGTCTTCGCCGGCCCTGACCGGTCGGACAGGGACTTCGTCCCCTGTCCGGGCTCAGCCGTCCTGCACGCGCCCGCGCAGCGACTTGGTCTGGCCGCGGCGCCGCTTGCCCTCCAGCCGGCGCCGCTGCGCGCCCTTCGTGGGCCGGGTCGCGCGCCGCGACGCCGGGGGAGGGGCCAGCCCCTCCAGCAGGTATGCCGCGAGCCTCGCCCGGGCGGCCGCGCGGTTCTGGCGCTGCGCGCGGTGCTCCGAGGCGGTGACGACCAGCTCGGTGCCCACGAGTCTGGTGGCCAGGGCGCCGAGCAGCCGGGCGCGCTGGTCGTCGGTGAACGCGGTGGAGGAGGCGATGTCGAAGCGGAGCTCGACCCGGCTGTCGGTCGTGTTGACCCCCTGGCCACCGGGCCCGGAGGAACGGCTGAACCGCTCGCGCAGCTCGGCCGCCGGGATGGCCAGCGGCTGCCGGACGCCGGGGGCCGGGCCGAGCACCAGGTCCTCGCCGGGGTCCCCCCGATGCGTTCTCACGTCCGGCATTCTGCCTGCCCGGGGCGCGCCGGGGCATGTCCTAGGGTTGCCGGCCAGGGGGAGGGCGCGGAGGTGTCGGCGAGCAGTCGCCCGGCGGGCCGCGGGATGCAGGCAAGCGACGGCATACAAGGGGTGCGATGGTCGGCTGGGTGTTCTTCGACGTGGACCAGACGCTGTGTGACTTCGCGACGATGATGCGGCGCGCGCTGGAGTCTGCGCTGGGCGAGCTGCAGCGCAGGCTGCCGGCGGGCTCGACCGACGGGCTGACCGTCGAGGACCTGCGCACCGCCCGGGACGCAGTAGCGGCGACGGCCTCGGCGTCGACGCCGATGGAGCAGATCCGGCTGCAGTCGTTCCGGGTCGTGGTGGCGGGGTGCGTCCCCGGCGGCGATGAGGACCTGGCCCGGTCGGTGACCAGGCACTACCTGCGGCGCCGGTTCGCGGACCCCGTGCTCTACCCCGACGTCCGGCCGGCGCTGGACGCGCTGGCGCCACGTCACCGGCTGGGCGTGGTCAGCAACGGCAACAGCTATCCGCACACCCTCGGACTCGGGCACTTCCGTGAGGTGTTCCTGGCGCAGCACGTCGGGCTGCGCAAGCCCGACCCGGCGCTCTACGTCCACGTGGCGCGCGAGGTCCGGACGCGGCCGGAGGACCTGGTGATGGTGGGGGACTCGCTCGGGCACGACGTGCTCGCCGCGCGCGAGGCGGGCTGGCAGGCCGTGTGGGTCAACCGTCAGCGGCGTGAGGTGCCGCCGGAGGTCACGGCGTCGGTCGCCGACCTGCGCGACCTCGAGGTGCTGCTCGGCGGCGGGTGATGGCCCTGACGGGGTGAGCCCGGGCTCAGGCAGGCGGGGTGTCGGGTTGCAGGGGTGGCTCGACGGGAGGGATGGGGTCCGGTCCCGGCCCGGGAGGCTCAGGTGTCGGCGCAGGCGGTGTCGGTGGCTGCGGGCTCGGCGGCGTGGGCTGCGGCCCCGGCAGCGGCGGGTCGTTCGGCGGGATGGTGGCCTGAGGGCTCAGGGTCATGTCATCGCCTCCTCACCGGTCCCGTGCCCGCGGAGGGCCCGGGCCAAACGCCCGTTTCGGTGCTGTCCGGGAGGGGTACGCCGCGATCACGCGACCCCAGGAGGAGACACGATGCGACTCGGCTACTTCCTCTCCAGCGAGGAGCACCCGGCACCCGAGCTGGTGCGGCAGGCCAGGATGGCCCAGGACGCGGGGTTCGAGGCGTTGTGGATCTCGGACCACTTCCACCCGTGGAACGACGAGCAGGGGCAGAGCCCGTTCGTGTGGTCGGTGATCGGGGCGGTCTCGCAGGTGTGCGACCTGCCGCTGACGACGGCCGTGACCTGTCCGACCGTGCGCACCCACCCAGCGGTCATCGCCCAGGCGGCGGCCACCAGCGCGACGTTGATGCCCGGCCGCTTCCACCTCGGCGTGGGCTCGGGTGAGGCGCTCAACGAGCACGTCACCGGCGCGGGCTGGCCGAGCGCACAGGTGCGGCTGGAGATGCTCGAGGAGGCGGTGGACATCATCCGCCGGCTGTTCTCCGGGGAGCGTGTCTACCACCGTGGGCGGCACTACGTCGTGGACGAGGCGCGCCTCTACAGCCGCCCCGACAAGGCCCCGCCGATCTACGTGTCCGGCTTCGGGCCACGGGCGATCGAGCTGGCCGCGCGCATCGGGGACGGCTTCATCAGCACCAACCCCCAGCCGGACGACCTGGACCACTACCGGGTCCATGGCGGACGGGGACCGGCCGAGGCAGGGGTGAAGGTCTGCTGGGCACCCGACGAGGAGTCAGCCGTGGACACCGCCCACCGGCTCTGGGCCAACTCCGGCGTGCCGGGAGAGCTGGCGCAGGTGCTGCCCAGCCCCAAGCACTTCGAGCAGGCATCGAGCCTGGTCACCCGGGAGTCCACCGCGTCCTCGGTGGCCTGCGGGCCCGATCCCAAGCGCCATGCCGAGGTGGTCCGCCAGTTCGCCGACGCCGGCTACGACACGCTCTACGTCTCGCAGATGGGGCCGCAGCAGGAGGAGTTCTTCCGGTTCTGGGCCGAGGAGGTGCGCCCCCTGCTGCCGGGCTGAGCCCCTCTGCCGCTGAGGTGCCTGCGACCTGCGGTCAGGCTGCCTCGAGCTGGTCACGCAACCGGTCGAGCACCCGATGCAGCCGCCGGGACACCTGCATCTGGCTGACCCCGAGCCGGCGGCCGATCTCCGCCTGGCTGAGCTCGTCCTCGAAGCGCAACCGCAGCAGCCGCAGGTCGGACGGGTCGAGCGTGCGCAGCGCGGCGGCCAGGGAGAGCCGGTCGTCCACCGCCACGCTGGGGTCGCCGTGGGGGTCGGCCAGCTCGTCGGCGAGCGCCCGGCGGTGCTCGTCGCGTTTCGCGTCCAGCGACGTCGGGGAGTAGCAGCCGGGCAGCTCCCGCGCCTCGGCCACCGACCGCGCGTCGGTGCCGAGCACGTCGGCGAGCTGCATCGTGCTCGGCGGCTGCCCGAGGTCCTGCTCCAGGGCGGCGACGGCGGTCCGGATGTCGGCATGCAGCTCCTGGAGCCGTCGCGGTGGCCGCACCGCCCAGCCGGCGTCCCGGAAGTGTCGGCGGATCTCCCCACGGATGGTCGGCTTGGCGAAGGCCAGGAAGCTGCCGCCCGCGTCGGCGTGGAAGCGGTGCGCCGCCTTGACCAGCCCGAGCATGGCGACCTGCCGCAGGTCCTCGGCCTCGAGGCCGCGACCGCGGTAGTGCGCCGCGATCGCGCAGGCCACGTCGAGGTTGCAGCAGACGACCTCGTCCCGGATCCGGCGGCAGACGCGCGGGTCGTGCTCGTGAGCGAGCTGGTCGAGCAGGCGCCGGGTCCTGGACTCACGAGTCCGGAACGAGGTGGGGGAGCAGGCGGTCAGCAACGGGGTCATGGTGCATCCCGGGGAATGAAGGGGGCGGGCCGTTGCTGGACCTCACGTGCACCATACCCACGGCACCGCAGGAGGCGGCGCGCAGTGGGCGGCTCATTCGTCGCGTTCGTCCCTGGCGTCCCGGCCGTCAGCCTGGTCCCGCAGCTCGATCAGCTCGTCGTAGCGCTTCGGACCGTCAGGGACCTGCGGCTGCCCGAGGGCGTCGCTCCCGTCCCGGGCACCCGTGCGCGCTGACACGGTGTCGGGGTCGGCGATGCCGTCGGCCGGGTCGGGCCGCGTGTAGGCGGCCCCCGCCACGTGGCTGGCCCCGTCGCGGCCGACCTGCCCGGCCATCCAGGTCGTCGCGTAGTACTGGTGCAGGCTCAGCGCGTCGTCGAGGGAGGGTGGCCAGCCGTGGAGGGTCGGGGCCTGCACCACGGTGTCCTTGCCGTAGGGCAGCACGAGGTTGCCGGACTCCACCCGCGCCTCGGACACGGGCGCGAGGGCGTCGTGCCGGCCCAGCAGCCCGGTGCGGATGCGCAGCCAGGTGCCCTCCTGGCTGTGCTCCTCCGAGAGCACCTCCTCGATGCGGCCGATCTTCTCCCCGTCCTGGGCCCGGGCGGTCATACCCACCAGGGCGGCCAGCTCGTGTTCCTGCATGCAGGTCACCTCTCTCCGCGGATCGTGGTCCGGCTCCCCCGTGCCCGGAGCGGGTGCGGTTCAACCCGCAGCGTCAGTCCCGTTCCCACGGGGGCTCCTCGCCCATCTTGGAGTAGTAGCGCGCGAGGTGCCCCTTGACGCGGGCGATGTCGCGCTCGGGCAGGTCGACACCACCGCGCGAGCCCTGCATCACCGCGGCCGCCGCCATGACCCCGCGGGGCACCGCCTTCAACCTGCCGTCGACCACGTCGGCCACGAGCAGCTTGTATGCCGTGTAGTTCTCCTTCGCGTCCGCGTCGTACCAGACGTGGGCGTCCCGGTAGCGGGCGTTGGGCTCCTCCTCGGCGCCGGCCCACTCCCGCACCCGCTTCTCCGCGGCGGCACCGTCCCACTCGCGGTCACGCTCGGCGAGCGGCAGGTCCTGGAACGTCGTCACAGCCATGGCTGTCCGTCCTTCCCGTCGGGGGCTGCACTGCCCTGCCTGTACCCGCTCGGCGCCGGAGCATGCGGAGACGTTTGGGGACCGCCCTGTCGGGTACGGAGCAGTCACGGCTGACCTGTACGAGAGGGAAGGCAGGTGGGACATGCCCCGCAAGGACCCCGGCCCCAGCGTCAAGGACAAGGGCCTGTACGAGTCGCTGCGCGACGACGGAGCCAGCAAGGAGAAGGCCGCCCGGATCGCGAACGCCGCGGCGAACAGCTCGCGGTCGTCGGTGGGCAGCAAGGGTGGCTCGCACGGCGACTACGAGGACTGGACCAAGGACGAGCTCCTGAAGCGAGCACGCGAGATCGGCATCGAAGGACGGTCCTCCATGAGCAAGGGCGAGCTGATCACGGCACTGCGCAACCACTGAACCCCTGCAGCGCCGCAAGGCGTGGGCAGGTGGCACATCCGGCTCGACCGAAGGAGAAGTGATGGGTAACGAGGACAAGCTCCGCAACAAGGGCGAGGAGATCGGCGGCGCCGCCAAGGAGAAGGTCGGCCAGGCGACCGGCGACCGTGACCTGCAGGCCGAGGGCAAGGCCGACCAGACCAAGGCGAACGTCAAGCAGGCAGGGGAGAAGGTCAAGGACGCCTTCAAGGACTGAGACACGCAGTCCGGACGAGGGTCGGAGCCAGGGGACATCGGCTCCGGCCCTCGTCGCTGCCGTGGGAGCGGCAGGGGATGGGGACACGGCCCAGCTGTGCGGGCGCCCGCCACGCTCGGTGGTGGTGTTTCCTGCCGGGCGTGTGGGGTAGGGAGGGGAGTGCCAGGCCAGGACCGCGAGCACGGAGGCAGGTGCGACATGACCCACACCGAAGGACGTCCGCCGGACGTCACGGCCCAGCTGCTCGCCCGCGGATACACCCTGTCCGCGTACCTGGCCGGGGATGAGTCACGCGACGCCACGGCCGTGCGGCTCATGGGTGCGCCCGCAGTGTGGCTGAGGGGGCGTCAGGGGGCCGAGGCGTTCTACGACACCACACGGTTCCGACGAGCCGGGGCCCTGCCCAAGGTGGTGTCCGACGTGCTGTTCGGCACGGGTCCGGTGCACAGCCTCGACGACGAGGCGCACCGGCACCGCAAGACGCTCTTCCTGTCGGTGACCGAGCCCGGTGCCGTCGCGGGACTCTCCGAGACGGTCGGAGACGGCTGGGAGCGGGGGCTGACCCTCACGTTGGACCGGGGTGACCCGGTCGCCGTCTTCCCGGCCGCGGTGAAGGTCATCGGCCAGGCGGTGCAGCGGTGGGCCGGCCTCGACGTGGGCGCCGACCATGTGGCGCGCAGCGAGGACCTGGCGAGGGTCGTGGACGGTTTCGGCGGCGTCGGTCCGCGGCAGGCACGGGCGCGCCTTGCCCGGGCCCGCGCCGACCGCTGGGCGGGGGAGCAGATCGACCGAGCGCGGCGCGGCGAGGCGCCGGAGGGGTCCGTCCTGGACCAGGTGGCGACGTTCCGCGACCTCGACGGGTCGGTCCTGCCGCGTCACACCGCGGCTGTCGAGCTGCTCAACGTGCTGCGGCCCACGGTGGCGGTCTCGTGGTTCGTCGCCTTCGCGGCGTTCGCGTTGCAGCAGGACACCTACTGGCGGGGCCGGGTCGCCGCCGCGGGAGCCCCCGAGGTGGTGGCCTTCGCCCACGAGGTGCGTCGTCACTACCCGTTCGTCCCGGTGCTGGCCGCCCGCGCCCGCGAGGACACCGAGGTGTGCGGTATGGCGCTCCGAGCCGGGGACCGGGCGGTCCTGGATGTCTACGGCACCAACCACGACGCACGGGCGTGGTCGCACCCGGACGCCTTCGACCCCTCGCGCTTCGAGGACACCGAACCAGACGAGTTCGCCTTCGTGCCACAGGGCGGGGGCGATGCCCGCACCGGCCACCGCTGTCCTGGGGAAGGCATCGCCACGGGGATCCTCACCGCCGTCGTGCCGTCGCTCGCCCGGCGCGGCTACCGCATCGCACCGTCGAACGGGCTGGCGTGGTCGGCCCGCCGCATGCCGCCCCGGTTCCGCGGGGGCCTGCGCATCCTCCCGGTGGCGGCCGGCGGGCGGTGACGCTCGAGCCCCGGCGGACCGATCCGCCGGGGCTCCTGGTCCGCCGTCCGGAGCAGCTCGGGCGGCTCACCGCCGGACACGGCGGTGCGATGAGTCCACGCGCTCCGTCCAGCCGCGGCTGTCGCAGTGCTCGAGCAGGGGCACCGCGACCCGACGGGTCGTGCCGAGCGCCACGCGTGCTTCGCTGAGGGTGAACGGCTGCGGGAGTGCCGCGAGGGCCCGCATCGCCCGCGCCGGGGCGTCGGGCAGCAGGACCACGTCCTCACCGAGGCGCAGCAGCCGTCCGGCACGCTCGGCGGCGGCCAGCTGCCGGGGCCCCAGGCCCAGCTCCTCCAGGTCAGGGCGCTCCGGGGCCGCGAAGGGGTCCGCGCGCAGGCGCTGCTCCAGGTCCTGCAGCCCGGGCTCGGCCGGGCCCAGTGACGGCACGACCCCGGGGCGGGTGAGCCGGCCCCCACGCAGCTGCAGGCCGGCGGCCTCCGCCAGCGGCGGCACCAGGGTGACGTCGGGAAGTGCCACCTCCCGCCGGGCGGCCTCGGTGGGCACCGCGGGGTCGAGGGGGTGGGCGCGGGCCCACTCATCGACGACCGTCCCGAGTCTGTGCGCCCAGGCCAGCCACGCGCCGTCGTCGACCAGCCACCCGCCGCGGCGGTGCACCCCCGGGGGCAGCGATGCCTGACCCACGGCCGCTCCCAGGCCCAGACCGGTCAGGTCCGACTCCGGCAGGGCGCCACGGCGACGGACCTCAGCGGCAAGATCGGGGCGCGTTGCCGACTCGCCGAGCTCCAGGGCGCGCTCGCGCGCAGCGCCGCGCCGACGCAGGAGCGGCGGGTCGACGTCCAGCACCACCACGGCGGCGGCCACGGCGTGCCGGCCGGGGTCACGCAGGATCGCCCGGTCCCCGGCCACCAGCGGCAGGGGCCGGGCCAGGGACAGCCGGACGGTGTCGCCGCCCAGGGCCCGGAGCCGGACCGGCACCGATGCCGTCCCGAGGTGCAGGACCAGGTGCGCGGGCAGGGCGGGCGGGTCGATGCCGGTCAGCCGGGCGTCCACGACGTCGGTCAGCGGCCATGCCTCGGGCGTGAGCAGGGCGTCGCCGCGACCGACGTCCTCGCGAGCGACAGCGCGCAGGTTGACGGCCACGCGGGCCACCGCCTCGACCCGCTCCTGCGACCGCCCCAAGCTCTGAAGCCCGCGCACCCGCAGCCGGCGGCCACCGAGCTCGAGCTCGTCACCGACCGCGAGCGAGCCGGCCCCCAACGTCCCCGTGACGACTGTGCCGCTGCCCCGGACGGTGAAGCTGCGGTCGACCCACAGCCGCACCCGGCCGGAGTGCTCCGGCGCCGGGAGCCGGTCGACGAGCCGTTGCAGCGCGGCGTGCAGGTCGGGCAGCCCTTCGCCGGTGACGCCCGAGACGGCCACCGCCTCGGCCTGGCCCACGCTGGTGGCGCGCAACCGGTCCTGGGCCTCGGCGGTGGCGGGCGCGGGGTCGGCCAGGTCGCTGCGCGTCACGACGAGCAGACCGTGCTGCAGGCCCAGTGCGTCGATGGCGGCGAGGTGCTCGGTGGACTGCCGCCGCCACCCCTCGTCGGCCGCGACGACGAACATCACCGCCGGCGCGGGTCCGAGGCCGGCGAGCATGTTGCCGATGAAGCGCTCGTGACCGGGGACGTCGACGAACGCGAGCATCGCCCCGCTCGGCAGCCGGGTCCACGCGTAGCCGAGGTCGATGGTCATCCCGCGGCGGCGCTCCTCGGCCCACCGGTCGGGCTCCATGCCGGTCAGCGCACGCACCAGGGTGGACTTGCCGTGGTCTACGTGGCCGGCGGTGGCGACGACGTGCACTAGCGCTGGACCGCCTCGATCGCCTTGCGCAGCAACACGTCTGCGCTCTGCGGCACACAGCGGAGGTCGACGAGACAGCGGTCCCGCTCGACCCGGCACACCACTGCCGGATCGCCCACGCGCAGCGGCTCGGCGAGGGCCGCGGGCAGGGCGACCGCCCACCCCGGCAGCGCCACCCCGGGGGCCCCGCCCCCGCCCACCGCGCCGTCGGAGGGGACCACCTCGCCGCCGACCGCGTCGCAGAGTGCCTCGGCGCGCCGCCGCAGGGCTGCCGGGTCCGCATGCACGTATCGCGCGGTCGGGGTGAGGGGGCCCCGCACCGTGGCCTCGAGCGCGGCGAGCGTGAGCTTGTCGACGCGCAGCGCCCGGGCCAGCGGGTGCCGGCGCAGCCGCTCGACGAGGTCGCCACGGCCCAGGACGAGCCCGGCCTGCGGGCCGCCGAGCAGCTTGTCCCCGCTGCAGGTCACCAGGTCGGCGCCCGCCGCCAGGGTAGAGGCTGCGTCCGGCTCCCCGGGCAGCATCGGGTCGGGGGACAGCAGGCCGGAGCCGATGTCGACCACGACCGGCACGCCCAGGCCACGGAGGCTGCCCACGTCAACGGAGGAGGTGAAGCCCTCGACCCGGAAGTTGCTGGGGTGCACCTTGAGGATGCAGCCGGTGTCGGGCCCAACGGCCTCGGCGTAGTCGCGCAGGGCCGTGCGATTGGTGGTGCCGACCTCCCGCAGCCTGGCACCTGTCGACGCGATGAGGTCCGGCAGGCGGAACCCGTCGCCGATCTCGACCATCTCGCCCCGGCTGACGACGACCTCACGGCCGGCCGCCAGGGCGGTGGTGGCCAGGACCAGCGCAGCGGCCCCGTTGTTGACGACCAGCACGTCCTCGGCGGCGGGGACCGCCAGGCGCACGGCAGCGAGGGTGCCCCGCCCGCGGCGCGCGCGCCGCCCGGTGGCGACGTCGTACTCCACGTCGACGTAGCCGGCGGCGGCCCCGACGGCCGCCAGGGCTGCCTCCGACAGGGGCGCCCGCCCGAGGTTGGTGTGCAGCACCACCCCCGTGGCGTTGAGCACCTGCCGCAGGCTCGTCGCGTGTGCCGGAAGGGCCGCCACGGCAGCGTCGGCCACCTGCTCCGGGTCGATCTCGCCGGCGCGGGCCCGCCCCTGGGCGAGCCGGACCGCGTCCCTCACGGTGTCGCCGCCCAGCTGCTCGGCGGCGGCCGCCAGCCGCGGGTCGGCCAGCACGACGTCGGTGCGCGGCACCCGTCGGCGGGGGTCGGTCGACGTCACGTCGTCGATCCTACGGTCGGCGCGAGGCGTCGGCACGGGGTCTGTGGGGGCGGAGGTGTTCGCGAAACAACCAAGCAGCAGGTCAGCGCACATCTGCAAATGGAGCACGCAGCTGACTGCACACGGGCAACGAAAATCTTGCACAATCATGGCGGAGGCCGCGGGTTCGATTCCGCCGTGCGTAGTGCGGAGGTAGCAACAGAAGATTCGGCTTCTGGTCGCCTGAGGTGGATGCGAGGATGTGCCAGTCCAGCGAAGGGGGGATCGTGGCCGAGGACTGCCTGGTCTGTCAGGAACACCGGCTCGAAGTTCCGCTGCCGGGTGACCATCTGGTGGAGGCCGAGGACGTGGTGGCCTTTCACCTTCCACCCTGGCCTCCTGCGGACGACGTCTATCTCGGCTACCTCATGCTGACGCCGCGCCGTCACGTGGCCGGGTTCGCTGATCTGGGCGAGGGAGAATCCGCGGCCGTCGGCCGGTACATCTCGCGCCTCAGCCGAGCGCTCAGAACCCTCGGTGCGGAACGTGTCTACCTGGCTGTCGTGGGCCATGGCGTGCCTCACCTCCACATCCACCTGATCCCGCGATGGCCAGGCACCCCTGCAGACGTTTCCTGGTTACACGTCGACGACTGGGAAGGCGCGCGTCGAGGGGACTTCGCCGCGGCCGAGGTGATGGCCGGGCAGATCCGCGCCGCGCTGCATGCCCGCACGTAACGGCCTGTCTGCAGCGAAGAAGCCTGCACACTCTTCGCGGCATGTCAGTGCTTTAGGAGGCTGCGGCAGGCGTTGGTGACGACGCGCACCCAGATGTCGGGGTCAGTGGCCCAGAAGTCATGAGGGACGTCAGCGACGCTGCTGAAGGCGCCCGACGGCACAAGTTGAGCCAACTGTTCCAGTGGCCATGAGGGCCGGATGTCGAGGCCCGCCGCGATGAAGATCATCGGTAGTCGGGCCTTACCCCCGGATCTTGGACACGCGGTGTGTTTGATTACGCGGCTTCGGCGAGGGTAGCCGCGAGCTGGTTCTCGTAGGCGTTCGGGGAGAGGTGGCCGCAGTAGGAGTGGCGTCTCTTGGTGTTGTAGCGGGTGGCCCAGCGGAAGATCTCCCGGCGGCAGGCGGCCTCGTCGGTGAAGGCCGCTGCCCCGGCGAGGGTCTCCCGCTTCAAGGTCGCGTTGAAGGACTCCGCGAGGGCGTTGTCCGCGCTCGACCCGACCCCGCCCAGGGACTGGGCCACTCCGAGCTGCTTGCAGAGCCTGGCGAGGTCCTTGGACGTGTACTGGGCTCCGTGGTCCGCGTGGAAGATCGCCCCTCGGAGCGAGCCTCGGTCGGCCAGCGTGGCCTTGAGAGCGTCGGTGACCAGGTCGGTGCGCATGTGGTCGGCGATCGCCCAGCCGGCGAGCTTGCGCGAGCAGCAGTCGATGACCGTGGCCAGGTAGAGGTTGCTCCCGTCGGTCAGCGGGAGGTAGGTGATGTCGCCGACGTACTTCGTGTTCGGCGTCTCGGCGGTGAAGTCCCGCTTCAGCACGTCAGGCACCTTCTCGTCGGAGGGCTCGGGGATGGTGGTCCGGACGCGACGGCGCAGCCGGATCCCGGCGATGCCGTGCTCGGCCATCACCCGTGCGACCCGCTTGTGGTTGAGCCGGTCCTCGGCGGGTGCGCCGTCGTTGAGCTCGGCGGTGATCCGCGGCGCTCCGTAGGCTTTGTCGGCCTCGTGCACCACCCGGATCCGGTCCGCCAGCTGCTCATCGACAGCGGCCCGCTCAGCCCGCACAGGTGCAGCGGCGTCCCAGGCGTAGAACGAGGACCGGTTGACCTCGATGACCTCGCACAGCCGCTTCACCTCGAAGGTGTCTTGGTGGTCGGCGACGAACTGGAAGCGGCTCACCAGTTCGTCTCCCCAGCGAAATACTTGGCCGCCTGACGAAGGATCGACTTCTCGGTCTCGATCTTCGCCTTCTCCGCCCGCAGCTGGGCGTTCTCGGCCTCGAGCCGGGCGACCCTCTCGGCCTGGGTCTCGGGCCTGCCCGTCGGCGTCCGCGCGCTGCTGATCGGGGCAGTCGTTGAACCCGTGCCGAACGTCTTGACCCAGTCCGACAAGGTGCCTCGGGAGATCCCGAGATCGTCGGCGATGCCCCGCAACGTGGCACCCGGGGTGGACTCGTACAGCTCAACGGCCTGCCGACGGAACTCGTCGGTGTAGTTCTTCCTGGCCATGGACAGGATCTTCTCGCTTCCCCAGCACGATGCTGGATTCAGCGTGTCCAAGATCCGGGTCAAGCCCCGTCCTCGGAGCCGCCGTGGCGCTGCGGCTCAAGCCCCGCCGGATGCTGCGTGCTGGGTGGGCGACCTTGCCCCCGATGACGCTCTGGGTGCTTGCCTATGTCGTACCCGGCACCCTCAGTGCCGTTCTGGCTGGCGC
>NZ_DASVZH010000042.1:0-2393 GCF_036391795.1 Oryzihumus sp.
CGGATCGCGGTCACCTATGGCGGCGAGTTCAGCCTCGACGGCGGCCCGTGGATCCGCATCCCCGCCACGGCCACCATCACCGGCCCGACCCAGCCACTGCAGGTCAAGACCGCGCACAACCGTCTGTACAACAACTGACCGGCCGGCGCGCTCGGGGGGCGGCCCTGCACGATACAGACCGGCTCTGCGACCGACCGACGCGGGCGCAACCGCGGCGAGCTCACGGCATACCGGGGCAGACGAAGGGGCCCCGCACCCCCTGGCACGGGACCCCTGAACGGGGAGCGGGTCAGCCGACCCGCGGGATCAGCAGGCTCTGGCCGGCGTGGACCTGGTCGGAGCTGAGGTTGTTGGCCTGCTGGATCCGGGCCATCGCGTCGGTCACGGGCAGCTGCGGCAGCTGCGCGTCGGCGACCTCGGACAGGCTCTGGCCGGCGGACACGGTCACGGCGTGGTCGATCGTGAGGCCCTGCACGGACGGCCCCGGCGCGAGCAGGAACGCCACCCACGTGACGAGCGCGAGCACGGACAGCGTGATCGTCAGCCGGCCGCGCCGGGTCAGGCGCACTCGTGGCGCGGGACGGCAGACCACCGCGTCGCCCGTCGGCACCAGGCGGAGCTGGGGGCGGGTCGAGGTGGGGGCCAGGTCCCAGGCAACTGCTGCGCTCATCGTGTCCTCCATGACTTCAAGCGGTTCGGTCTGCCATGCGGTGGAACTGTGTTCGATAGGACGTCTGTACGAGTTCTAACATGATTGTCGGACAGGTGTCCAGAGTTTCGTCGAACAGATGTTTGAAATGTCTGTTCGACCCCACTACGCTGTGTTCATGTCAGGGAGCAAAACACCGACCTCTGACAGACCCGTTGGTATCGCCGAGCAAGCCGAGCAAGGGGACGACATGGCCGAGATCCACGAGATGCCCGACCGCGAGAAGGGCGACGGGCTGACCGCCCGGCAGCGTCGCGTCCTGGAGATCATCCGCAACTCGGTCGACCGTCGTGGCTACCCGCCCAGCCTGCGCGAGATCGGCGAGGCCGTGGGTCTGGCCAGCCCGAGCAGCGTCGCCCACCAGCTGTCCATGCTCGAGCGCAAGGGCTACCTGCGCCGCGACCCCAACCGCCCGCGCGCCATCGAGGTCGTCTCCCCCGACGCCGGCGAGAAGGACCGCGGCTACCGCGCCGGCGACGCGCGCGAGGGCACCGTCGACGCCACCGGCAGCGGCGACAGCCACCCCGACGCGTCCTACGTCCCCGTCCTCGGTCGCATTGCCGCCGGTGGCCCGATCCTGGCCGAGGAGGTCATCGAGGACGTCTTCCCGCTGCCCAAGCAGATCGTCGGCGAGGGCCAGCTCTTCCTGCTCAAGGTGGTCGGTGACTCCATGGTCGACGCGGCGATCTGCAACGGCGACTGGGTCGTCGTGCGCCAGCAGCAGACCGCCGACAACGGCGACATCGTCGCAGCCATGCTCGACAACGAGGCCACGGTCAAGACGTTCAAGCGCAAGGACGGCCACGTCTGGCTGATGCCGCACAACGACGCCTACGACCCGATCGACGGCGACGAGGCGACCATCCTCGGCAAGGTCACCGCGGTCCTGCGCCGGGTCTGACCCCCTCCGCTCGTATGCCTGTGGCCGGCCCCTCGGGGCCGGCCACCGCTGCGTCCGGGGGCGTAAGCGGGTACGCCATTTGCCCGGTTCCTCCCGCCCCGGCGAGGCCTAGCGTCCGAGCGTTGGGGGCGAGACCGCCCCCGCAGAGAGGTGAGCACCATGCCCGAGTTCATGGACGTCCACACGGGGATGAAGGGCATCAGCGCGGCGGACCTCGCCGCCGCGCACCAGGCCGACCTCGACATCGAGGGCGAGGAGGGCGTGCACTTCAAGCACGCGTGGGCCGACCCCGAGAGCGGCAACGTCTACTGCCTGTCGGAGGCTCCGTCGGCCGACGCGGTCCGCAAGATCCACGAGCGGACCGGCCACCCGGCCGCCGAGATCCACCCCGTGCCGGTCCAGGCCTGACCTGGGCTCAGGACGGCGACGGCACGGCATACCGGGTCAGCCCGACCCGGTGTGCCAGCTCGGACAGCGTCTGCCCCAGGGCGGCGTCGACGCGGATGGTGGCCTCACCGTCACCACGGCTCGTGCCGCGGGTCACGATCGCGACCGGTAAGCCGTGCGCGGCCGCGCGCCGGACGAACCGATAGCCGCTCATCACCTGCAGCGACGAGCCGAGCACGAGCAGCCCGTCGCACGCCTCGACCTCGGCAAAGCACTGGGCGACAAGGGGTTTGGGCACCGACTCCCCGAAGAACACCACGTCGGGCTTGAGCTGGTCGGAGCCGCAGACCAGGCACCGCGGCGGGTGGAAGCGCGCCACGGCGTCCTCGGGCAGCA
>NZ_DASVZH010000043.1:0-49715 GCF_036391795.1 Oryzihumus sp.
GGGGTCGGGCACGCTGGCCGACAGCGGCAGGCCCTGGCCGGGGTTGGTGCCCCAGGTGACGTACGGGCTCAGCGTGGCGGCGTCGAGGCGCACCTCGAGGTCGAAGACGGCCTCGTCGTCGCTGCGCAGGCGGGACCAGTCGGCCACGGCGGCGTCCCAGTCGGCCCCGGCAGGGGCGTGCGGTCGGCCCTGCAGGTAGTCGAACGTCGTCTGGTCCGGCGCGATCATGCCCGCGCGGGCGCCGGCCTCGATCGACATGTTGCAGACCGTCATCCGGGCCTCCATCGACAGCGCCTCGATGGTCGAGCCGCGGTACTCGATGACATAGCCCTGCCCGCCGCCGGTGCCGATCTTCGCGATCACGGCGAGCACGATGTCCTTGGCGGTGACCCCGTCGGGCAGCTCTCCGTCGACGGTCACGGCCATGGTCCGGAACGGCTTGAGCGGCAGGGTCTGCGTGGCGAGCACGTGCTCGACCTCGCTGGTGCCGATGCCGAAGGCCAGCGCCCCGAACGCACCATGGGTGGAGGTGTGGCTGTCCCCGCAGACGATGGTCATGCCCGGCTGGGTCAGCCCCAGCTGCGGGCCGACGACGTGGACGATGCCCTGGTCGACGTCGCCCATGGGGTAGAGCCGGACGCCGAACTCCTCGCAGTTACGACGCAGCGTCTCGACCTGGGTGCGGCTGACCGGGTCCGTGATCGGGCCGGGCGTCGTCGGGACGTTGTGATCCTCGGTGGCCAGGGTCAGGTCGGGGCGGCGCACCGTGCGGTCCTCGAGCCGAAGCCCGTCGAAGGCCTGGGGGCTGGTGACCTCGTGGAGCAGGTGGAGGTCGATGTAGAGGAGGTCGGGCTCCCCCTCGGCCCGGCGCACGACGTGCTCATCCCAGACCTTCTCGGCCAACGTGCCTGCCATCGAACCAACCTCCGTCTGACCGGTGCAGCGAGCCACTCTGCGCGCCTGCTCCATGCAGGCTGACGCACTTTCCGGACCCACGAACTTGCGTCTCAGGCACTGAGACGGCAATATCAGGACATGGACAACTCTAGCGGAGTCGGCGTTCTCGACAAGGCCGCGATCGTTCTGGGCGCCCTCGAGGCCGGACCGTCGACCCTCGCGCAGCTCGTCGGGGCCACCGGCCTGGCCCGACCCACCGCCCACCGGCTCGCCGTCGCCCTCGAGCACCACCGGCTCGTCACCCGTGACATGCAGGGCCGCTTCGTGCTCGGCCCGCGCCTCGGCGAGCTCGCTGCCGCCGCCGGCGAGGACCGGCTGCTTGCCGCCGCAGGCCCGGTGCTCGGGGCGCTGCGCGACCACACCAACGAGAGCGCCCAGCTCTTCCGCCGCCAGGGCGACCAGCGCATCTGCGTCGCCGCCGCCGAGCGCCCGATGGGCCTGCGCGACTCCATCCCGGTCGGCGCCAGCCTGTCGATGCTGGCCGGCTCGGCTGCCCAGGTGCTGCTCGCCTGGGAGGAGCCGGACCGGCTGCACCGCGGGCTGCAGGGCGCCAAGTTCACCGCCACCACGCTGTCGGGCGTGCGCCGCCGCGGCTGGGCCCAGAGCGTCGGCGAGCGCGAGCCGGGGGTCGCCTCGGTGTCCGCCCCGGTCCGCGGGCCCTCGGGCCGGGTCGTCGCCGCCGTGTCCATCTCCGGCCCGATCGAGCGCGTCTCCCGCCAGCCCGGCCGGCTGCACGCCGCGACCGTCGTCGCCGGCGCCAACAAGCTCACCGAGGTCCTGCGGCGGGCCCACGCCGCCCAGCAGGCGGCCCAGCAGCAGGGCGCCTGAGCCGCCCCGCGGATAACCGTTCGCGTGCGGCCGGAGGAGCCGGTCACCATGCCGACATGACCGAGCTCGTCCGGCCGCACGTGCGCTACCACCACTCCTTCCTCGACGCCGCCCGCGAGCTCGAGGCCGAGGGCAACGGCGCCTACCTCGAGCTGCGCCGCCACCCGCTGCCGACCCTGCAGGGCGAGGCGGGCTTCGCGGCGTACGTCCGGGAGCTGCTGGCCAGGGCCTGGCCCGGCACCCCACGTCCGGCCGACCACGTGCCGGACACGGTCCTGTGGGTGGTGGACGGCGAGCGGATGCTCGGCCGTGTCTCCATCCGGCACTCCCTGACCCCGTTCCTGCTCGAGGAGGGCGGCCACATCGGGTATGCCGTGCGGCCGTCCGACCGCCGCCAGGGGCATGCGACCGCCGCACTCGGGCTCGCCCTGGTGGTGGCCCACGACCTCGGTATCGACCCCGCCCTGGTGACCTGCGACGAGGACAACACCGCCTCCCGGCTCGTGATCGAGCGCAACGGCGGCCGGCTGCAGGACGTGCGCGCGGGCAAGCGTCGCTACTGGCTGGCGACCGGGGAGCACTGAGCGCAGTCCGCCCAACTCCGCTGGGTAGCCTTCGCCGCGTGAACGCCGTCGCCGACCTGCTGGACCGGGCCCGGGTGGCCCGCATCCGACGCGCCCTGCGGGACGGCGAGCGACCACAGCGGCTGGGCATCGTGCTCGACTGCAGCGAGCTGCGGGCCACGGCGCGCGAGGCGCTCGACGCCAGTGCGGCGTACCGCGCCGCCGCCGCGCACGCGGACGACCTGCTGGGCTGGTGCGAGGACTGGGACCTCGACCACCTGGCGCTCCAGGTGGTCACCGCGGACGTGCTGCGCCGGGGCCAGGCAGGGCAGGCCGGCTACCTGCGCGGCCTCGTCGAGACGGTCATCGCCGACACCGTTGCCGGACCTGGCGACAGCTGGCGACTGGAGGTCGCCGGCGACGTGAGCCTGCTCCCCAGCTCCACGATCGCGGCCCTGCGGCTGGCCGCCGCGCTCACCCGGGGGCGGCGACACGAGCTCACCATCTCGATCAGGCACCCGGGAGACCAGTCGGAGGCGCTGGAGGCGGCCGACCTCGTGCTCACGCCTCCACTGCCCCTCGGCCTGGCCGAGCGCGACCTGGCCGAGGCACTGCTGGACTGGTCCCGCGCCGAGGTCAGCCGCGCCGGCTGATCCCCGCCGAGAGGGACGTTCCTCGGGCTTGGCCCCCCGTCGAAACCCGAGGAACGTCCCTCTCGGCGCGAGGAAACGGGCACGACAAAAGCCGATCCCCACCCTGGTGACCAGAGCGGGGATCGGCTGTGCTGGTAGCCCCGACGGGATTCGAACCCGCGCTACCGCCTTGAGAGGGCGGCGTGCTAGGCCGCTACACAACGGGGCCCTAGCTGGTTGCTGTCCTTCACGCTTCCGCGCTCTGCAACCGGTGGAAACCTTACCGAAGGGTCAGGATTTCTCCGAATCGCGTCCGACCGTCTCCGACCGGACAACAGCGCTGGGGTACCAGGACTCGAACCTAGACTAACTGAACCAGAATCAGTCGTGCTGCCAATTACACCATACCCCAAGGGGGTATCCCGGCCGGCTTCCCCGAGGGGCTTCCGGACCGCGATCCGGGGGTGAACATTACCGGGCGCCGGCCCCGGTTCCCAAATCGGCCTCGCGCGCCGCCAGGAGCGGCCCCACCTCGGCCAGCGAGGACACCCGCGGGCCGTCCCACCGGTGCCGCGCGTCGCTCCCCGCCGGGCGGTCGCCGTCGCGGGCCAGCCACACGGCATACAGGCCGGCGGCGCGCGCCCCGAAGGCATCCACCTCCACGTCGTCCCCGATGTATGCCGTGCCGGCAGGCTCGCTGCCGAGCAGCGAGCAGGCGTGCGCGAAGACGCGCGGGTCCGGCTTGCCGAAACCCAGGTCGTCAGTGGTCACGACGACCTCGAAGCGGTCCAGCAGGCCAGCGAGACGCAGCTTCTCGGCGGTGTAGGCGGCGCCGGAGTTCGTGAGCACGCCCACCGGCCAGCCGTGCCCCTTGGCACGCTGCAGCAGCAAGGTGACGTCGGCGAAGGCACGCAGGTGGTCGGCGAAGGCCGGCGCATAGGCGGCCTCGAACCGGCCGTGGGTGTCGTCGAGGTGGTCGAGCCCCAGGTGCTCGGCCAGGTCGGTCACGCGGGCGCGCCGCATCGCCGTGAAGTCGAGCTCGCCTCGGGTGTAGGCGCCGAACAGGCCCTGAGGGTCGGCCCGGAAGCGTCGGGCCGCGGCATCGTGCAGGTCCGGACCGGCCTGCGGCCACAGCGCGGCGGCCGCCGTCCTGCCCGCCGCGATCATCGCGGCGGTGCTGTCGACGAGGGTGTCGTCGAGGTCGAGCAGGACGGCGACCACGCGCGTCAGAGCGTGGCGCGCAGGCGGCGCAGCCGCGCCAGGGTCGACTCGCGGCCGAGGATCTCCATGGACTCGAACAGCGGCGGGCTGATCCGCTGCCCCGAGACCGCGGTGCGCAGCGGGCCGAAGGCGAACTTCGGCTTCAGGCCCAGACCGTCCACGAGTGCGGCACGCAGGGCGGCCTCCAGGTCGGCGGCCTTCCACTCCCCGACGGCCTCCAGCGCCTTGGTGCCGGCCTCGAGCACCTCACCGGCGTCGTCCTTGAGCTGGGCGCGCGCATCGTCGGCGACCTCGACGGCATCGTCGGCGACGTAGAACGGCCCGACGAGGGCGGCCGCCTCGGACAGCATGGCCATCCGCGTCTGGATCAGCTCGGTCACCGCCCGCAGCGTGGCCATCTGCTCCGGGCTCGGCGCGTCCGGCAGCACGCCCGCGGACCGCAGGTGCGGCAGCAGCCGGGCGGCGAGGTCCTCGACGGTGAGCTTGCGGATGTAGACACCGTTGAGCCACTCGAGCTTCTTGAGGTCGAAGATCGGGCCGACCGGGTTGACCTTGGACCAGGCGAACCGCGCGGAGAAGTCGTCGAAGTCGAAGACCTCGACGTCGTTGCCCTCCTCGTCCTGCACCGGCGGGTAGGCCAGCAGCGCAAGGAAGTTGACCAGTGCCTCGGGCAGGTAGCCCTGCTCCTGGAACCACGTCAGGCGCGCCGCGGGGTTCTTGCGCTTGGATATCTTGGACTTGTCGGTGTTGCGCAGCAGCGGCATGTGCGCGAACGCCGGCGCCTCCAGGCCCAGCCACCGGTGGAGCAGCACGTGCTTGGGCGTGGAGCTGATCCACTCCTCACCGCGCACCACGTGGGTGATGCCCATCTCGTGGTCGTCGACGACGACGGCGAGGTGGTAGGTCGGGAAGCCGTCGGCCTTGAGGATGACCTGGTCGTCCGGGCGCGGGGCGCTGACCTGGCCGCGGATGAGGTCGGTGAAGGTGAGCTCGACGTCGTCGGGGATGAGCATCCGCACGACCGGCGTCTCGGTGAAGCCGGGCAGCTCCGCGCGCTCCTCACGTGTCTTGCCGTGGCAGAGCCGGTCGTAGCCCGTGGGCAGCTTGCGGCGCTGCTGCTCGTCGCGCATGTCCTTGAGCCGCTCGGTTGAGCACCAGCAGTGGTAGGCCTTGCCCTCGGCAAGCAACCGGTCGACATACGGCTGGTAGGTCTCCAGCCGCTCGGACTGGCGGTAGGGAGCGTAGGGGCCGCCGATGTCCGGGCCCTCGTCCCAGGTCAGGCCCAGCCAGCGCAGCGTGTCGAAGACCTGCTGCTCGCTGTCCTCACGGAAGCGTGCGCGGTCGGTGTCCTCGATGCGGAGCACGAACTGGCCACCCTGCTGCCGGGTGAAGCCGAGGTTGAACAGCGACATGTAGGCCGTGCCGACGTGGGGGTCACCGGTCGGGGACGGCGCGACGCGCGTGCGGACAGGACGGGAG
This sequence comes from Oryzihumus sp., assembly GCF_036391795.1. GTDB lineage: Bacteria > Actinomycetota > Actinomycetes > Actinomycetales > Dermatophilaceae > Oryzihumus. The sequence goes on from NZ_DASVZH010000043.1 coordinate 5,681, forward strand.
GAGGGCGTATCGCTCATGATGGTCCGATTCTAGGTGCCGGGCGTGCAGGGCTCGGGCGCTCAGCCGCGGCGGACGAAGGGGTTGGACAGGGCGCCGATGCCTTCGATCTCGACCTCGACGCGCTGCCCCGTCTCGACCGGGCCGACCCCTGCGGGCGTGCCGGTGAGGATCACGTCGCCGGGCAGCAGCGTGAACGCCTGCGAGGCGTAGGACACCAGCGTCGCCACGTCGTGGACCATGTCGCCGGTCGTGCCGTCCTGCACGACCTCGCCGTCGAGCCGGGTCACCAGGGACAGGTCGCTGGTGTCGAGCTCGGTCTGGATCCACGGCCCGAGCGGGCAGAACGTGTCGAAGCCCTTGGCGCGGGACCACTGCCCGTCGGACTTCTGCAGGTCGCGGGCGGTCACGTCGTTGGCGCAGGTGTAGCCGTAGACGACGTCCTTGACCTGGTCGGGGGCGATGTCCTTGCAGATCCGGCCGATGACGACGGCGAGCTCGCCCTCGTAGTGCACGTTGCTGCTCTGCCGCGGCATGACCACCGGGTCGCCGGGGCCGACGACGGCGGTGTTGGGGATGAGGAACATCAGCGGCTCGGCCGGCGCCTCACTGCCCATCTCGGCGGCGTGGTCGGCGTAGTTCTTGCCGATCCCGATCACCTTGCTGCGCGGGATGACCGGCGCCAGCAGCCGCACGTCCTCGAGCGGGACGCGGTTGCCCGTGAAGACGACGGCCTGGTACATCGGGTCGCCCTGGATCTCCAGCACCACCTCCTGACCCGGCTCGCCCTCGACGACGCCGAAGGTCGGGTCCTCACCTGTCGTGTATCTCGCGATGCGCACGTGCCGAGGCTACCGGTGGCGCCACGTACCCTTGACTCCCGTGGTCGGGCAGGTGATGGAGCAGGCGCAGTGGCGCGCCCGGGAGTCGGCACACCACGACCGGGTCGACGCGGCCACCGCCGCCCACCTGCAGCGACGCCACGAGGGACGCAAGCACCCGGTCAACGACTTCCTGTGGACCTACTACTCCCACCGTCCCGCCCAGCTGCGCCGGTGGCACCCGGGTGCCGGGGTCGCGTTGACCGGCGCGGCAGAGCGCGCGGGCTGGAAGCACTACCGGTATGACGGTCGCGCGGCGTCCGTGGACCTGCCCACCTTCCTGGCCGCGCGCGGTGACACGGTCCGCTTCGTCCGCGACCTGCTCGCGGCGACGGCCGCACGGCCGGCGCACCTGGGCTGCTTCGGGCTGCACGAGTGGGCGATGGTCTACCGGCTCACGCCCGAGCAGGTGCGCCACGCCGACTGGCCGCTGCGGCTGGGGGCGAGGGGCACGGACGAGGTCGTCGAGGCCCACCAGGTCCGGTGCTCCCACTTCGACGCGTTCCGGTTCTTCACGCCCCCGGCGCGGCCGCTGAACGCGGTGGCGCCCACCCGCGATACCCAGTCCTCGCTGGAGCAGCCGGGCTGCCTGCACGCCAACATGGATCTCTACAAGTGGGCCTACAAGCTGTCCCCGCTCGCCCCCAGCGAGCTGGTCATGGACTGCTTCGAGCTGGCGCGGGAGGTGCGCGAGCTGGACATGCGCGCGGCGCCGTACGACCTGGCCGACCTCGGCTACGAGCCGGTGCGGGTCGAGACGCCCGCGGGCAAGCAGGAGTACGTCGCCGCGCAGCGCGGCTTCACGACGCGCGCCCAGGTGCTGCGCCGGCGCCTGGTCGAGGTCTGTGACGCGGCGCTGGCCGCCTGAGCGCCTCAGTCCCCGGTGTCGGTCGCGCTGTCGTCGAGGTAGAGGCAGAAGGGGTGACCGGCGGGGTCGAGCATGACGCGGACGGTCTCCTGGGGCTGGAACCGAGCGAGTTCCGCACCGGCGCTGAGCGCGTGCGCCACGGCCTCGTCGAGGTCGTCGACCTCCAGGTCGAGGTGCATGGACATCTGCGGGTCGCCCTCCCCCGCCGGCCACACCGGCCGCACGTAGCCCGCGTCGGTCTGGAAGGCGAGGTTGTAGCCGGCGTCCTTCGACGGGGCGACGGTGGCCCAGCCCGGGTCGTCCGCGAAGACCTGCCAGCCCAGCAGGTCGGCGTAGAAGCGGGCCAGTGCCCGGGCGTCCCGGGTGTCCAGCACCACGCCGAACCAGGTCTTCGTCGTCCGCAGCGGCATGCGCCCACGCTGCCACGCGCGTCCGCCGGGCTCCACCCGAACGGGGCCAGACCCGCGTGGCGGAGGCGGGCAGGGGCCGGTGAACCTACGGTGGGGTCATGGACGCGGCGACCTTCCCGCAGCTGACCACCCGGGACCTCGACGGGCGTGAGGTCCTGCTCCCGGCCGGCCTGCCCGGCGAGCTCACCGTGGTGCTCGTGGCCTTCCGCCGGTCCCACCAGGCGCTGGTCGACTCGTGGGTGCCGTGGCTGGAGGCTCGGATGGCCACGGACTCCCGCCTGCGGGTGGTGGAACTGCCGGTCCTCGCCCTGCACTGGGCGCCGGGGCGCGGGGCGATCGACGGCGGCATGGCGGCGGCGATCCCGGACCGGGCGGTGCGGCGGCGGACGCTCACCACCTACACCGACGTCCGCCGGGTGACGGCCGCCCTCGGCATCGCGGACCGCGAGACCATCACCGTGTGCCTCGTCGACCGGACCGGTCGGGTGTGGTGGAAGGGCTCGGGCGGGTTCGACCGTGCCAAGGTGGCGGCGCTCGAGGCCGCCATGCCTGACGACCTCGACGGCACCGGCTCGCTCCCGGGCGTGGAGCAGTTCGGCTTCGACTTCGACCCGCGGTTCCGGCTGGTGCTGGCCGCCGTCGGCGCCACCCCCACCACCTCGCACGTCACCGTCGCGCCGGAGCGGGTCCTCGCCTTCCTGGGCCCGTGGTCGGTCTCGATGCACCCGCAGGACATCCGCGACGTGACCGTCACCGGGCCCTACCACTGGTATCGCGGGATCGGCGTGCGCCTGTCCGTCTCCGACCGGGGGCTGACCTTCGGGACGACCTACGCGCGTGGCGTCTGCCTGACCTTCCACACCCCCGTGCGCGGCCCGCTGCCCCTGCTGCGCCACCCCAACCTGACGCTGACGGTGGCCGAGCCGGAACGGTTCGCCGCGTCGGTGCGGCGGGCGGCGGGACTGGCCTGAGGCCCGGCAAAGACCGTCCCGCTCCGGTGGTTCCGACGGCACGCGGGCCCGGCGTAGCCTGCACGAGAGCCCCGCTGCCGTCCGGAGGGGGAGCCCGATGAGGAACATCGTCCGACTGGCCATCACCATGGTGGCGGTCACCGCCCTGGCGATCTACGGGCCGGCGAAGGTCCCGGCCTCGGCGGGGGCGATGTCGGTCGGGGTCGTGCCGCACGGACCGCCCGGGAGCTGGACGCTCGCCTGGTCCGACGAGTTCAGCGGCAGCAGCGTCGACCTGCACAAGTGGCAGCCGAACTGGCTGGGCGTGACCAATGCGTCGAGCACGCCGCCGGTCAACACCGCGGAGCTGTCCTGCTACGACCCGCACCAGGTCACCGTCTCCGGGGGCGCACTGCACCTGGCCGCCGTCAGGCGCTCCTGCCTGGGGTGGCAGTACGCCTCCGGCCTGGTCAACACGAGGGGGACGTTCCAGTTCACCTACGGCTATGCCGAGGCACGGATGTTCCTGCCGCACACCGCGTCAGGGGCCTGCACCAACTGGCCCGCGTTCTGGCTCAACGGCTACGACGGCAACCCCATCGAGGAGGTCGACGTCATGGAGTGCCTGCAGGGCGACGTCCAGTGGGTCTACCACTACGCCGGCTACACCAAGCGGGTGATCCACCTGTCCCCCGCGTGGCACCAGAGGATGCCGCGGACCCCCTCCGGCTGGCACACGTTCGGTGTCGACTGGGAACCGGGCTCGCTGACCTTCTACTTCGACGGCGTGTCCCAGGGCAGGACCGCCCAGTCGGCAACCCATCCCCACTACGTCATCGCCAACCTGGCGCTGTCGACCGTCATCTCGCCCCCGGTCCGGGTGCCGCAGACGGTTGGCGTCGACTACGTCAGGGTCTTCAAGAAGAAGTGACCGAGTCGGACGCGGCACGCGCCCACCTTCCGTCAGGACGTCGAAACTCAAGAAATCCTCAAGATCCGGCCGCCATCCGTCGCAGATTCTGTACCTCGGGCCCGGTTCTTTGTACTTTCGGGGCGATCTGCTGACCAATCCTTGACGAAAACGAGGGGATCGCCATGGGCACCGCCACGATCACGCAGCCGACCGACCGCGAGCGGCTCGACATGGTCATTCGCAAGGCCTCGCAGTGGGCCACGAACCTGCGAGCCAGCGCCGAGCGCGCCAAGGGCGAGCCTCACCACTACTCGGCACTCATGGCGCGCATCGAGGACATCGAGACGCTCCTGGCCTATGCCGACGGTCGCGAGGACAGTCGCATCAGCGCCTACCACTCGGCCCGGGCCGGCATCGTCGGCGGAGTGCTCTGAGCGAGCCCAGCCGGATCCCCGAGGTCACGCGGCCGCGGCCGGCGGCCCCTGGGGTGAGCGCACCTCGACCTGCTCCTCCGAGGGCATCAGGATCCACAGGATCGGGTAGACCAGGACCTGGCTGCCCGGGATGACCATGAGCAGCAGGACGAACAGCAGCCGGGCCGGCCACGGCGCGATGCCGAACCGGCGGCCGAGGCCGGCGCAGACGCCGCCCAGCACTCGTCCCTCCCGTGGCCGGACCAGGCCCTGCCGGGCGAAGCTCTGCTGGATCTCGTTCATGGGTGACGCACTTCCTTCTCCGCTGGTGCGCCGGGGGCCCTCCCCGACTCCTCCAGAGTGCGCCCATGGGCGGCGACGCGACATCGGGACCGCCCCTGACCCGACCCCGAGCCGACCCTGAGAGCCCAGCCCGACCTCCCCACCGACCACCGCGCGGGCCGGCGGCTCAGCGCACCGGGATGGCCTGACGCAGCAGGCCGTAGGTGACGCCGTCGACGAGCGCGATCCAGCTTGCCTCGACGATGTTCGGCGCCACTCCCACCGTCTCCCACGACGTCGACCCGTCGGAGGTCTCGATGAGCACGCGGGTGACCGCGTCGGTGCCATGGGCGGCGTCGAGGATGCGCACCCGGAAGTCGATCAGCTCCAGCTTGTCCAGCTCGGGGTAGGCCCCGGACAGGGCCTGGCGCAGGGCGTGGTCGAGGGCGTTGACCGGACCGTTGCCTTCGCCGGTGGCGACCACCCGGTCACCCCCGGCGACCAGCTTGACCGTGGCCTCGGAGACGGCCTCGCCCGCGTCGCGGGAGTCGGTGATGACCCGCCAGGACTCGACGTCGAAGTAGCTCAGCCGCTCCCCCTCGACCTCGGCGCGCAGCAGCAGCTCGAAGGAGGCGTCCGCGGCGTCGAAGGTGTAGCCGCGCAGCTCGAGGTCCTTGACCTTCTCGACCACCCGGCTGAGCAGCTCGGTCTCACCGGACAGGTCGTAGCCGAGCTCGCGCCCCTTGAGCTCGATGCTGGCGCGGCCGGCCATGTCGGAGACCAGCATCCGCATGTCGTTGCCCACCGCCATCGGGTCGGTGTGCTGGTAGAGGTCGGCGTCGATGCGGATCGCGCTGGCGTGCAGCCCGGCCTTGTGCGCGAAGGCGCTGGCCCCGACGTACGGCTGGCGGCTGTAGGGCGGGACGTTGGTGACCTCGCTGATGGCGTGGGCGATCCGGGTCGCCTCGCGCAGCCGTTGCTCGGGGACGATCGCCCGGCCGAGCTTGAGCTGCAGGTTGCTCACCACGGTGAGCAGGTCGGCGTTGCCGGTCCGCTCGCCGTAGCCGTTGATGGTGCCCTGCACGTGCGTGGCCCCGGCGGCGACCGCGGCCAAGGAGTTGGCCACCGCGCAGCCGGTGTCGTTGTGGCAGTGGATGCCCAGACGCGCCTGCGTGCCGGCCAGCGCGTCGGCGACGACGTCGCCGACCTGGGGCGGGAGCATCCCCCCGTTGGTGTCGCACAGGGCGACCACCTCGGCGCCGGCCTCGGCGGCGGTGCGCAGCACCTCCAGGGCGTAGTCGCGGTCGGCCAGGTAGCCGTCGAAGAAGTGCTCTGCGTCGAGGAACACCCGCCGTCCCTCGCCGTGCAGGAAGGCGACCGTGTCGCGCACCATCGCGAGGTTCTCCGCCAGCGTCGTGCGCAGCGCGGTCTCCACGTGCCGGACGTGCGACTTGGCGACCAGGGTGACCACCGGCGCCCCGGAGTCGAGCAGCGCCCGCACCATCGGGTCGTCCGCCGCGACCGTGCCGGCGCGCCGGGTCGAGCCGAAGGCGGCCAGGGTGGCGTTGCGCAGCGAGAGCTCCCGCTGGGCGAGGGCGAAGAACTCGGTGTCCTTGGGGTTGGCGCCGGGCCAGCCGCCCTCGATGAAGCCGACACCGAGCTCGTCGAGGTGGCGCGCGATGTCGAGCTTGTCGGCGACGGAGAGGTTGAGCCCCTCCTGCTGCGCACCGTCGCGCAGCGTGGTGTCGTAGACGTGCAGGTCGGTCATCGTCGGCCCCATCTCAGGTCACTGCGCGGTGCGGTCGTGCCGGCGCCCCGGGGCGCCGCCCGTGTCATCCATGGTCGTCCATCTCGGGAGCGTCACCGGGACGGGGTGGTGCCCGGTAACGAAAAAGACCCCCCAGGGTGTGGGAGGTCTGCGCGGCGGGAGGTGTCCCGTCGCGCTAGCCGAGAATGATGGTGGCGGTGGCCACTGCCGTCCAGGTGCTCATGACAAGGCTCAGGGTGCCACGGCCCATCCGGATCGTGGCACCACGTCTCGCCATCTGGTCCGCTCCGCCGGACGTCCCGGGAGCGGTCCCTCGCGCGTCCGCCGGCCGACCCGTCCCTGCTCCCCCACGCGTTCTGGCGGGTGCACGGATTTCGGACCGTCGTTGTGCTGTACTACTTTCGGGCTGTGGGGAGGCGCAAGGAGCGAGGAGTCGCCCCGTGAGGTTGGGGAGATGAGTTGGCGCCGCGAGTGCTGGTGGTGGAGAACGACCCGGACATCCGGGAGCTGCTGCTGTTCAAGCTGGGCCTGGCCGGCTTCGGGGTGGACGCCGTCGCGGACGGCCACGCTGCCTGGCTGCACCTGAGCACCCATGAGGTGCCGTCCCTGGTCATCCTCGACCGGCACATGCCGGTCATGGGCGGCATCGAGGTCCTGACGAGGATCCGGGCCGACTCGCGGCTGAGCGCTGTCCCGGTCCTCATGCTGTCCGGCGCCGCCCGCGAGGTGGACGTCGACGAGGGGTTCACCGCCGGTGCCAGCGACTACGTCACGAAGCCGTTCAGCCCGCGCGAGATCATCCGCCGCGCGAACGTCCTGATCGCCCGCCAAGAGGCACTCGAGGGCGCGTCGGCCTAGGCCGCCGTCCGGACCGGCTCCGGTAGGCCGGCGGCCGGGCCCGCTCAGCCCCTCACCGCCCGGTCGCGGCACTCCTGCACCAGCGCCTCGAACAGCCGCGGGTCGGCGCCCGCCTCGGGGTGCCACTGGACGGCGATCCGGAAGCGGGCGCGGGGATCCTCCATCGCCTCCAGCGTGCCGTCCCCCGCCCACGCGGACGGCACGTAGCCCGGGTGCTCCAGCACCGACTGGTGGTGGTAGGTCGGCACGTCCACCGCCGTGCCCAGGATCGCGGCGAGCCGTGTCCCGGCCACGGTGGTCACCGGGTGCGAGCCGTAGACCCCCGGCGCCGGAGAGTGCTCGTCGTGGCCGACCCGGTCCGGCACGTGCTGCTCGAGGTGTCCGCCGGCCGCCACCGCCATGACCTGCATGCCCCGGCAGATGCCCAGCACCGCGACGTCCTGCTCCGCCGAGGCACGCGCGAGCGCCAGCTCGAGGGCGTCCCGGTCGGGCCGCCCCGGCTGCACGCCCGGGTGCGGCTGCGCGGCATACCGGCTGGGCTCGACATCTGCACCCCCGGCGAGGATGAGGCCGTCGAGGCGCGAGAGCACCGCGCGGGCCAGCTCGTCGTCGGCGTCGAGACGGGGTGGGACCAGCAGCGCGATCCCGCCGGCCGCCTCGACCTTGGTGACGTAGTCCTGCGGCAGCAGGGCGCTGGGCACGTCCGTCCAGTCGCCCCGCGTGGCCGGCTCGACGTAGCAGGTGATGCCGATGACGGGTCGGAACGCCTCACCCATGCTCACACCGGGGTGACGTACGCGCCGGAGATGCCGCCGTCGACGAGGAAGGACGAGGCCGTGATGAAGCTCGACTCGTCGCTGGCGAGGAACAGCACCGCGTTGGCGATCTCCTCCGGCTCGGCGAACCGTCCCGTCGGGATGTGCACGAGACGCCGCGCGGCACGCTCGGGGTCCTTGGCGAACAGCTCCTGCAGCAACGGGGTGTTCACCGGCCCCGGACACAGCGCGTTGACCCGCACACCCTCGCGCGCGAACTGCACGCCGAGCTCGCGCGACATCGACAGCACCCCGCCCTTGCTGGCGGTGTAGGAGATCTGCGACGTGGCCGCGCCCATGACCGCCACGAACGAGGCGGTGTTGATGATCGAGCCGCGCTTCTGCTCCAGCATGTAGGGCAGCGCCGCCTTGCAGCACAGGTAGACGCTGGTGAGGTTGACCTCCTGCACCCGGCGCCACGCCTCGAGGTCGGTGGTGAGGATCGAGTCGTCCTCCGGCGGGGAGATGCCGGCGTTGTTGAAGGCCACGTCGACGCTGCCCCAGGTGTCCCGGGCCGTCCGGAACAGCGTCTCGACGTCACCGGCGTCGGTCACGTCGCAGCGCACGAACGTGCCTCCGACCTCCTTGGCCACCCCGGGGCCGACGCTCTCGTCGAGGTCGCCGATGACGACCCTGGCGCCCTCCCGGGCGAACCGCCGCACCGTCGCCAGGCCGATGCCGCTGCAACCCCCGGTGACGACGGCGACCTTGCCCTCGAGCCTGCCTGTCATGGTCCTGCCTCTCAGAAGTCGTTGGTGCTGCTCAGGATTCGGTGGAGATGAAGACGTTCTTGACCTCGGTGAACGCGTCGAGGGCATCCGGGCCGAGCTCGCGGCCCAGGCCCGACTGCTTGAACCCGCCGAACGGCGTGGAGTAGCGGACGCTGCTGTGCGAGTTGACCGACAGGTTGCCGGCCTCGACGGCCCGGGCCACCCGCAGCGCACGGCCGAGGTCGCGGGTCCAGATGGACCCGGACAGCCCGTATGCCGTGTCGTTGGCCTTCGCGACCGCGTCCGACTCGTCCTCGAACGGCATGACCGCCACCACGGGCCCGAAGACCTCCTCCTGCCAGACCGCGTCCTGCGTGGAGCGCGGGAGGACGACGGTGGCGGGGTACCAGTAGCCCTCCCCCGTGGGGGCCTCGCCGCGGAAGGCGACCTCGACCGGCTCGGGTGAGCCCTCGACGTACGAGCGGACCCGCTCCCGCTGGCCGGCGCTGACGAGCGGGCCCATCTGCGTGCTGTCCCGGCTCGGGTCGGCGACGACGACACCGCGGACCGCGGGCTCGAAGAGCTCCATGAACCGCTCGTAGACGCTGCGCTGCACCAGGATCCGGCTGCGGGCGCAGCAGTCCTGGCCGGCGTTGTCGAAGACGGCCATGGGGGCGGCCGCCGCTGCCTGCTCGAGGTCGGCGTCGGCGAAGACGATGTTGGCGCTCTTGCCGCCGAGCTCCAGCGTCACCCGTTTGACCTGGTCGGCGGCCCCTCGCATGATCCGCTGGCCGACCGCGGTGGACCCGGTGAAGCAGACCTTGCGCACGGCCGGGTGGGTGACGAACCGCTCCCCCACGACCGAGCCCTTGCCCGGGATGACCGTGAGCACCCCTTCGGGCAGCCCCGCCTCGAGGGCCAGCTCGGCCAGCCGCATCGCGGTCATCGGGGTGAGCTCGGCCGGCTTGAGCACGACGGTGTTGCCGGCCGCGAGCGCCGGCGCCATCCCCCAGCCCGCGATCGGCATGGGGAAGTTCCAGGGCACGATGATGCCCACGGTGCCCAACGGCTCCTTGAACGTCACGTCCAGACCCCCGGCCACCGGGATCTGCCGGCCGAAGAGCCGCTCCGGCGCGGCGGAGTAGTAGGCCAGCACGTCGCGCACGTTGCCGGCCTCCCAGCGGGCGTTGCCGATGGTGTGGCCGGCGTTGACGACCTCAAGGCCGGCGAGCTCCTCGAGGTGGGTGTCGACGACCTCGGCGAACCGGCGCAGCAGCCGCGCCCGGTCGGCTGGAGCCACCGCGCGCCAGGCCGGACCAGCGGCCTCGGCGCGGGCGATGGCGGCGTCGGTCTGCTCCAGACCGGCCAGCTCGATGGTGGTCACCCGCTCGCCGGTCGCAGGGTTGATGACGTCGTGGCGCTCGTCCACGGTGCTGTTGCTCATCGGTGCTCAGAGCCTCTCGAATCCTCGGATGCGTTCCCAGTCGGTGACGGCGGCGTTGAACGCCGCGAGCTCGACGTCCGCCGCGTGGACGTAGTGCTCGACCACGTCGTCGCCGAACGCCGCACGGGCGACCTCCGACGCCGCGAACAGGTCCCGCGCCTCGGCCAGGGTGGTCGGGACCCGGTCCTTGTCCGAGGTGTAGGCGTTGCCCTCGCACGGCGGCTCGAGCCAGATCTTCTCCCGCACGCCGTGCAGCCCTCCGGCCAGCATCGCGGCCACCGCCAGGTACGGGTTCACGTCCCCGCCCGGGACACGGTTCTCCACCCGCAGGCCCGCGCCGTGGCCGACCACCCGCAGGGCGCAGGTCCGGTTGTCCCGCCCCCACGCGACTGCCGTCGGGGCGAACGACCCCGGCTGGTACCGCTTGTAGGAGTTGATGTTCGGCGCGTACATCAGCGTCATCTCGCGCATCGTCACCTGCAGCCCGGCGACGAAGTGCTCGAACATCTCGCTGTAGCCGTGCGGCCGGGCGTCGTCGGCGAAGACGATCGAGCCGTCCTCGCCCCGCAGCGACAGGTGGATGTGGCAGGAGTTGCCCTCGCGCTCGTCGTACTTGGCCATGAAGGTCAGCGACTGCCCGTGGACGCCGGCGATCTCCTTGGCGGCGGTCTTGTAGACGGTGTGGTTGTCGCAGGTGCGCACGACGTCGTCGTAGAGGAAGGCGATCTCGTGCTGGCCCAGGTTGCACTCGCCCTTGGCGCTCTCGACGGTGACGCCCGCGGCATACATCTCGTTGCGGATCTCGCGCAGCAGCGGCTCGACCTTGGTGCCGCCGAGGATGGAGTAGTCGACGTTGTAGCGGTTGGCCCCGGTCAGCCCCTGGTAGCGGCGGTCCCAGGCCTGCTCGTAGGTGTCCTCGAAGACGATGAACTCCAGCTCGGTGCCGGCCAGCGCGACACACCCGAGCTCCGCCGCAGCCACAGCCTGCGCCTTGAGCACGGTCCGGGGAGACTGCCGCACCGGCCCGCTGCCGTCGAGCCAGGACAGGTCGCACTGCACCGTGGCCGAGTGCGGCTGGCCCGGGGTGCGCCGCAGCGTGCCCAGGTCGAGGTCGAACATCATGTCGCCGTAGCCGCGTTCCCAGGAGCTGATGGCGTAGCCGCCGACGGTGTTCATGTCGACGTCGACCGCGAGCATGTAGTTGCAGCCCTCGGTGCCGTGGCCGAGCACCCGATCGAGGAAGAACCGGCCGTGGATCCGCTTGCCCTGCAAGCGGCCCTGCATGTCGGTGAAGGCCGTGATGACCGTGTCGATGGCGCCGGACTCGATCTCGGCGCGCAGCTGGTCCACGGTCAGGGCGGGTGGTGCCGTCATGCTCTCTCCTCGTCGGTCGTGGCTGGGACGGCCAGTCGCCCCGTCATCCGAGCAGCCCCCGCAGCAGGGCCGAGGTGGCGTCGCAGTGTTCCTCCATGTGGGCGCGGGCCGCCTCCGGGTCGCCCCCGAGGACGGCCGCGACGACGGCCTCGTGCTGCTGCGTGGAGTGGGCGATGTTGCGCGGCAGCACCGGTATCGCGCTCAGCAGCTCGTGCAGCGCGGCCTGCGCCCGCGTCACGGACTCGATGAGCATCGGCGACCCGGACAAGGTGGCGACGGCCAGGTGGAAGCGGGAGTCGGCGACCCGGTGGGCGGCGCTGTCCGGCGCCTCGCGCACCGCACGGGCGGCCTCCAGCAGCCAGGCCCGCTGGTCCGCCGAGAGGGGCCGCGCCGCCGCCAGGTAGGCGGCACCGGGCTCGACCACCCGCCGGAAGCTCAGCGCGTCGGCGAGGTCGGCACCGTGACGGACCCGCTGGTCCGCGGCGTCGGGCATCGGTGCGCCCCGGTAGACCACCCTGGTGCCTCCGCCGCGCCCGCGCGTGGTCTCGACCATCCCCGAGTCGCGCAGCGCGGCGATGGCCTCGCGCAGCGTCACCCTGCTGACGCCCAGGCGCTCCGCCAGCTCGCGCTCGGGCGGCAACACCTCGCCCCGGGCGAACACCCCGAGCCGGATCGCGGTCGCCAGCTGCTCGACCGTCGACTCGAACGCGTTGCCCGGCGCCGGCCGCAGCACGGCGTCGGGCAGCCGGCTGGCATCGGAGGGGGCAGCCGCGGGCATCGCCGTCACGGGACCTCGGGCCCCAGGATCTCGCCGGGCGCCTTGGTCTCGTGCCCGGGCGGGACGTCCTTCATGAAGTGGTGACGGCCCCCGATGATCCACGTGAACGTGGCGAAGACGAGCACCGCCAGCACCGCGATGGGGGCGTAGTTGAACGTGTCCACCGTGATCGGGTTCGCCGGCGGCAGCATGAACAGGATGACGATGAAGGCCACCCAGGCGACCGAGATCCAGCCCACCACCGCGCTCCAGCGGCCGAGGTTCCACACGCCCGGGCGGAAGTCCGGGTTGAGCCGGCGCAGCAGCACCGGGGTGACGTAGGCGATGTAGAGGCCGATGACCGCGATCGAGGTCACCGCGAGGTAGGCGGTGGTGCTGAACAGCGCCGGGCTGGCCAGGACCAGCGAGCAGACGACGCACAGCCAGATCGAGTTGGTGGGGGTCCCGGTGCGCGGGTTGACCGTGGACCACCAGCGCGACCCCGGCAGGGCGTTGTCCCGCGAGAAGGCGTAGGACATGCGCGAGTTCGCTGTCACCGACGCCATGCCGCAGAAGAACTGCGCGACGGCGCAGATGAAGACCAGGCCCACCCCGAGGGAGTGCCCGACGGCGTCGATGAAGATCTGCGCCGGCGGCAGGCCGATGGGGGTCGTGCGGGCCTTGTCGAGGTTCTGCACCGACGCCGTGATCGCGACGAGCAGGACCCAGCCGGCGAAGAGGGACACCACGACCGAGTTGACGATGCCCTTGGGCGCGTTGACCGACGCCTGGTGGGTCTCCTCGGCCACGTGCGCCGAGGCGTCGAAGCCGGTGAACGTGTACTGCGCCATGAGCAGCCCGATGAGGAAGACATAGATGACGCTGTTCCAGCCGGTGGCGTTCTCGAAGTGGGTGAACGTCCACGAGAGCGACTGGTGCCGGTCGGGCACGAACGACAGGACGGCGACGATCACCGCGACGCCGGCGAGGTGCCACCAGGCGCTGATGTCGGACAGCCGCCGGACCAGGTCGACCCCGAAGGTGTTGAGCAGCCCGTGCAGCAGCAGGATCACCATGAAGGCAACGAAGGTCTTGGTCGCGGTGACGCCGACGCCCCAGGTGAGGTCGAGGAAGGCCATCCAGGTGATCGCCGCGCCGTAGTCGATGGCCGCGGTGACGGCGACCTCACCCAGGAAGTTGAACCACCCGACGTACCAGGCCCACATCGGCTTGCGGTGTCGGGCCAGGCGGCCGGCCCAGAAGTACAGGCCGCCGGCGGTCGGGAACACCGAGCACACCTCGCCCATGGCCAGTGCCACGAGCCAGACGAACACACCGACCAGCGGCCAGCCGATCGAGATGGCGATGGGTCCACCGGCGTTCAGGGCGATGCCGTAGCTGGTGATGGCCCCCGCCAGGATCGAGATGATCGAGAAGGAGACGGCGAAGTTGTTGAAGCCGCTCATCCTGCGGTGCAGCTCCTGCTTGTAGCCGAGCTCGGCCAGCATGGCGGAGTCGGCGTCCTCGACGGGTTGCGGCGTGGGGGGAACAGCGCTCATCGGGCACCTCAAAGGGTCTGGCGATGGACCATTACCCACCGAGACGATGGGCTGTCTCGATTGAAGACCCGGAGATCCCCTCCGTCAATGGTCTGGTTGCAGACCTTTACGCGCCGGAAACCCGCCGCGGGCCCGGCCCCGCGCGGAGCCGGGCCCGGTCATCGGGGTGCGTTGGTGCGGGCGGTTCACACCAGCCGGGTCAGCCAGCCGCGGGTGTCCTCGGCGCGGCCGTACTGCAGGTCGAGCAGCGCCTGCCGGATCGCCAGCGTGGTGGGGCCGGTCTCGCCGCCGTTGACGGACAGCTCCCCGCCCTCCCAGGCGAGGCGGCCGACCGGGGTGACCACGGCGGCCGTGCCGCAGGCGAACACCTCGGTGATGTCGCCGCCGGCGACGCCCTCGCGCCACTCCTCGATGGAGATGCGGCGCTCCTGCACGCTGTGGCCGAGGTCCTTGGCCAGCTCCAGGATCGAGGAGCGGGTCACGCCCTCGAGGATGGTGCCGGTCAGCTCGGGGGTGACGATCGAGCCGTCACGGCGCACGAAGTACAGGTTCATCCCGCCGAGCTCCTCGACCCAGCGGTGCTCGACCGCGTCGAGGAAGGCGACCTGGTCGCAGCCGTGGGCGCTGGCCTCGACCTGGGCCGCGAGGCTGGCCGCGTAGTTGCCGCCGCATTTGGCGGAGCCGGTGCCGCCGGGGGCGGCCCGCGTGTAGTCGGTGGACAGCCAGATCGACACCGGCTTCACGCCGCCGGAGAAGTAGGCACCGGCCGGGGAGGCGATGACGCAGTAGGTCACCTGTGCCGCGGGACGGACCCCGAGGAAGGCCTCGGAGGCGAACATGAACGGCCGCAGGTAGAGGCTGGCCTCGCCGGCCTCGCCGTTGGGCACCCACGCCTGGTCGACCTCGACCAGGGCCCTGAGGCTGGCGAGGAAGTCGGCCTCCGGCAGCTCGGGCAGCGCCAGGCGCCGGGCGCTGCGGGCGAACCGCGCCGCGTTGGCCTCCGGGCGGAAGGTCCAGATGGACCCGTCCGCGTGCCGGTAGGCCTTCATCCCCTCGAAGATCTCCTGCGCGTAGTGCAGCACCGCAGCGGAGGGGTCCAGCGAGATGGGCCCGTATGCCGTGACCTTGCCGTCGTGCCAGCCCTCACCGGGGGTCCACGTGGCCAGCACCATGTGGTCGGTGAACTTCTTGCCGAAGCCGGGGTTGGCGAGGATCGCCTCGCGCTCGGCGTCGGGGAGGACGTCAGGCCGCCTGCTGACCGTGAACTCCAGCGTCGAAGGGGCGGTCGCCTGCGTCATCGAAGGTCCTCCTGACCGGACGGGGTGGGTGGGCACGTGCCCTGAGCCGAAGGCTACCCGGCACGTCGGTCTCCGCCGAGGCGGGAGGTCCTCAGCCGGTGCGGGCGGCGGCGCTCAGCCCACGCGCGCGGCGATGGCGTCGCCGACCGCCGCGGTCGACCGCGGCGCGCTCCCGCGCTCGGCCAGGTCTGCGGCCACGGCCGCCTCGACGCGTGCGGCCTCCTCGCCCCGGCCGAGGTGCTCCAGCAGCATGCCCACCGAGAGGATCGTGGCGGTCGGGTCGGCCTTGCCCTGACCGGCGATGTCGGGGGCCGAGCCGTGCACCGGCTCGAACATGCTCGGCGCAGTGCGCTCGGGGTTGATGTTGCCGCTGGCGGCCAGGCCGATGCCCCCGGCGATCGCCGCGGCGATGTCGGTGACGATGTCGCCAAAGAGGTTGTCGGTGACGATGACGTCGAACCGGCCGGGGTCGGTGGCCAGGAAGATCGTGGCCGCGTCGACGTGCTGGTAGGCCGTCTCCACCTCCGGGAACTCCGCGCCGACCTCCTCCACGGTGCGGCGCCACAGGTGGCCGGCGTAGGTGAGCACGTTGTGCTTGTGCACCAGCGTCAGGTGCTTGCGCGGCCGGCCCTGGGCGCGGTGGAAGGCATCGCGCACGACCCGCTCCACGCCGTACCGGGTGTTGACGCTGACCTCGGTGGCGACCTCGGCGGGGGTGCCGACGCGCAGTGCTCCCCCGTTGCCGACGTAGGGCCCCTCGGTGCCCTCGCGGACCACGACGAAGTCGATGCCGCCGGGGGCGACCCGCTCCACGTCGAGCGGGCTGGTGACGCCGGGGTAGAGGCGGGCCGGGCGCAGGTTGACGTAGTGGTCGAGGGAGAAGCGCAGCTTGAGCAGCAGCCCGCGCTCGAGCACACCGCTGGGCACGCCGGGGTCGCCCACCGCGCCGAGCAGGATGGCGTCGTGGCCGCGGATCTCCTCGAGCACCGAGTCGGGCAGGGTCTCGCCGGTGGCGTGCCAGCGGCGGGCGCCGAGGTCGTACTCGGTGGTGCTGATCTTCGGGCCCTGCCCGGCAGTCACCGCGGCGAGGACCTTCAGGCCCTCGGCGACCACCTCCGGGCCGATGCCGTCACCGCCGATGACGGCGATGTCGAGGGTGTCCGTGCCCTGCGCCGGGCTCTGCTCGTCAGCCATGTCCTCAGCCTAGAAGTCGTCTTGCGTGCTGGAATCTGTGTCCCACATGACGGACGGCCTCCCGGCTGGTCGCCGGGAGGCCGTCCGTGTCTCGGTCGTGGTGACCGGTCACTCGTCGTCGGAGTGGCCCTGGTCGCGCAGGTCCATGGACTCCTGCAGTGCGCGGCGGGTGGCCTCTTCGGCTTCGCTCATGTCGTCACGTCCTTCGCATGATCGTCACTGGTGACAAGGGGTGATGGGTCTCGCACACGCACCCCGTGATGACGGGGTGTGGGTCAGCGGCACACGCGGGGTCTCCGCGGCGAGTCAGCTGACCTGTCGGAACCCGCCGCGGCGGCGAAGGATGAGAACCAGCCGCGTCATGTCCTCGACATTACGTGGACGTCCAAGTATGTGGAACTTGTTTCCCACACCGTGAGACGGCACTGGACGCCCCGCCCCACGCCTGCCCCGGGCACGACGAAGGGCCCGGCCGTGCGGCCGGGCCCTTCGTGCGGAGTGCTGGCGGTGCTCAGCCGTCGAGGTCGACGACGTTGACCCCGCTGGCGCCGATCTCGGTGCCGATGTCGCTCAGGACGCCCGCCGGGATCGCGCTGTCCACGGTCAGCGCGACGAGCGCGTCGCCGCCCTGGGCCTTGCGGGCGACCTGCATGCCGCCGATGTTGATGTCGGCCTCGCCCAGCACCCGGCCGACGGTGCCGATGATGCCGGGGCGGTCGACGTAGGTGAAGAACGCCATGTGCTCGGAGATCGGCACCTCGAGGTCGAAGCCGTTGACGCCGACCACCTTCTCGACCAGACGCGGACCGGTCAGGGTGCCGGCGACGCTGACCTCGGTGCCGTCGGCCAGGGTGCCGCGCAGCGTGGTGACGTTGCGGAAGTCCTCGGCCACCGGCTCGGTCAGCAGCCGCACCTCGCAGCCACGCTCCTGCGCCAGCAGCGGGGCGTTGACGTAGGACACCTGGTCCTCGACCACGTCCTGGAACAGGCCCTTGAGCGCGGCGAGCTTCCAGACGCTCACGTCGTACTCGGTGATCTCGCCCTTGACGTCCACGGTCAGCTGGGTCGGCACCGCGCCGGCGAGGGCGGTGAAGATCCGGCCGAGCTTCTCCACGAGGGCGATGCCGGGGCGGACCTCCTCGGCGATGACCCCGCCGGAGACGTTGACCGCGTCGGGCACGAGCTCGCCGCCGAGCGCGAGGCGCACCGACTTCGCGACCGCGATGCCGGCCTTCTCCTGGGCCTCGTCGGTGGAGGCGCCCAGGTGCGGGGTGACGACGACGGACTCGAACTCGAACAGCGGCGACTCGGTGGTCGGCTCCTTGGCGAACACGTCGATGCCGGCGCCGGCGACCCGGCCCTCCTTGAGGGCGACGGCCAGGGCCTGCTCGTCGACGATGCCGCCGCGGGCGGCGTTGATGATCCGCACCGAGGGCTTGACCAGCTTGAGGGCCTCCTCGCCGATGAGGCCGAGGGTCTCGGGGGTCTTGGGCAGGTGCACGGTGATGAAGTCGGACTCGCGCAGCAGGTCCTCCAGCGGCAGCAGCCGGACGCCGAGCTGGCCGGCGCGCGCCGTGGAGACGTAGGGGTCGTAGGCGACGACCTTCATGCCGAACGCGGCGAGGCGCTCGGCGACCAGGACGCCGATGCGGCCCAGGCCGACGACGCCGACGGTCTTGTCGAGCAGCTCCACGCCGGAGTACTTGCTGCGCTTCCACGCCCCGCCCTTGAGCGCCTCGTTGGCGGGGGCGATGTTGCGGGCGGTTGCCAGCAGCAGGCCGACGGCCAGCTCGGCCGCCGAGGTGATGTTGGACGTCGGGGCGTTGACGACCATGACGCCGGCGACCGTGGCCGCCTTGACGTCGACGTTGTCCAGGCCCACACCGGCGCGCGCGACGACCTTGAGGTTCTTCGCGGCGGCCAGGGCCTCCTCGTCGATCTTGGTCGCCGAGCGGATCAGCACCGCGTCGACGTCGGCAAGCGCGGGCAGCAGCTCGGACCGGTCAGCCCCGTCGCAGTGGCGGATCTCGAAGTCCGGCCCCAGCGCGTCGATGGTCGCGGGCGAGAGCTCTTCGGCAATCAAGACAACGGGTTTGGTCACTGGCCTGTCCTTCACGGGTGGTGGGATGCGGCCGAGCCCCCTGCGGGCCGGCCGGGTCTGGGCGGGAGGTTCCGCCCGGCACCGCGCTGTGCCCACGGTCAGTCTAGACACGGCGAGCCGGGGCCCCGGCCCCGGCTCGCGATGTGGACGTACCCGCAGTGGCGAGCCCCGGCACACCCGGGAGCGGGTATGCCGGGGCTCGCCCTCGCGGGCGGGTCAGGTCAGTGCTGCGGCTCCTGCTCGTCCTCACCGGCGTCGGGGGCGATCCGTGTCGGGGACAGCCTGCGCCAGAGGAGGAACAGACCGCCCAGGACGAACATGACGATGCCGGCCCAGAGGTTGATGTTGGTGCCGGCGGCCTTGGCCCGGTCCTCCTCGCCACCGACCAGGCCCATGACCAGGACGATGGCGCCGTAGGCGAGGAACAGGCCCCCGAGGACGCTGCGCAGGTCGAACAGCCTGGCCCGCGCCGGGGCCTGTGCCGGGATGTTCGGCTCCTCGGAGTGCGGTGCTCCAGTGCTCATGTCGAGGCTCCTTCCGGCTTCAGATGAACGGGATGTACAGGGCGACGGACAGCGCCAGCGCCAGGACGCCGAAGACGACCGGCGAGCGGTACCACGCCTCGTCGCCGATCACGGCGTCGCTGGTCAGGTCGTGCTTGCCGAGGCCGTAGACCAGGCCCTGCAGCTCGGTGACCGGCTTGGGCCGGCTGGCCAGGGTGACCAGCACCGAGACGACGACGTCGGCGACGAACGCCACGATCGCGCCCTTGAAGTTGCCGTCGCTGTCGCTGAGGTAGTGCACCCAGCCGAGCTGGCCGGCGCCCCAGGCGGCCGCGGCACCGAGCGTGCCGGCGACCAGGCCCCAGAAGCCGCCCCAGCCGGTCATCCGCTTCCAGAACAGGCCGAGGATGAAGGTGGCGAACAGCGGCGCGTTGAAGAAGGAGAACAGCAGCTGCAGGTAGTCCATGATCGAGTTGAACCGCGAGGCGATGAACGCCGTCCCGATGCCGCCCAGGACGCCGATCACCGTGACGATCCGGCCGACGCGCAGGTAGTAGCCGTCGGGGCGGTCCTTCTTCACGTAGTCCTGCCAGATGTCGTACGTGAAGACCGTGTTGAAGCTCGAGATGTTCGCCGCCATGCCGGCCATGAACGCCGCCAGCAGACCGGTGACCGCGACGCCGAGCACGCCGGAGGGCAGGTAGCGCTCCATCAGCGCGGGGATCGCGTCGTTGAAGGTCAGGCCCTTGCCCTCGGTGTCGGTCTGGCCAAGGCCGGGGATCATGGCCAGGGCGATCAGACCGGGGATCACCGTGAAGAACGGGATGACCAGCTTGGGGAACGCGCCGATGATCGGGGTGCGCCGGGCGGCGGACATGTTCTGCGCCGACAGCGCGCGCTGCACCTCGGCGAAGTTGGTGGTCCAGTAGCCGAAGCTGAGGACGAAGCCCAGGCCCATGGCGATGACCAGCCAGTTGGAGCCGATCGGGTTGGTCACATGGCCGATGCCCGTGCCCTGCCAGGCGTGCAGGAAGCCCTCACCGGCGTGCTTGTTGCCCTGGATCTTGCCGGTCAGGCCGTCCCAGCCGCCGGCGGCCTTGAGGCCGACGAAGGTCAGCGGGATGAGGCCCGCGAGGATGACGAAGAACTGCAGCACCTCGTTGTAGATGGCCGAGGACAGGCCACCGAGGGTGATGTAGACGAGCACGAACGCGCCGGCGGCGATGATCGAGACGTACTTGGGCCAGCCGAGCAGCGCCTCGAGGATCACCGAGAACGCGAACAGGTTGACGCCGGCCTGCGCCACCGCGGACACCGCGAAGGTGCTGGCGTTGAACAGGTGCGTCGGCGCGTTGAACCGGCGGCGGAGGTACTCCGGCACGCTGCGCACCTTGGAGCCGTAGTAGAACGGCATCATCACCAGCGCGAGGAAGATCATCGCCGGGACGGCGCCGATCCAGTAGTAGTGCACGGTCGAGATGCCGTACTTGGCACCGTTGGCCGCCATGCCGAAGATCTCGGTGGCGCCGAGGTTGGCCGAGATGAACGCCAGGCCGGTGATCCACGCGGGCAGGGACCGCCCGGAGAGGAAGAAGTCCTCACTGTTGTGGATGCTGCGCCGGACGGCGAAGCCGATGAACAGGACCACCGCGAAGTAGGTGGCCAGGATCAGGTAGTCGGCGCCTCCCATGTTGAGGCGCAGTCCTTCTGCAGGCACGACGGTGTGCAGCATCGATCTTTTCCCCTTCCAGGGCGGGAGCGGGCCCACGGTAGTCCCGAACTGCACAAATCGACCACCGCGCCCGCACGCGACGAGGGACTGATCACACGAAATGACCAGTCCCTCGTCGGTGTGCCGGGTGCCCCGGGCGCGCGGGGGCGCGCCGCCGCCGGTGCCGCCTCAGCGGGCGGCGGTGCCCTCGGTGTAGTCGCTGTCGGCCGGCTTGATCCAGCTCATCAGGCCGCGCAGCTCCCGGCCGGTCTTCTCGATCGGGTGCTGCTCACCCTTGGCGCGCAGGGCCTGGAACTCCGGGGAGCCGGCATCCTGGTCGTCGATGAAGCGCTGGGCGAAGGTACCGTCCTGGATGTCCTTCAGGACCGCCTTCATGTTCTCCTTCACGTGGGCGTCGATCACCCGCGGGCCGGAGACGTAGTCGCCGTACTCGGCCGTGTCCGAGACCGACCAGCGCTGCTTGGCGATGCCGCCCTCGTACATGAGGTCGACGATGAGCTTGAGCTCGTGCAGGCACTCGAAGTAGGCCACCTCAGGCTGGTAGCCGGCCTCGATGAGGGTCTCGAAGCCGTACTGCACCAGCTGCGAGGCGCCACCGCAGAGCACCGCCTGCTCGCCGAACAGGTCGGTCTCGGTCTCCTCGGTGAAGGTCGTCTTGATGCCGCCGGCGCGCAGGCCGCCGATCGCCTTGGCGTAGGACCTCGCCAGGTCCCAGGCCTTGCCGGAGGCGTCCTTCTCGACGGCGACGAGCACGGGCACGCCGCGGCCGTCGACGTACTCGCGGCGGACCAGGTGGCCCGGGCCCTTGGGGGCGACCATGGCCACGTCGACGCCCTCGGGGGCCTGGATGTAGCCGAAGCGGATGTTGAAGCCGTGCCCGAAGAACAACGCGGCGCCGTCCTTGAGGTGCGGCTCGATCGACTCGGCGTAGACCTTCCGCTGCACCTGGTCGGGGGTGAGGATGACGATGAGGTCGGCCTCCTGCACCGCCTCGGCGACCGGCAGGACCCGCAGGCCCTCGGCCTCGGCCTTGGCCTTCGAACGGCTGCCCTCGGCCAGGCCGACGCGCACGTCGACGCCGGAGTCGCGCAGGTTGAGCGCGTGGGCGTGCCCCTGGCTGCCGTACCCGATGACGGCGACCTTGCGGCCCTGGATCACGGACAGGTCAGCGTCGTCGTCGTAGAACATCTCGGCCACGTCGGCCACTCCTTCGGTTTGGTGGAACAGGCGGTGGTGCGGGTATGCCGTGTGGTCACCCGGGCGGGTGGGTCGCTCAGGCGGACCGCAGGGCACGGTCGGTGATGGAGCGCGGTCCGCGGCCGATGGCGACCATGCCGGACTGCACGAGCTCCTTGATGCCGAACGGCTCCAGGACGCGCAGCAGCGCCTCGAGCTTGTCGCTGTTGCCGGTGGCCTCGATGGTCACGGCGTCGGGAGCGACGTCGACGACCTTGGCCCGGAACAGCTGGGCGGTCTCCAGCACGTGGGACCGGCTGGACAGGTCGGCCTTGACCTTGACCAGCAGGATCTCGCGCTGCACCGAGGCGGTCCGGTCGAGCTCGACGACCTTGAGCACCTCGATGAGCTTGTTCAGCTGCTTGGTCACCTGCTCCAGCGGCAGGTCCTCCACGTCGACCACGACCGTCATCCGGGAGATCTCCGGGTGCTCGGTCGGGCCGACCGCGAGGGAGTCGATGTTGAAGCCGCGCCGGGAGAAGAGACCGGCGATGCGCGCGAGCACGCCGGGCTTGTTCTCGACCAGCACCGACAGGGTGTGCTTGCTCATTCCACGCTCCCTCTGCTCGCCGTGCGCACGCGCTCCGGTCCTCGCTTCGCTGCGATCCTCACGCGCTTCACTCCTCGCGCTCCCAGACCGGGGTCATCCCGCGAGCCGTCTGGATCTTGTCGTTGCTCACGCCCGCCGGGACCATCGGCCACACCATCGCGTCGCGGTGGACGACGAAGTCCACGACCACGGGCACGTCGTTGATCTCCATCGCCTTGGCGATCGTGGCGTCGACCTGGTCGGGGGTCTCGCAGCGCAGGCCCACGCAGCCGTAGGCGTCGGCGAGCTTGACGAAGTCGGGCACCCGCCGCTCGACGCTGGTGTGCAGGTCGGTGTTGGAGTAGCGCTCGTTGTAGAAGAGCGTCTGCCACTGCCGGACCATGCCCAGGCTGGAGTTGTTGATCACCGCGACCTTGATCGGGATGTTGTTGATGACGCAGGTGGCCAGCTCCTGGTTGGTCATCTGGAAGCAGCCGTCGCCGTCGATCGCCCACACGGTGCGCTGCGGCTCGGCGACCTTGGCCCCCATCGCCGCGGGGACCGCGAAGCCCATCGTGCCCAGGCCACCGGAGTTGACCCAGCTGTTGGGCCGCTCGTAGCTGATGAACTGCGCCGCCCACATCTGGTGCTGGCCCACGCCGGCGACGAACACCGACTCCGGTCCGCTGATCGCCCCGATGCGCTCGATGACGTGCTGCGGGGCGACCGAGTCACCCTCGGGGGCGGTGTAGCCCAGCGGGTAGGTGGACTTCCACTCCTGCACCTGCTCGTGCCACGAGGTGTAGTCGCCGCGCTGGCCGGCCTCGTGGTCGGCCCGGATCGCGCCGAGCAGCTCGTGGATGACGTCCTTGCAGTCCCCCACGATCGGCACGTCCGCGATGCGGTTCTTGGAGATCTCGGCCGGGTCGATGTCGGCGTGGATCACCTTGGCGTGCGGGGCGAACGTCGACAGCTGCCCGGTGACCCGGTCGTCGAAGCGGGCGCCGAGCGTGATGAGCAGGTCGGCCTTCTGCAGGCCGGTGACGGCCGCGACCGTGCCGTGCATGCCCGGCATACCGAGGTTGAGCGGGTGGCGGTCCGGCACGCTGCCGCGGGCCATGAGGGTGGTGACCACGGGGATCTGGGTGAGCTCGACGAGCTCGCGCAGCGCATCACTGGCCCCGGCACGGATCACGCCACCGCCGACGTAGAGCACGGGGCGACGCGACTCGGCGATGAGGCGCGCAGCCTCGCGGATCTGCTTGTTGTGCGGGCGCGCCACCGGGCGGTAGCCGGGCAGCTCGATCTTCGGTGGCCACTCGAAGGTGGTCTGGGCCTGCAGGGCGTCCTTGCTGATGTCGACCAGCACCGGACCGGGCCGGCCGGTGGAGGCGATGTGGAACGCCTCGGCGATCGCCCGCGGGATCTGCGCCGGGTCGGTGACCAGGTAGTTGTGCTTGGTGATCGGCATCGTGATGCCGCGGATGTCCGCCTCCTGGAAGGCGTCGGTGCCGATCGCGCTGGAGGACACCTGGCCGGTGATCGCGACGATCGGGACCGAGTCCATGTAGGCGTCGGCGATCGCCGTCACGAGGTTGGTCGCCCCCGGGCCGCTGGTGGCCATGCAGACCCCGACCTTGCCCGTCGCGGCGGCGTAGCCCTCCGCGGCGTGCCCGGCCCCCTGCTCGTGCCGGACGAGGATGTGGCGGACCTTGGTGGAGTCCAGCAGCGGGTCATAGGCCGGCAGGATCGCCCCGCCGGGGATGCCGAAGACGGTGTCGACGCCGACGGACTCGAGCGAGAGGACCAGGCTCTGGGCGCCGGTGACCGTGACGCTGCCACGGTGGCGGCTGCCGGCCAGGTCGGCGGGCGAGGGGGCGTGCGGCTCGGGCCTCGAGCCGGGCCCGGAGGCGGTTCCGTCGGTCACTGTCGTCACCCTTTTTCACGTCCTGTCTGGTGCACCCGCGGGTGCGTGGTGGTGCTGCCTGAGTCGTGCTCCGCCGACAAAAAAGCCCCTCGGTCCGGTGGCGGACAGGAGGGGCAGCGCGCTGACTGGCGGTTCAGTCGGCGCGCTGGGCGAGTACGAGGTTCAGGGCCACGGCCCCACCTTGCGCCCCCGGCCGAAAGGGTGTCAATCGGCCCCCTCCTTCGTCCCAGCATCTGGGATGGGCGTCCGTTTAGTGGGACGCCCATCCCTGCACCTCCCCCTCCGGTCAGCCGCAGACGGCGCCCTTGGACGCGCTCTGGACCAGCTTGCGGTACTTCGCCAGGACGCCCCGGGGGTACTTGCCCGCGGGCGGCTCGAAGCCCTGGGCCCGCTGCGCCAGCTCCTCCTCGGCCACCAGCAGGTCGAGCGTCCCGGACGCCACGTCGAGGCGGATCCGGTCGCCGTCACGGACGAAGGCGATCGGCCCGGCGTCCACCGCCTCGGGCGCCACGTGGCCGACGCACAGGCCGGTGGTGCCGCCGGAGAAGCGCCCGTCGGTCAGCAGCAGCACGTCCTTGCCCAGGCCGGCGCCCTTGATCGCGCCGGTGACCGCGAGCATCTCGCGCATCCCCGGACCCCCCTTGGGCCCCTCGTAGCGGATGACGACGACGTCGCCGGCCGCGAGGCCGCCCGCCTCGACCGCGTCCATCGCGGCCCGCTCCCCGTCGAAGACCCGGGCGGTGCCCTCGAAGACGGTCTCGTCGAAGCCGGCCGTCTTGACCACGGCACCCTCCGGCGCCAGCGACCCCTTGAGGATGGTCAGGCCACCGGTCGCGTGGATCGGGGAGCCGACGGCGCGCAGCACGTGGCCGTCGGGGTCCGGCGGGCGGATGTGGGCGAGGTTCTCGGCGACGGTGCGGCCGGTGACGGTGAGGCAGTCACCGTGCAGCAGGCCGGCGTCCAGCAGGGCGCGCATCACCACCGGCACTCCCCCGACCCGGTCGATGTCGGTCATGACGTACTGCCCGAACGGCTTGACGTCGGCCAGGTGCGGCACGCGCGCGCCGATCCGCTGGAAGTCCTCGATGCTCAGCTCGACCTCGGCCTCGTGGGCGATGGCCAGCAGGTGCAGCACGGCGTTGGTCGAGCCGCCGAAGGCCATGACCACGGCGATGGCGTTCTCGAACGCCTCGCGGGTCATGATCTGGCGCGCGGTGATCCCCCGGCGCAGCAGCTCCACGACGGCCTCGCCCGAGCGCCGGGCGAAGCCGTCCCGACGCCGGTCGGTGGCCGGCGGCGCGGCGCTGCCGGGCAGGCTCATGCCCATCGCCTCGGCGACGCTGGCCATGGTGTTGGCGGTGTACATGCCGCCGCAGGCGCCCTCGCCCGGGCAGATGGCCCGCTCGATCGCGTCGACGTCCTCACGGCTCATCCGGCCGGCGGCGCAGGCCCCGACGGCCTCGAACGCGTCGATGATCGTGACGGTCTTCTCCGTGCCGTCACTGAGCTTGGCGATCCCGGGCAGGATCGACCCGGCATACAGGAACACGCTGGCCAGGTCGAGGCGCGCGGCGGCCATGAGCATGCCCGGCAGGGACTTGTCGCACCCGGCGAGCAGCACGCTGCCGTCGAGGCGCTCGGCCTGCATGACCGTCTCGACCGAGTCGGCGATGACCTCGCGGCTGACCAGGGAGAAGTGCATGCCCTCGTGGCCCATCGAGATGCCGTCGCTGACGCTGATCGTGCCGAACTCCAGCGGGTAGCCGCCGCCGGCGTGCACGCCGTCCTTGACGGCCTTGGCCAGCCGGTCCAGGGACAGGTTGCAGGGGGTGATCTCGTTCCACGAGCTGGCGACGCCGATCTGGGGCTTGGCGAAGTCCTCGTCGCCCATGCCGACGGCCCGGAGCATCCCCCGCGCGGCGGCCTTCTCGAGGCCGTCGGTGACGTCGCGGCTGCGTGGCTTGATGTCGGGCGTGCCCTGGGCAGTGGTCGGCGTCTGCGTCATGACCGGATCATAGGACCCGGCGTCCGAGGGCTGGGACGGCCGTCTCGGCCAACGGTCGTGGCGGCTCAGCCACGCGGGGCGAGGACGTCCTCCAGCACGGCGTCCTCCGGCCCGAGCTCGGCCCAGCTGCCGGTGAACGACAGCACCGCGATCCCCGAGGTGGGCAGGCCGTCGTCCAGGCGCGCCCAGGCGCGCTCCGAGCCTCCCCCACTGACGGCGAGGTCGCCGACCAGGGCCGGTATGCCGGGTGCGTGGCCCACGAGCACGACCACCGTCGCGTCCTCGGGCACCTCCCGCACCACGTCGAGCAGCTCGTCGGAGCTGGCGTCGTAGACGCGCCGGTCGTACCAGACGTCGCCTGCCTCGGCCCCGGCCTCCGCGGCGGTCTCCCACGTCTGGCGGGTGCGCACCGACGGGGAGCAGACCACGAGGTCGGCCACGAGGTCCTGCTCGGCGAACCACTGGCCGACGGCCTCGGCGTCGCGTTGCCCGCGCGGGGACAGCGGGCGTTCCATGTCAGGCGTCCCCCCGCCGTGCTCGGCCTTGGAGTGGCGCAGCAGGATCAACGTTCGGTCTGCGACGGTCACCCTCCGAGGATCCCGAAGCAACCGCCGACGCGCCAGTGGTTCACAGCACCAGCTCGGGCTTGACCCGGGCCGCGGTCCACACCCGGGCGCGCCGGGCGGTCGCGCTGGACCCGGCGAGCGCCAGCAGGAGGTAGGCCAGGAGCACCGCGACGTCCCGGCCCACGGAGGTGAGGGACCCGCCGTACATGAGGTGCCGCAGGCCGTCGATGGCGTAGCCCATCGGCAGCACGTGGTGCAGGGCGTGCAGCGGCAGGGGCAGCGTCTGCCAGGGGAAGGTGCCGCCGGAGCTGACCAGCTGGAGCACCAGGAGCACCAGGCCGAGGAACTTGCCGACCGACCCCAGCCGCGCGGCGAGCAGGTGCAGGATCGCCACGAAGGTCGCCGAGGTGAGCAGGGCCAGGCCGACGACCCCGAGCGGGTGCGCGGCGTGCAGGTCGATGCCGAGGAACACCACGGCGAGCACGACGGCCACCTGGGCCGCACCGATGACCACTGTCGGCAGCCAGCCGCCGAGCGCGACCCGCCACGCGGGCTGGCCGGCGACCATCGCCCGGGTGGACAGCGGGCGCACGAGCAGGAACATCACATAGGCGCCGATCCACAGGGCCAGGCACAGGAAGAACGGGGCGAGCCCGGCGCCGTAGCTCCCGGCGCTGGCCTGGCTGGTGTTGCGCACGCCCACGGGGTCGCCGATGGTCTGGGCGATGGCCTTGCGGTTGGCGGCGCTGGGGTCGGGGATCGACCGCAGCCCCTGGGCCAGACCGGTGTGCAGCCGGTCCGCGCCGTCGCGCAGCGTGCTGAGGCCGCCGTGCAGCCTGTCGGCGCCGGACCGCAGCTGCTGCGCTCCGTCGAGGGCCTGGCGCTGGCCGGACTGGAGCCGGTGCGCGCCGGTGGAGAGCTGGTCCAGCCCGCCGGCCAGGGACGAGGCGCCGCGGTGCGCCTGCGCGGCCCCGGTCGAGGCCTGGTGGATGCCGGAGTGCAGCGGCCCGGCGGCGTCGGCGAGCCGGCGCGCGCCCGCCGCCACCTGGTTGGACCCGTCGGAGAGCGCGGTGAACTGGCCGGTCGCCTGCTGCACGCGGGTGTTGGCGTCGCTCACCGGCGCGCTGAGCCGGCTGGTCACGGCGAGGACCTGCGCGACCTGGGCATCGTCAAGCCCCTGCGCCCGCAGCGCGGCGGCCAGGGTGCCGTTCGTCCCGCTCACCGAGTCGGCGAGGCGCTGCGAGGCCGCGGCGACGTCGCGGGCGCCGGCCGCCATCCGCGCGTTGCCGTCGGCCACCTGCTGCGCACCGTCGGCCAGTGCCCGGGTCTGCGCGGGCAGGGACGCGGTCTGCCGATCCATCGTGGCGAGGCCGTCGGCCAGCCGCCCGGTGCCGTCGCTGAGCCGGTGCGCACCGCTGTCCGCCCGGTCGATGCCGGTGGCGAGCCTGTCGGTGCCGGAGACCAGGTCCCGCTCGCCGGCGACCAGGCGGCCGGCGCCGCCCGCGAGGTCGGCCGAGCCCTGCTCGGCGGTGCCGAGCCCGTCCGCAAGCCGGCCGGCGCCGGCGCTGGCCTGCTCGACCTTGTCGTGGATCGTGGAGAAGCCCAGCAGCAGCTGGTTGGCCGCGGTCGAGCTGACCTTCTCGGCGACGGACTTCGTCACCTGCGCCACGACGTTGTTGGCGATCGTGTGCGCGAGGTAGTTGTTGGCGTCGTTGGTCTCGATCTCCAGCTGCGCCTGCCGGGGGTGGAACTCGGCACTGGAGGCCAGGGCGGCGGAGAAGTCGCGCGGCACGATGAGGGCGAAGTCGTAGCGGTCCTCGGCCACCCCGCGCACGGCCTCCGCCCGGGAGACCCGATGCCAGTCGAAGCTGCGCGAGGCGACGAGGTCATGGCCCACCTGCGGGCCGGCGTCGAGCCGCTCGCCGTTGGCCAGGGTGGTGCCGGCGTCCTCGACGACCACGGCGGCAGGAACCCGGCGCAGCCCGCCGTACGGGTCCTTGTTGGCGTAGAGGTAGAGCCCGGCGTAGATCGTGGGGACGAGCACCACCGCGGCGAGCGCCATCCGCGGCAGCTTGCCGGAGGTGAGGCGGCGCAGCTCGTTGAGGGCGAGGCGCAGGGCAGTCATGCGGAGGCTCCCAGCTCGTGGTGGACGGGGTGGCGCAACAGGCGGGCCGAGGCGTGGGTGCACTGCACGACGACCGCGAGGCCGCGGGCAGCGAGCCCGTGGGCGACCGACCACCATGCGAACGGGTCGCCGCCGAAGCGGTCGGGGTTGGCCAGGACGAGCGCCTCCACCCCCGGGCGGCTGCCGGCGAGCTCGGCCAGCCAGGCGGTGCGCAGCCCCGCCGGCACGTGCTCCCAGCGCTCCCCCACCAGCTCGCCCGCCTCGTGCTGTCCGAGGAAGGCCAGGACGTCGCGCCGGCGCGCCGGCCGACCCGCGAGAGCGAGCTCCTCGGCGAGGACGGCGCTCACCGGCAGCCCGCCGTCGGGCTCGCTGACCCCGGCCAGGTCCACCAGGGCGACGGCCCGCTGGAGCCGCACCCGGTCATCGGCGCCGTCGACGAGCACCCGACCCGCGGCCGGGACCATGCGTCCCGCGATGGCCAGGGCCAGGCCCACGTGTCCGTATCCCGGGTCCCCGGCCACCAGGGTCACCTCACCGCTGCGCGCCTCCAGCGAGGTCGGCAGCAGCAGCGGGGCGTGGCTGCCGGCCAGCTCGACGTCCTCGACGTGGATGTGCACGTCGCACCACCCATCCGTTTCGATACAGATATGTATTCAATACGCAAGTGTATTCTCTCGTCATGACGCGAGCGACCGGCCCGGGCGTGACCTCCCCCACCACAGCCGGCTCCGCGGCGCCGCGGACCGCCCGGCGTGAGGCCACCCGGGCCCGGCTGCTCAGGGCGGCCACCGAGGTCTTCGCCGACCGTGGCTTCCACGGCGCCAGCGTCGAGGACATCTGCGAGCGGGCCGGCTTCACCCGCGGGGCCTTCTACTCCAACTTCGGCTCCAGGGACGACCTCGTCCTGGCGCTGTACGAGCAGCACGTGGCCCGGCTCGCAGAACGGGTGGAACAGCTCGCAGCGCGGGAGTCGGCCGACCCCGAGACCATCCTCGAAGGGGTCTTCGACGTCTGGGCGGAGAGTCCGCAGGCCCAGGAGCAGTGGTTCCTCCTGCAGACCGAGTTCACCCTCCACGCGATCCGCGACAAGGAGGCCGGCAAGGCCTGGGCCCGACAGCAGGCACAGGTCCGTCGCCAGCTGGCCCGCCTCGTGCGGCGCATCGCGCAGGAGCACGGGGTCGAGCTCTCGGTGACGCCGGAGGAGTTCGTGCGGCTCGCGCTGGCGGTCTACCAGGGCGGCATGGCCCAGCACCTGCTCGAACCCCGGCAGGTGCCGCGTGGCAGCCTCGAGCGGCGCTTCCTGCCGCTGGTCCTGGCGGCCGTCTCGGAGGGACCGGCCGAGGGCTGACCCACCGGGACCTTCGGTGGGAACCGGGGGCGACCGGCCGCCGGATACTGGGCCTCGTGGTGCACCGCGTCACGACCCGGGCAGTCTCGGTGGGGAACGACGTCACCCTCGAGGCTGACGTCTCGCTGCCCGACCGGGCGACGGGAGTGGTGATGTTCGCCCACGGCAGCGGCAGCAGCCGGCACAGCCCGCGCAACCGGCAGGTCGCGAGGGCGCTGCAGGACCGCGGGCTCGCCACCGTGCTGCTCGACCTGCTCACCGAGGACGAGGAGCGGGTCGACTCACGCGACGGCAGCTACCGGTTCGACATCCCCCTGCTGGCGCACCGGCTCTCCGGCGCCGCCCGCTGGGTCGGCCGGCAGCCCGTGCTCGGCACGCTGGCGCTGGGCCTCTTCGGCGCGAGCACCGGGGCGGCCGCCGCACTCATCGCCGCCGCCGGGTCCCCGGCGGTCCGGGCGGTCGTCTCCCGGGGCGGGCGGGTCGACCTGGCCGGGGAGGCGCTCGGGGCGGTCAGCTGCCCCGTGCTGCTCCTCGTCGGCGCCCATGACGAGGTCGTGCTGCGGCTCAACCGGCGCGCCCTCGCCGCCCTGCCCCGGGCCGACCTGGTGGTCGTGCCGGGCGCGACGCACCTGTTCGAGGAGCCGGGAACACTGGAGCAGGTGGCCGACCACGCCGCGACGTGGTTCGTCACCCACCTCGTGGCCCCGGCGGAGTGACTCAGCCGCCGGAGACCGACGGCAGGATGTGGATGACACCGCCGGCGCGCACCGGGGTGTCCTGACCCGCGTCGAACCGGACGTCGCGGCCGTCGAGGAAGACGTTGACGTGACGACGCATCGCGCCGGTCTCGTCGCGCACCCGGGCGCCCAGCAGCGGCCGGTCGGCCAGCGCCCGGTCGAGCACGTCCCGGACGACGGCGCCCTCCTCGCAGGGGACGTCGAGCTCGGCCTGCCCGCCGGCGAGCTCGCGCAGCACGCCGGGCAGGACCACCCGCACGTCGGGGCTCACGGCAGGTCCACCGCCCGCACGCACAGCACGTCGGGCAGCTGCTCGGCGATCCGGGTGAACGAGGCCCCGCCATCGGTGGAGGCGTAGACGTCGCCATTGCGCGTGCCGAAGTAGAAGCCGGTGTCCTCCTGGGAGTCGACGCCGGACGCGTCGCGCAGGACGCAGGTCCACGACGGCTGCGGCAGGCCGGAACGGTGGACCTGCCAGGTCCGGCCGGCGTCGGTGGTGTGCTGCACCTGCAGCTCGCCGTGCGGTGGCACGTGCTCACGGTCGGAGGTGATCGGCACGACCCAGACGCTGTCGCCGCGGTGCGGGTGGGCCTGCATGACGAAGCCGAAGTCGGTGGGCAGCCCCTCCGCGATCGACTCCCACGAGGTGCCGTCGTCGTCGGATCGGTAGACCCCGTGATGGTTCTGCGCGTAGAGGCGCGAGGGCTCGGCGGCGTCGCGGGCCACCTTGTGGACGCACTGGCCGAACTCGGGGAACGGGTCGGGGTAGAAGGACGCCTTGATCCCGCGGTTGCTGGCCTCCCACGTGCGCCCGGCGTCGGCGGTGCGGTAGACCCCGCCGGTGCTCATGGCCACGAGCATGGACTCGGCGGAGCGTGGGTCGGGCAGGATCGTGTGGATGGCCCCGCCGCCTGCGCCCTCACCCCACTCAGGGCGGTGCGGGTGGTCCCACAGGCCGCGCACCAGCTCGAAGGTGCGCCCGCCGTCGTCGCTGCGCCACAGGCCGTGGGGCTCGGTGCCGGCCCAGACCACGTCGGCGTCGTGCGGGTCGGGGACCAGCTGCCAGACCCGGGCGAGCGCCGCGCCGGTGGCCTCGGGGAAGCGGATCGCACCCTCCGGCGTCTCGTCCCAGGACCGGCCGCCGTCCTCGCTACGCATCACGGTCGGCCCCCAGTGCTCCGAGCGCACGCCCACCAGGACGCGGTCCCGCCCCTCGCGCGTGTCGAAGGCGATGCTCGGCACCTCGCGCATCATGAACTGCGGCCCCTCCAGGGACCACGTCCGCCTGTCCTCACTGCGCGCCAGCCAGAGCCCCTTGCGCGTCCCGATCCCCACCACAGTCTGCGTCATGTCTCGCAGTCTGGACCGCGGGACCGACAGCGGCAACGGGTTCAGCCGGTGTGGACCACGTTCAGCAGCGGCCGGCCGCCGACGAAGGCGGAGAGCTGCTCACGCAGCAGACGTGCCGCCCTCGGGGCGAAGGCGTCGGTGGCACCGCCGACGTGTGGGCTGATCAGCACGCCCGGGGCCTGCCAGAGCGGGTGGTCGCCGGGCAACGGCTCGGGGTCGGTGACGTCGAGGGCGGCCCGCACCCGGCCCTCCTGCAGGGCGGAGACGAGGGCGTCGGTGTCGACCACCTTGCCGCGAGCCACGTTGACCAGCAGCGCACCGGGCTTCATCGCGGCGAGGAAGCCGGCGTCCACCAGGCCCGTGGTCGCCTCGGTGAGCGGCACGATGACCACGACCACGTCCTGCTGGGGCAGCAGGTCGGGGAGCTCGTCGATGCCGTGCACGCTCGGGACGAGCTCGTCGCCGGCCCGGGCGCGGGAGGCGACCGCGGTCAGGCTGACCTCGAACGGCGCCATCCGGCGAGCGACGGCATGCCCGATCGAGCCGTAGCCGAGGACCAGGACCTTCTTGTCGGCCAGCGAGCCGCGGATCGTCGTGGGCAGCCACTGCGAGCGCGCCTGGGCCGCCACGAACTCCGGCAGGCCACGCTCGGCGGCCAGGGTGAGGCCCACGGCGAGCTCGGCGGTGGAGGCGTCGTGCACCCCGGCGGCGTTGGCCAGCTGCACCCCCGGCCCGACGTGCGGCAGGGCGTCGTCGTAGCCCGCCGTCAGCAGCTGCACGAGACGCAGCCGGGGCAGTTCACGCAGGTCGCGCAGGTGCTCGCGCGCCCCGAGGTAGGGCGGCACCACCAGCTCGAGCTCGTCGGCGCGCGGCGCGGGGCCGGTCATGTCCCAGTGGACGACCTCGACCCCGGCCAGCGCGCCGACCAGACCCGACCATGTCGCGTCGGGCAGGGAGATGACGGGCATGCGCCCGACGTTACCGGCCCTGCTTGCCCTCGAACTGCTCGAGGTGACGGCGGGCGGCCCGCTCCGACAGGGCGAAGCGCACCCGCGGGTGACGGGGGACCTGCAGGCGCGGGGTGCAGGTGGTGGCGTCGGTGGTGGGGGCCGCATAGATTCGGGTCGGGGTGGCGTTCATGGTCACAGCGGCCTCCTGGGGTCGTCAGATCGCGGGTGCCGACGAGTCGGTCCCGCGATGAGCAAGGGGGTTGGCCAGCAACGCTGCTCGCGTGCTGTCCATGGTGTTCAAGGCGCCAGGGCGCGCTGGTATTCCCCGACTGCGAGAATCAGTGCCATGCGGGCGACCGCGGCGGTGCTCGTCGCGACGGCGGTGGCCCTGGCCGGGTGCACCTCGGGCACCCCGGCCGGGCCTGTGGTCTCCAGCGCCCCGACGGCCGCAGGAACCTCCCCCGCACCGGCGTCGCCGCCACCTCCTGCGACGACCTCGCCGCCCTCACCGACCCCGTCCCCGGTCAGCACGACGACGACGGTGGCCACGGGGCTGTCCGTGCCCTGGGGTCTGGCCCTGCTCGGTGACGGCAGCGCGCTGGTGACCGAACGCGATACCGCCCGCGTGCTGCTGGTCCGGCCGGGCGCGCGTCCGCGCGTCCTCGGCCGGGTGCCCGGGGTCGTCCCTGGCGGGGAGGGTGGGCTCCTCGGTATCGCGCTGTCCCCCCACTTCGCCTCGGACCACCAGCTGTTCGTCTACACGACAGCCGCCGGGGACAACCGTGTGCTCCGGATGTCGTTGCGCGACAACGTCCTTCGCGCGGAACGAGTCATCCTCAGCGGCATCCCGAAGGCCGGCAACCACAACGGCGGACGGCTGGCGTTCGGCCCGGACGGCTACCTCTACGTCACCACCGGCGATGCCGGGATCCGGCCCAACGCGCAGGACCGCGGCTCCCTGGGCGGGAAGATCCTGCGGGTCACCGCCGACGGCGCACCGGCGCCCGGCAACCCGTTCCCGGGGTCGCCGGTGTGGACCCTGGGCCACCGCAACGTGCAGGGCATCGCCTGGGACGCGCACGGGCGGATGTACGCCAGCGAGTTCGGGCAGGACACCTGGGACGAGCTCAACCTCATCCGGCCGGGCGCCAACTACGGGTGGCCGCTGGTGGAGGGCATCGGCCACCGCGCCGGCTTCGTGGACCCGCTGGTGCAGTGGCCCACCGACGACGCCTCCCCCAGCGGGCTGGCGATCGGGGCCGACGGCGCGGCGTACCTCGCGGCGCTGCGCGGGGAGTGCCTGTGGCGGGTGCCGCTCGACGGCGGCACGTCCGCGGGACAGCCGCGCCGGCTGCTCTACCGCAGCTACGGGCGCCTGCGCACGGTCGTCTCCGCGCCCGACGGGCGGCTGTGGCTGGTCACCAGCAACACCTTCCGTGGCACCCCTCGGCCCGGGGACGACCGCATCGTCATCCTCCCGACCGACTGGTTCCGCCAGGCGCTGCCGTGAGGGCACGGCGGGAGCCTCACCGGCGCAGGGTACGAGCCGCACCGACGCCACTGTTCTGCCACCGTCCCCGGCTGGTGAAGGTCGCCCCGTCGAGCCCACCGTGAAGTCTGAGGCCACGGCGGCGGGGGCAAGCCGGGACCCGCCGTGCCGATCGCTGAGGAGGCCGGGGCAGTGGCTCGCCGGGCCGTCAAGGGAGCGTGCGAGCAGGCCCAAGAGCAACTGCCCCGGCCGACGACCCAAGTGGTCGTCGTCCGGGGCAGCATCCGAGGACGATCAGGAGACCCCGAGCTTCTCCAGGATCAGCGTGCGGACCTTGGCCGCGTCGGCCTGGCCCTTCATCTCCTTCATGACCTGGCCGATCAGCGCGCCGGCGGCCTGGACCTTGCCGTCGCGGATCTTGGCGGCCACGTCCGGGTTCGCCGCGATCACGGTGTCGACCGCCGCGCCGAGCGCGCCGTCGTCGCTGACGAGCTGCAGCCCGCGCGCGTCGGCCACCTCGGTCGGCGTGCCCTCGCCGGCGATGACACCCTCGAGGACCTGACGGGCCATCGAGTCGTTGAGCCGGCCGGAGGCCACGAGTCCGTCGAGCTCGGCGATGTGCGCCGGTGTGACGCCGAAGTCGGCCACGTCACGGCCCTCGGCGTTGGCGCGACGGGCCAGCTCACCGGACCACCACTTGCGCGCCCCGGACGGCGACGCCCCGGCGTCCACGGTCTCCTCGATGAGCTCGACCGCACCGGCGTTGACGACGTCACGCATCTCCAGGTCTGAGAAGCCCCAGTCGCCCTGAAGCCGGCGACGGCGCTGGGCCGGCGGCTCGGGCAGCGTCTCGCGCAGGTCCTCGACCAGCTCGCGGGTCGGGGCGACCGGCACCAGGTCGGGCTCGGGGAAGTAGCGGTAGTCCTCGGCGTCGGACTTCACGCGGCCCGAGGTGGTGACGCCGGTGTCCTCGTGCCAGTGCCTCGTCTCCTGGGTGATGGAGCCGCCACCGGTCAGGATCGCCGCCTGGCGGGTGATCTCGTAGCGCACCGCGCGCTCCACCGAGCGCAGCGAGTTGACGTTCTTGGTCTCGGTGCGGGTGCCGAAGGGCACGGCCTGCTGGTCGTCGGCCCTGGCCCGCAGCGAGACGTTGGCGTCGCAGCGCAGCGAGCCCTGCTCCATGCGCACGTCGCTGACGTGCAGCGCCCGCAGCAGGTCGCGCAGGGTGGCGACGTAGGCACGGGCCACCTCCGGGGCCCGCTCCCCCGCGCCGACCAGCGGCTTGGTGACGATCTCGATCAGGGGGATGCCGGCCCGGTTGTAGTCGACCAGGGAGTACTCGGCGCCGTGGATGCGGCCGGTGGCGCCACCGACGTGCAGCGACTTGCCGGTGTCCTCCTCCATGTGGGCGCGCTCGATCTCCACGCGGTACGTCGTGCCGTCCTCGAGCTCCACGTCCAGGTAGCCGTTGAAGGCGATCGGCTCGTCGTACTGCGAGGTCTGGAAGTTCTTCGGCATGTCCGGGTAGAAGTAGTTCTTCCGGGCGAACCGGCACCACTCGGCGATCTCGCAGTTCAGCGCCAGGCCGATGCGGATCGCCGACTCCACGGCCTTGTCGTTGACGACCGGCAGGGCGCCGGGCAGGCCGAGGCAGACCGGACAGACCTGGGAGTTGGGCTCGGCACCGAACTCGGTGGCGCAGCCACAGAACATCTTGGTCGCGGTGTTGAGCTCGACGTGGACCTCGAGGCCCATCACCGGGTCGAAGGAGGCCAGCGCCTCGGCGTAGTCGAGGACCGGCTCGGCAGCGGTGGTGGTGGTCATGCGCGCGCCTCCTTGGCGACGGCGGAGGTCAGGTCGGCGAGGTCGGGGGCCTGCGCGAGCAGGTGCCCGCCCCAGCGGTCGGAGAGCATGCCCTCGAGCGCCGCGCCCACGCCGTACAGGCGCTCGTCCTGGGTGGCCGGGGCGAGGATCTGGATGCCGGTGGGCAGCCCGTCCTCGGGGGCCAGGCCGCTGGGCAGCGACATGCCGGGCACGCCGGCGAGGTTGGCCGGGATGGTCGCGATGTCGTTGAGGTACATCGCCATCGGGTCCTCGAGCTTCTCCCCGATCTTGAACGCGGTGGTCGGCGCGGTCGGCGAGACGAGCACGTCGACCTTCTCGAACGCGGCGGCGAAGTCACGCGAGATCAGCGTGCGGACCTTCTGCGCCTGCCCGTAGTAGGCGTCGTAGTAGCCGCTGGACAGCGCATAGGTGCCCAGGATGATGCGTCGCTTGACCTCGTCGCCGAAGCCGGCCTCGCGGGTGGCCGCCATGACCTGCTCGGCGCTGGGGTCGTCGACCCCCTCCGGCAGCACGCGCAGGCCGTAGCGCATCGCGTCGAACTTGGCCAGGTTGGAGGACGCCTCGCTGGGCAGGATGAGGTAGTAGGCCGCGAGGGCGTACTCGAAGTGCGGGCAGGAGACCTCGACGACCTCGGCCCCGGCGTCGACCAGCAGCTGCACGGACTCCTCGAAGCGCTGGCGGACGCCGGCCTGGTAGCCCTCGCCGCCGAGCTCCTTGACCACGCCGATGCGCATGCCCTTGACGTCGGCGCGACGCGCCGCCTCCAGGACGGGCGGCACCGGGGCGTCGATCGAGGTGGAGTCCATCGGGTCGTGCCCGCCGATGACCGAGTGCAGCAGCGCCGCGTCGAGCACAGTACGGGTGCAGGGGCCGGCCTGGTCGAGGCTGCTGGCCAGCGCGATGAGGCCGTAGCGGGAGACGCCGCCGTAGGTCGGCTTGGTGCCCACGGTGCCGGTGACCGCCGCCGGCTGGCGGATCGAGCCACCGGTGTCGGTGCCGATCGCCAGCGGCGCCTCGAACGCGGCGACGGCCGCCGAGGAGCCACCACCGGAGCCGCCGGGGATGCGGTCGAGGTCCCACGGGTTGCGCGAGGGGCCGTAGGCCGAGTGCTCGGTGGAGGAGCCCATGGCGAACTCGTCCAGGTTGGTCTTGCCCAGGATCGGCATGCCCGCCGCCTTGAGCTTGCTGACCAGGGTGGCGTCGTACGGCGGGACCCAGCCCTCGAGGATCCTGGAGCCGGCCGTGGTCGGCAGGCCCTTGGTGGCCACGACGTCCTTGACCGCGATCGGCACGCCGGCGAGGACGTGCAGGTCCTCCCCCGCGGCGCGGCGCTGGTCGATGTCCTTCGCGGCGGCGAGCGCGCCGTCGGTGTCCACGTGCAGGAAGGCATGGACGGCGCCGTCGACGGCGGCGATCCGGTCGAGGTGGGCCTGGGTGGCCTCGACCGCGCTGATGTCCTTGCGGGAGAGCGCGTCCGCCAGCTCGGCGGCGCTCGCGCGGGTGATGTCGGAAGTCACGGTGAACCTTTGGTCAGGATGCGGCAGACGGTCTCGGGCAGGGGCGGCACGCGGGGCACCGCCGCCGCGTCAGTCCTCGTCGAGGATGCGCGGCACGGAGAAGCGCTGCTGCTCCGCGGCGGGCGCGCCGGCGAGGGCCACGTCGGCCCCGAGGCTCGGGCGCACCTCGTCCCGCCGCGTGACGTTGGTCAGCGGCAGGGGGTGGGACGTCGGCGGGATGTCGTCGGCAGCAACCTCGCCCACGCGGGCGACCGAGTCGAGGATGACCGCCAGCTCGCCGGCCATCTTGTCGAGCTCGGCGTCGCTGAGGTTGATGCGCGCGAGCATGGCCAGATGGGCGACCTCGTCGCGGGTGAGAGCGGACATGGGCCTCAGTCTAGGGGGCGGCCGCGCGCCGTCCTGCGGGTGCACGGGGCATGGACCGGCCGGTATGCCGGGTGGCCGCCACGCCCCCCGGCCCACCTGGGGGCGCGGCGCCACACCGGCGCGAGGAGAGGCGGCCCGGCCGGGCGCGTCAGTCGGCGCTGCCGGTCTCCAGCAGCCGGCGGAACCCGGCCTCGTCGAGGATGGTCAGCCCCAGCTCCTGGGCCTTGTCGGCCTTGGACCCGGCGTTCTCGCCGACGACGACGTAGTCGGTCTTCTTGGACACCGACCCGGCCGCCTTGCCGCCGCGGGCCAGGATCGCCTCCTTGGCCTCGTCGCGGGAGAACCCCTCCAGCGACCCGGTGACCACGATGGTCAGGCCGGCGAGCGTCCTGGGCGTGGACTCGTCGACCTCGTCGGCCATGCGCACGCCGGCCTTGGCCCACTTGTCGACGATGGCGACGTGCCAGTCGACGGTGAACCACTCGGTGACCGCCTCCGCGATGACCGGACCGACGCCCTCGACCCCGGCGAGCTCCTCCAGCCCGGCGGTGCGGATGGCGTCCAGGGAACCGAAGTGGCCGGCCAGCGCCCGGGCCGCGGTCGGCCCGACGTGGCGGATCGACAAGGCGACGAGCACCCGCCACAGCGGCTGGGCCTTGGCGGCCTCGAGGTTGGCGACCAGGCGCTTGCCGTTGGCCGAGAGCACCCGGGCGCCCTCGGGGTCGCCCTCGACCTCGCCCTTCTTCGCGGCACGGGTGTAGAGCGGGACCCGGGCGATGTCGTCCTCGGTCAGGGAGAAGATGTCGCCCTCGTCGGCGATGACGCCGGACTCCAGCAGTGCGATGGCGCCCTCCCAGCCGAGCGCCTCGATGTCGAACGCGCCGCGGCCGGCCATGCCGAAGACCCGCTCGCGCAGCTGCGCGGGGCAGTACTGGCTGTTGGGGCAGCGGATGTCCTTGTCGCCCTCCTTCTGCGGGGCGAGCTCGGTGCCGCACTCGGGGCAGTGCGTCGGCATGACGAACTCCCGCTCGGTGCCGTCGCGCAGGTCGACCACGGGTCCGACGATCTCGGGGATGACGTCGCCGGCCTTGCGCAGCACGACCGTGTCGCCGATGAGCACGCCCTTGCGCTTGACCTCGAAGGCGTTGTGCAGCGTGGCCATCTCGACGGTGGAGCCGCTCACCTTGACCGGGGTCATCACGCCGAATGGGGTGACCCGGCCGGTGCGCCCGACGTTGACCCGGATGTCGAGGAGCTTGGTGTTGACCTCCTCGGGCGGGTACTTGAACGCGATCGCCCACCGAGGTGCCCGGCTGGTCGACCCGAGCCGGCGCTGCACCGACACCTCGTCGACCTTGATGACGATGCCGTCGAGCTCGTGCTCGACCGAGTGGCGGTGCTCGCCGTAGTAGTCGATGTAGTCCTGCACCTCGGGCAGCCCGTCGACGACCTTGTAGCGCTGCGAGACGGGCAGGCCCCAGTCGCGCAGCAGGGCGTAGGCGTCGGACTGCCGCTCGATCTCGAAGCCGTCGCGGGCGCCGATGCCGTGGACCAGCATCTGCAGCGGCCGGGAGGCGGTGACCCGTGGGTCCTTCTGGCGCAGCGAGCCGGCGGCGGCGTTGCGCGGGTTGGCGAACGGCGCCTTGCCGGCCTCGACCAGGCCGGCGTTGAGCTCCTCGAACGCGGCGACGGGGAAGAACACCTCCCCGCGCACCTCCATCCGCTCGGGGTGCCCGTCGCCCTCGAGCGCGTGCGGGACGCCGTCGATGGTGCGCACGTTGTGGGTGACGTCCTCGCCGGTGCGGCCGTCGCCGCGGGTCGCGGCCCGCACCAGCCGGCCGCGCTCGTAGAGCAGGTTGACCGCCAGGCCGTCGATCTTGAGCTCGCACAGCAGGTGGTATGCCGTGCCGGCGTCGCGGTCGACCCGCGCGGCCCACGCGGTGAGCTCCTCGGCACTGAACGCGTTGTCCAGGCTCATCATGCGCTCGAGGTGGTCGACCGCGGTGAACTCGGTGGAGAAGGTGCCGCCCACCTGCTGGGTCGGGCTGTCGGGGGTGCGCAGCTCGGGGTACTGCTCCTCGAGGACCTCCAGCCGGCGCATCAGCGCGTCGTACTCCCCGTCGCTGATGGTCGGGGCGTCGCGCACGTAGTAGGCGAACTGGTGCCCGCGCACCTCCTCCGCGAGCGCGGTCCACTCGTGGCGGGCGTCGTCGGGAACGTCGGTGGGCAGGTCGGTCACAGGCCACATCCTGCCGCACCGGACCGACAACCGGAGGGCGACCGGGCCGGGTCCCACGGGCGCGGTACCGGCTGCCGGACGCACGGGTCGGGCTGTGCTCGGGGTGCGCACAATGTGGGGGTGTCCGACTACACCGTCCGCCGTGCCGAGCCGCGCGACCACGACGCCGTCGGGGCGCTCACCGTGCGGGCCTACGTCGACGACGGGCACATCCCGGCGGACGCGGACTACACGGTGCGCCTGGCCGACGCCGGCGGCCGTTCGCAGGACGCCCTGCTGCTGGTCGCCGTGGACGAGGACGACGAGCCGGTCGGCACGGTGACCTTCGCCGTGGCGGGCAGCCCGATGGCCGAGCTCTCCCGCGAGGGCGAGGCGGAGTTCCGGATGCTCGCGGTCTCACCCCGGGCCCGCGGCCGGGGCGTCGGCGACTCGCTCGTGCGAGCCTGCCTGGACGAGGCCCGCCGGGTCGGCGCCCGCGCCGTGGTGCTCTCCACCCAGCCGGGCATGACCGCCGCCCACCGCATCTACGAGCGGCACGGCTTCCGCCGCACCCCCGAGCGGGACTGGTCCCCCGTCCCCGGCGTGGACCTGCTGGCCTACCGCCTCGACCTCTGAGCTGAGCGGTCGTCGCCCGCGCGATGCACACGCCCAGCCCACGAATCATGCTTGAAGTGCAAGTAGCCGCTTGCCTACGGTGGAGACATGGCGGATGTCTACCGGGCGCTCGACGACGAGACGAGACGGCTGATCCTCGACGTGCTCGTCCGCCATGACGGCCAGAGCCTGTTCGGGCTGTGCTCGATCCTCACCACCCAGCACGGTCTCGGCTCGACCCGGCAGGCGATCTCGCAGCACCTCGCCATCTTGGAGAGCGCCGGCCTGGTGACGACCGAGCGACGGGGCAGGACCAAGCTCCACTACGTCAACGCCGAACCCCTCGCAGTCATCGCCGACCGGTGGCGACTGCCGGAGCGCCGAGAGGACACCCAATGAAGATCCGGCTCACCAGCATCTATGTCGACGACCAGCGAGCCGCTCTCGACTTCTACACGAACGTCCTCGGGTTCACGGTCCACCACGACATCCCCCTCGGTGACAGCTTCTGGCTCACCGTGGTCTCCCCTGAGGACCAGGACGGCCCGCAGCTCCTGCTGGAACCCTCCGACCACCCTGCCGTCCGTCCGTACCGGGAGGCCCTCGCGAACGACGGGATCCCCCTTGCCCAGTTCGCCGTCGACGACGTCGCCGCCGAGCATGACCGCCTCGTGGGCCTCGGGGTCACCTTCACCCAGGCCCCGACCGACATCGGCTCGGCCGTGGTGGCCGTCTTCGACGACACCTGCGGCAACCTCGTCCAGCTCATCACCGAGAAGCGCGACACCCGGGCCGGCGACTGACCGGTGCCCGCCTCCGCGACTCCGTGCTGTGTGCGCTCTCCTGCTCAGGTCGCGGCGGTGACCGGGGGCTTGCGGACCGGGCGCTGGATGAGCACGGCCGCCGAGAGCACGATGGCCGCGCCGAGGGCCTGCGGCCACTGCAGGTGCTCGTGCAGCAGCAGCACGCCGAGCGCCACGGACACGACCGGGATCAGGTAGGTCACGGTCGAGCCCACGGTCGGGCCGGCCGCGCGGACCACGTCGAAGTGGAACGAGTAGGCGATGCCGGTGCCGACCACCCCGAGTGCGGTCACGGCCAGCAGCGGGCCGAGCGCCGCCGACGGGGCCGAGTGCAGCGACCACGGCGTCGCGAGGTGCCCACGGTTCATCAGCCACCACACGAGCAGCACGACCACCATCTGCCCTGAGGCGATGATCAGCTGCGCGGCTGGCTGCGCCAGCCCACCGAGGTCGGCCTTGGCCAGGAACCGCCGGTTGTAGGTCCAGCCGATCCCGTAGGACGCGCCGGCCACCAGGGTCATGCCGAAGCCGATGAGGTCGGGACGACCGGCGGCCTGCCACGGCTGCATGATCACCAGCACGCCAAGGAAGCCGGACAGCACGCCGAGGACCTTGCCCAGCGCGATCCGGTCGGAGGGCAGCAGGAGCAGGGCGAAGAGCACCGTGGCGATCGGCGTGGTCGCGTTGCCGATGCCGGCCAGCGCCGAGCTGACCCGCTCCTCCCCCAGGGCGAACAGGCTGAACGGCAGCGTGCACAGGAAGAACGCCGAGACGAACAGGTGCGCCCAGGTATGCCGTTGGTGCGGCAGCCGCCCGCGCGTCACCAGGAGCAGGACGGTCAGCACGAGCGCCCCGCTGAGGATGCGGAACCCGG
The DNA here is from genome assembly GCF_036391795.1 of Oryzihumus sp. GTDB lineage: Bacteria > Actinomycetota > Actinomycetes > Actinomycetales > Dermatophilaceae > Oryzihumus. The sequence continues at coordinate 49,008 of NZ_DASVZH010000043.1, forward strand.
AGATCTGCAGCGGCGCCAGGGAGCGCAGCCCCACCTTCATGAACAGGAAGCTCGAGCCCCAGATGACGGACAGGGCCAGGAACTTGGCCTGCCACGGCACCCGGGTGGTCCGGGCCGACGGCGCGTTGGGGCCCGGCAACGGGCGGGTCAGTGCGGTCATGGTGGTCTTCAGCCCCCGGATCTCTCGGTCAGCTCCTGCGCGATGTGCACGGTCGCCCGTTGAACGTCGCGGGCCCCCTGTGGTGTGAGCCCGGCCAGGCCGCACGCCGGGGTGACGGTCACCTCGGCCAGGTCGGACAGCGGCAGCCCCACCCCCCGCCAGGCGGAGACGAGGCGGCTGGTCAGCTCGGTGACCCGCGGCTGCTCGTCGTCGGTGGGCACGAGCCCGGCCCACAGCCCGACGCCGTCCTCGACCGTCGCCGCGATCGACTCCCAGCCGGCGGAGCGCACGAGGGAGGCGTCCAGGGAGATCGCGCGCGCACCGGTCGAGCGCAGCAGCGGCAGCGGCACCGCCGGTGCGCAGCAGTGGATGACGGTGGGCCGCTCCCCCACGGCCGCGAGGACCTCACGCAGCCCGGCTGCGGCGACCTGCGGGTCGACGGCGCGGATCCGGCCGAAGCCGGACACCGTCGGCAGCGACCCGGCCAGCACGCCTGGCAGGCCGGGTTCGTCGACCTGGACCACGAAGGAGGCCCCCGGCACCAGCCG
>NZ_DASVZH010000044.1:0-26183 GCF_036391795.1 Oryzihumus sp.
TGCAGGGCGGCGACCACGCCGTACGCGCCGTACATCCCGGCGAGCAGGTCGCCGATCGGCACCCCCACGCGGGTCGGGTGGTCGGGGTCGGGGCCGGTCAGGGACATCAGGCCGGCCTCGCCCTGCGCGATCTGGTCGTACCCCGCCCGGCCACCCTCGGGACCGTCGTGGCCGAAGCCGCTGATCGACAGGATGACCAGGCGCGGGTTGAGCTCGTGCAGCCGCTCGACGCTGAAGCCGAGCCGGTCGAGCACGCCGGGCCGGAAGTTCTCCAGCAGCACGTCGGCGTGGGTGACCAGCCGGGTCAGCGTCGCCACCCCGTCCTCGCTCTTGAGGTCGAGGGTGATCGACTCCTTGTTGCGGTTGCAGGACAGGAAGTAGGTCGAGATCGGGTCGTCCTCGGGCCCGACGAAGGGCGGGCCCCAGCCGCGGGTGTCGTCCCCGCCGCCGGGCGTCTCCACCTTGATGACCCGGGCACCGAGGTCGCCCAGCATCATCCCGGCGTGCGGGCCGGCGAGGGCGCGGGTGAGGTCGATGACGGTGGTGTCGTCGAGCGGTCCGGTCACGATGTCGGTCTCCTGTCGGTCTGCTGCGGTCAGAGCCAGTCGACGTCCGCGGCGCTGGCGCCGGCGGCCAGCGTGGCGTAGCCGGGCCCGCGGTCGAAGAACGGCTGCTCACCGCGGACGGCGCGGCGCTCGGCACGCAGGGCGTCGGACGCCGCGGTGTCGATGACTGGCTCGTCCTTGGTGCCCGTGGCCACGACGCCGTAGTCGGTGCGGGCACCCTCGAAGGAGACCTTGCCCCACCTCAGGTCGCGCTGCACCTCGTCGTACGGGCGCTCCAGCGGGTCGCCCCAGCCGCCACCTCCGGTGGTGCGGATCCGGATGACCTCGCCGGCCTTGACCGGCTCGTGGTCGGCCAGCGCGTCGACCTCCCGCTCGTGCGGGCCGCCCGGGTCGATCGTCACCTGGAACGGCTTGCCGGCCTTGCCGCCCTTGACGCCCCAGCAGGCCAGGATCGAGCGGTCGGCGATGGACATGAAGTTGGCGTCCTTGAGCATCCGAATCTGCTTCTCGTAGCCCAGGCCACCGCGATAGCGGCCCGCGCCGCCGGAGTCCACGGCCAGGCCGAGGCGCTCGACGAGGAACGGGAAGCGGCTCTCGGTGAACTCGGTCGGCAGGTTCCGCGAGTCGGGCACGACGTGGATGGTGTCCTCGCCGTCGGCGTAGTAGCGGCCGCCGGAGCCGCCGCCGAGCACCTCGCGCATGAGGTAGTCGTTGCCGTCGCGGTCGTGGCCGTAGACGCCGGTGTAGCGGATCGTCTCCTGGTCGGCCGGCATCTTGCCGTCGACGGCCTTGGCGATGACGCCGGCGAGCACGCCGAGCAGGCGCAGGATGACGAAGGTCCGGGCGTTGGTCGGCGCCGGGAAGATCGGCGTGAGCAGCGTGCCCTTCTCCGGGAACTTCATCTCGATGAGCGGCACGATGCCCTCGTTGACGTCGAGCTCGGCCATCCGCTCGGGGGTGTCGGCGAGGTTGCGCAGGATCGGCGCGAGCCACTTCTTGAGGAAGTTCCCGTCGGCGTAGTCCCCGCAGTGGTTGATCGGGCCCTTGGCCTGCGGAGCGGTGCCGGTGAAGTCGATGACGATCTTCGGGCCGTTGCCGGGGCCGCCGGTGCTGGTCTTGGTCAGCGTGATCCGCTGGGTGTGCAGCCTCGGCTCGTCGACCCCGTCGTGCTCGGCGTAGTCCTCCCAGACGTACTCGCCGTCGGGGATCTTGGACAGGATCTCGCGGCGGTAGGTCTCGGTGGTCTTGTCGAGGATGGCGTCGAAGGCCGCCTCGACGGTCTCGCGGCCGTAGCGGTTGAACAGGTCCGACAGGCGCGCGGCGCCCATGAGGCAGGCGCTGCACTCGGCGTCGAGATCGGCGGCGAGGGACTCCGGCATACGGCTGTTGCGCGTCATGATCTTCAGCGCCGCCTCGTTGGGCACGCCCGCGTCCCACAGCCGGATCGGGGGCACCATCAGCCCCTCCTCGTAGACGCTGGTCGCGCCCGAGGGCATCGAGCCGGGGCAGGCGCCGCCGATGTCGTCGTGGTGGCCGAAGGCCTGGACGAAGGCGACGACCTCGCCCTGGTGGAAGACCGGCACGGTGACGCACAGGTCCGGCAGGTGGCCGATGCCGCCCTCGGACTCGTAGACGTCGTTGTGGAAGAACACGTCGCCCTCGCGCATGGTCTCCAGCGGGTAGTCGCGGGCCACCGGGTGGACCAGGGCGCTGTACGAGCGGCCGGTCAGCTTGCGCAGCCGCCGGTCGTGGATGCCGGCGCGGAAGTCGTGCGCGTCGCGGATCATCGGCGAGCGGGAGGTGCGCGCGATAGCGGTCTCCACCTCCATCTCGACGCTGGCCAGGGTGCCCTCGACGATCTCCAGGACGATCGGGTCGACGTTGAGGGCCGGGGTGTCGGTCACAGCGGTCACTTCGCGCTCTCCTTGGTGATCACGAGGTTGCCGTACGCGTCGACGCGGACGGTGAAGCCGGGGTGGACGGGCACGGTCGAGCCGAACTCCTCGACGATGACCGGCCCGGCGATCTCGTCGCCGCTGCGCAGGTCGGCGCGCCAGTAGATGCCGGCGTCGACGTAGCCGTCGGCGGGGTCGAAGCAGACCGGGCGGGTGCCGGTGCGGGCCCGCTCGACGGAGTCGGCGGCGCCCTCGATCTCGGCCAGCTCGGGCCGGGTGATCGGCCCGATGCCGGTGACGCGCAGGTTGACCCACTCGACCTGCTGACGCGCGTCGTCGCGGAAGTCGTAGCCGTACAGGCCCTTGTGGGCGTCGTGGAAGGCGGTCGCCACCGTCTCGGCGAAGCCGGTGTCCACCGCGCCCTCGGGGGCGTTGACCCGCACCTCGAAGGCCTGGCCGAAGTAGCGCAGGTCGACGGTGCGCACGTAGCGGTGGTCGGCGCGGGCGAAGCCCTCGGCGTCCAGGGCCTCGGCGGCGCGCTCGGTCAGCTCGGCGAAGGTCTTCTCGACGCCGGCGAGGTCGAGCTGGGTGTGCTTGGCGACGGCGGTCTGCACGTAGTCGTTCTTGACGTCGACGGTGAGCAGGCCGAACGCCGAGACGTTGCCCGGGTTCTGCGGGACGACCACGCCGGCGAGGTCGAGGATGTCGACGAGGCGGCAGGCCAGCAGCGAACCGGAGCCGCCGAAGGTCGCGAGCATGAAGTCGCGCACGTCCAGGCCGCGCTTGACCGAGATCTGGCGCAGGGCGTTGGCCTGGTTCCACGCGGAGATCTCGAGGATGCCGGCGGCGCACTCGTCGGGGGTCAGGCCGAGCCGCGCGGCGAGGGCCTCGATCCCGGCCTTGGCGGCGGCGGCGTCCAGCGGGATCTCGCCGCCGAGCAGGTGGGCCGGGATCCGGCCGAGCATGACGTGGGCGTCGGTGATGGTCGGCTCGGTGCCGCCCTTGGCGTAGCAGAGCGGCCCCGGGTCGGCGCCCGCGGAGCGAGGACCGACCTTGAGCGTGCCCTCGGGGGAGATCCACGCGATCGAGCCGCCGCCCGCGCCGACGGTGACGACGTCGATCATCGGGATCTTGGACGGGTAGGCCCCGACCGTGCCCTCGGTGGTCAGGGTCGGCTCGCCGCCGAGGACCACGGACACGTCGGTGGAGGTGCCGCCCCCGTCGCACGTGAGGACCTTGTCGAAGCCGGCCTTGCCGGAGATCAGCGCGGCGCCGAGCGCGCCGGCGGCCGGCCCGGAGAGCACCGTGGTGATCGGCTGGTGCACGACCTCGTCGGCGGACAGGACACCACCGTTGGACTTCATGATGTAGAAGGGGATCGAGTCACGGTCGGCCGAGGCGGCGCCGGTGAAGTCGTCCAGGCGGGTCTTGATGTTGGAGACGTAGCGGGACACCTTCGGCTTGACCGCGGCGTCGACCAGCGTGGTCATCGAGCGCTCGTACTCGCGGTACTCCCGCAGCACGTCGCTGGAGATCGAGATGACCGCTTCGGGGTGCTCTCGCTGCAGGATCTCCCGCATCCGCAGCTCGTGCTCGGGGTTGGCGTAGGCGTGCAGGAAGCAGACCCCGATCGTGGTGATGCCCTGGTCGCGGAACCAGCGGGCCACCTGCGCCGCGCCCTCCTCGTCGAACGGGCGGACCTCATTGCCCTCGAAGTCGAAGCGGCCCTCGACGGTCTTGACCAGGTCGGCCGGCACGATCCGCGGCGGCTTGACCCAGAAGTAGGAGTTGCCGTAGCCGTCCGGCACCGCCTGGCGGGCGATCTCGAGGATGAACTCATAGCCCGCGGAGGTGATGAAGCCGAGCTGCTCGACCTTGCCCTCGAGCAGCTGGTTGGTGGCCACCGTGGTGCCGTGGCAGACGGCGGTGACGTCCGCGCCGGTCGCGCCGAGCAGGTCGAGGACCTTGTGCACGCCGGTGATGAAGCCGTCGGCCGGGTTGGCCGGGGTCGAGGGCGTCTTGGTCGTGATCAGCGCGCCGGAGTCCTCGTCGAAGGCGACGACGTCGGTGAACGTGCCGCCGGTGTCGATGCCGATGCGGATGCGACGTGGGGTCTGCGTCATGGCGTTCCTCGGGCGGGAGAGGTGGGAGTCTGGCCGGAGCGCCGGACGAGCCGGCGGTGCCCTCGATTCAACTCGCGCCGCCACCCCGCGTCCCTGTCAGAACCTGCCAAGACCCTTGGCAGATCTTCATGCACACCTCGGGTATGCCGTGTCGTCGCCTCCCGCAGCGCGCCTCACCTTCCGCCCGCGACCCCATCCGGACACCGGACAGCCCGCGTTTCGACCCCGGTTCGGGCTCGAAACGCGGGCTGAGGCGTGTTCGGTCGAGAAAGCTGGGGGTGTCTCAGACCTGGAGGTGGGGGAAGCTCGACGCGGCGGGCCGCTCGAGGTCCTCGCGGTAGTTGCGGATCAGGTCCAGGTTGCGGTCCGCGAGGTGGTCGAAGCCCTGGCCGACGCTGGAGCCGGGGGTCAGCGAGCGCAGCGCCTCGTTCGGGTCGAGCCGGGCGGTCACCCAGGACTCGTGCGTGGCGGCCTTGGCGGCGATGTGGGCGATCGGCGTGACGATGTGGCTGTTGCCGAAGTACAGCACCCCGGCCGGGTCGGTCCCGGTGGCGTTGGCGCCGATGACGTAGACGTGGTTGTCGTAGGCCCGGGCCCGGCTGGTCAGCTCCCACACGTCGGCGCTGCGCAGCAGGGCGGACGGGCGGCAGATGACCTCGGCGCCCTGCACCGCCTGGATGCGGGTGAGCTCGGGGTAGTCGCCGTCGAAGCAGATGATCATGCCGATCCGGCCGAGCTCGGTGTCGACGACGGTGACCGTGTCACCGGGGGTGACCCAGCCGCCGCGCGAGCGGATCTCGGTGCAGAACGGGTGCGTCTTGCGGTAGACGCCGAGCAGCGAGCCGTCGGGGCCGATGAGGGCGCTGGAGTTGTAGACGACCCCCCGCTCCTCACCGCGCTCGTAGGTGCCGACGCAGACGTGCACGCCGAGGCGGGCGGTTGCCGCCTGGATCGGCTCGATGACCGGCCCCGGCAGCTCGGAGACGAGGTCCCACAGCTCCTCGGGCGTGCAGTCCGGGGTGAAGCCGGTGGTCGCCGACTCGGGCAGCACGACGAGCTCGGCGCCGGTCGCCTCGACGCAGCGGGTCAGCCAGTCGACGCACTTCTCGACGTTGGCCTTGACCGCGTCGGGCGACAGCGGCCCGGCCACGGGCGCGATCTGGACGGCGGCAGCGGTGAACGCGCGCATGTCAGTGCCTCCCGGCGACGATGCCGACGGCCACGCCGGCGAGGGCGATCGCGGCACCGACCACGGTGCCGACGAGGAACTCCCTGCCCTGGAACCCGGCCCGGGCAGGTGCCGGCGCGGCATACACGGCGCCGGCCGGTGCGGCGGGCGCACCCGGTGCGGCAGCCACAGCGGCCTCCGGGGCCGCCCCGGCGGGCACCGGCACCATCACCCGGACCCCGGCGATGTCCTCGTCGACGGCCATGAAGAACTGGCCGGCCATCTTCTTGGCCACCCCGGTGAGCATCCGCTGCCCGACGCCGCCGATGGCCCCGCCCACGACCGCGTCGGCGTCGTAGGTCAACGCGGTGCCGCCGGTGGCGGACTGCTCGAGCAGCACCTTGACGTCGGCGCTGACCGTGCCGGGACCACCCACTCCCGAGGCCTTGAGCACGAACGAGCCGGGCGGGTTCTGCTCGGTCAGGGCCACGTCGCCCTCGTAGGTGCCCTTGATGGAGGCCACGCCGGCGGTGATCGTCATCTTGTAGGCGTCGGGGCCCACCTCGCGCAGCTGCTGGCAGCCCGGCAGCGTGCGGGCGAGCACGGCGGGGTCGTTGAACGCGGCCCAGACCTGGTCGACGGGGGCGTTCAGCGTGGCGGATCCGGAGATCTTCATCGGCGGGGTTCCTGGTTCTCTCAGGCCGTGGGGGCGGTCGTGGTGGTGCGGGACCCGCGGCGCAGGCCGGGCAGCTCGCCCGCGGCGTGACGGTGGCGCAGGTCCCACAGCTCGGTGGGGGAGATCGGCATGGCGGTGATCGGGAAGCCTTCGGCGTCCTCGATCGCGCTGGCAATGACCGCGCTGACCGGGATGCACCCGGCCTCGCCGGCGCCCTTGATCCCCAACGGGTTCAGCGGGCTCGGCGTCTCGAGGTGGTCGGTCTCGACGTGGGGCACCTCGGAGGCGTAGGGCATGAGGAAGTCCATGAACGAGGCGTTGAGCAGCTGCCCGGCCTCGTCGTAGGCCATCCGCTCGTACAGCGCACCGCCGACGCCCTGCGCGACGCCGCCGTGCACCTGCCCCTCGACGATCATCGGGTTGATCATCCGCCCGCAGTCGTGGATGACGCAGTAGCGCAGGATCCGGATCTCGGCGGTCTCCGGGTCGGTCTCGACGATGGCGGCGTGCATGCCGTTGGCGAACGTCGCCCGCGGCGGGGAGTAGAAGTCCTTGCCCTCCAGGCCCGGCTCGTCGTCGTCGGCCACCGGCGGCTTGTCCATGTCGGGCGTGCCGGCGAACTGCGTGGCCGCCTTGGCGGACTCGTCGAAAGCGTAGCGCAGCGGGTTGGACAGCACCGCGATGGTGGACAGCGCGACCTGTGCCTCCGGGTCACCCTTGACCCGCACGATGCCGTCGACGATCTCGAGGTCGCCGGGGTCGGCCTCGAGGGCCTCGCCGGCGATCCGCAGCGCCTTCTCCCGCACGTTGCGCGCGGCCAGCGCGATCGCGTTGCCGCTCATGACCGCCGCCCGGGAGGCGAACGTGCCCACGGCGTACTGGAACCGGCGGGTGTCACCGGTGGTGACGTGCACGTCCTCCATCCGCACGCCGAGCTCCTCGGCGACGATCTGGGCGAACACCGTCTGGTGGCCCTGCCCCTGGCTGGTCAGGCCGGTGGAAACGTTGACCCGGCCGGTGGTCTCGATCTGGATGTGTCCGCCCTCGTAGGGCCCGACGCCGGTGCCCTCGACGTAGCAGCCGATGCCCAGCCCGACGCGCCGGCCGGCCGCCTGGGCCTCCGCCCGGTATGCCGCGAAGTCGTCCCAGCCCACCAGCTCCTTGAGCTTGGCCAGGCTGGCGGGGAAGTCGCCGGAGTCGTACATCAGCGGCCGGCCGTCCTGGAACAGCAGCCCGTGGTCGTAGGGCATCTCCTCGGGCTGGATGAAGTTGGCGCTGCGCACGTCGGCGCGGTCCCGGCCCAGGTAGTCGGCGATGGCGTCCATGGTGCGTTCCATCGCGTAGACGCCCTGCGGGCGGCCGGCGCCACGATAGGGCGTGACGATCACCGTGTTGGTGAACAGCGACCAGAACTCGCACCGGTACGCGCCCGGCTTGTAGGGGCCCAGCAGCTGGGTGGAGGTGATGATCGGGACGATGATCCCGTAGGGCGTGTAGGCCCCGTTGTCGTGCCACAGCTTCACCGACAGGCCGAGCACCCGACCCTCGTCGTCGAAGCCGACCTCGACGTCCTGGAGCTGTCCGCGCTCGTGCGCCGAGGAGATGAAGTGCTCACGCCGGTCCTCGACCCACTTCACGTCGGCGTCGAGGCGCCGGGCCGCCCACGGGACCAAAACCTCCTCGGGCCAGGGGTGCATGATCTTGACCCCGAAGCCGCCGCCCACGTCGGGGGCGATGCACTCGACCTTGGCCAGCGGCATACCGAGCTTGGCCGCGACCGCGGCCCGCACGCCCGTGGACGTCTGGGTGGAGGAGTAGATGCGCAGGCTCTGCTCGTCGCTGTCCCAGCGGGCGTAGACGCCCTTGCCCTCCATCGGCATGCAGGCGCTGCGCTCGATCTCCAGCGAGAGCGTGAGCCGGTGCGGGGCTGCCTCGATCGCGGCCGCGGTGTCGCCGACCTCCTGCACCATGTGCGCGGCGACGTTGCCCGGCGCCTCCTCGTGCACCAGCGCCTCGCCGGAGCGGGCCGCCTCGATGCCGACGACGACGGGCAGCTGCTCGTACTCCACCCGGATGCGCTCGCAGGCGTCCTCGGCGACGTAGCGGTCGGTCGCCACGACCATGGCCACCGGCTCACCGACGTGGTTGACCAGCTCCGGGGCCAGCGCGTAGCCGGTCATCGGGTTGGTCAGCGTGGGGTGCGGGATGAGCAGCGGCAGGCGCTCGGCGGTCTTGCCGTCGAGGTCCTCGTAGGTGTAGATCGCGACGACGCCCTCGACGTCGATCGCCTCGGAGACGTCGATGTCGGTGATCCGGGCATGCGCGTAGGGGCTGCGCACGAACGCCGCGGCGAGCGCGTCGTGGCCGAGGTCGTCGAGGTAGCGGCCGTTGCCGGTGACCAGCCGCGGGTCCTCCGTGCGGTGGACGGGGGCGCCGAACATCTTCGTGGTCATGCGCCCGCCTCCCGCTCGTGGGTGATCTCGGCCGCGCGCAGCACCGACTTCACGATGTTCTGGTAGCCGGTGCAGCGGCAGAGGTTGCCCGAGATGCACTCGCGCGCCTCGGCCTCGGTCGGGTCCGGGTTCTCCTGCAGGTATGCCGTGATGGTCGTCAGGAAGCCCGGGGTGCAGAAGCCGCACTGCAGGCCGTGGCACTCGGTGAACGCCTGCTGCACCGGGCTCATCTGCTCCGCGTCGGGGGCCAGGCCCTCGACGGTGGTGATCTCGTGGTCCTGGGCGGTGACGGCGAACATGAGGCAGGAGCGCATCGGCTGGCCGTCGACGAGGACGGTGCAGGCGCCGCAGACGCCGTGCTCGCAGCCGACGTGCGTGCCGGTGAGGCGCAGGTCGTGGCGCAGGAAGTCCGAGAGCAGGCGCCGCGCCGGGGCGGTCGCGGTGCGGGCGACGCCGTTGACGCGCAGCGTGATCTCGAGCTGCTGCTCGGCGGTCGTGGTGGTGTCGGTCATCGGGGCTGGCCTTCGAGAGCGGTGGCCGCGGCCTCGGTGAGGACGCGGGTGGTCAGGACGCCGGCGAGCATGCGGCGGTAGTCGGCGGTGGCGTGGATGTCGCCGTCGGGGTCGACGTGGTCGCGGGCCAGCTCGGCGGCCTTGGCCCAGTCGACGTCGGGGACCTCGCGCCCGGCGAAAGCCTCGGTCAGGTCGAGGACGTCCGGGGTCGGCGTCACCGAAACGAACGACGCGCGCACCGCGCTGACCACGCCGTCGGAGACAGTGACCGCCGCGGCGACCCCGGCGAGGGCGTAGTCGCCGTGGCGCCGGGCGCTCTCGGCGAACGCGGTGCCGGTGCCGGGGGAGAAGCGAGCGAAGCTGACCCCGGTGGCCATCTCGCCCTCGGTGAGGCAGGACTCCAGCGGGCCGAGGAAGAAGTCCGCGGCCGCGATCTTCCGGGTGCCTGCGGCACTGGCCGCCTCGACATACCCCTGGGTCAGGGCGAGGACCGCCGGCATCTCGCCGGAGGGGTCGGCGTGCGCGATCGAGCCGGTGGTGGTGCCGCGGTTGCGGATCGCGGGGTGGGCCACGTTGCGCAGGGCCTGGCGCAGCAGGGGGTTGGCGGCGAAGGCGCCGTCGTGCCGCTCGAGCTGGGCGTGGCGGACCAGGGCGCCGATCCGCACCGCGTCGTCGGTGACCTCGACGGTGTCCAGCCCGTCGACCCGGTTGATGTCGACGAGGTGGCCCGGCGCGGCGAGGCGCATGTTGAGGATCGGGATGAGGCTCTGGCCGCCGGCGAGGACCTTGCCGTCGTGCCCGACCTCGGCCAGGACCGCGACCGCCTCGGCGACGCTGCGAGGCGCGTGGTGGACGAAGGGGGAGGGCTTCACCGTGACGATCCTGCCTTGCGTGGTGGGACGTGGATATGGGACGGGATCACTGCTGGGGGCGAGTGATGTTGGCAACTTCTGCCGTCAATCCTGCCCCCGAATGGCACGTGGGCCACCCCGATCCCGAAGATCGGCGTGGCCCACGTGGGGTGGTGCTGGGGTCAGGGCTTGTGGTGCTCCGTGGGCGCGACGTCCTCGTCGCGGTAGAGCGGCGCGGACTCCTCTCCGCCGGGGGTGTTCTCCACGGCGACGTTGCCGACGGCGATGACCGCCCCGTCGGCGCGGGCGCGCAGGTCCGGCGTGGCCAGTGCCCGGGCCAGGTGGTAGGCGCCGATGGTGACGATCGTGCCGAGCGCGATGCCGGAGAGAGTGAACGACTTGGTGAACACCAGGCTCGTGTTGCCGATGCCGATGATGATTCCGGCGGCGATGGGCACCAGGTTGAGCGGGTTGCCGAAGTCGACGTTGTTCTCCTTCCAGATCTTCGCGCCGAGCAGGCCGATCATGCCGTAGAGCACGACGGTGATGCCGCCGAGCACCCCACCCGGGGTGGCCGAGACCATCGCGCCGAACTTGGGCGAGAAGCCGAACAGGATGGCCACGGCCGCGGCGACGAAGTAGGCCGCCGTGGAGTACACGCGGGTGGCCGCCATGACGCCGATGTTCTCGGCATAGGTCGTGGTCGGGGAGCCACCGATGGAGGTCGCGATGACCGTGCCGATGCCGTCCGCGGCGATCGCTCGGCCCATCACCGGGTCGAGGTCGTGGCCGGTCATCTCGGCGACCGCCTTGACGTGGCCGGTGTTCTCCGCGATGAGGGCGATCACGGCCGGGAGCACCAGGAGGATGAAGGCGATGTTGAAGCTCGGCAGGTGCCAGCCGACGACACCGGTGGCCGCGTCCGTGTGCGGCGGGAAGCCGAACCACGGGGCGCTCTTGACGCCGTCCCAGTTGACCCGCCAGTGCGTGTCGACCTTGCCGGCTGCGGCGTTGTAGGAGGTGATCTGGCCGAAGCCCCGGTCGAAGAGCCACGACAGGACGTAGCCGAGGATCAGGCCCAGGAAGATGGAGATGCGGCCGATGAACCCGCGCAGGCCCACGCTCATGGCGATGACGGCGACCATGACGATGAGGGCGATCCACTGGTCCTGCGGCCAGTAGATGCTCGCCACGACCGGGGCGAGGTTGAACCCGATCAGCATGACCACGGCGCCGGTGACAACGGGCGGGAGCACCTTGTGCACCACGGCGGAGCCCAGGAAGTGGATCGCCACGCCGACCAGCGCCAGCACCGCGCCGGCCACGAGGATGGCTCCCGTGACACTCGGGGCGATGACCGCCGGGTTGGCCTTGGGGTTGCTGGCCTTGATCTGCAGGCCGATGGCCACGACGCCGCCGACGAAGGAGGCGCTGGTGCCGAGGTAGCTCGGCACCTTGCCGTTGACGATCAGCAGGAAGCAGATCGTCGCGATGCCGCTCATCAGGATCGCGAGCTGCGGGTTCAGCCCCATGATCAGCGGGAAGACGAACGTGGCGCCGAACATCGCGACCACGTGCTGAGCTCCGAGTCCTACGGTCTTCCCCCACGAGAGCCGCTCATCGGGCGCCACGACGTCGGTCGGACCCATGATCCGTCCGTCACCGTGCAGTTTCCAACCCAACGCCATCAGGTCCTCCTTGTGTGCGCCACAGGGCGTGGCACGGATCACGCCGGGCGACGCGATGCGTGAACGCTAGGCCCAGCGTGGGGGCGCCGCTTGGTGATTTGTTGACAGTCACACGGCGTGTCGGTTGGTCACAGTTGTGGCCCGAGGGGACGAATCGACTCAGATCCCACGCATCTGGACGACCTGCAGCGCCAGCGACAGGGTCAGGCGCAGGTTCGGGTCACTGGTGAACGGGCCGAGCATCCGCTCGAGCTTCACGATGCGGTAGCGCAGCGTGTTGTAGTGGAAGTGCAGGATGCGCGCCGTCTCGGCGACGTTGAGGTTGGTGTCCAGCAGCACCGACAGGGTGGTGCGCAGATCGGCGTTCTCCGGGGTGTCGTTGGTGACCAGCTCCCCGAGCGCCTCGCTGACGAAGCTGCGCAGCTCGGCGGTGTCGGGCACCAGGGACAGCAGGCGGAAGATGCCGAGGCCGTCGAAGTGCGTCAGTGCGGAGGGGCCGCTCATCTGCCGACCCACGCTGACCGCCTTGCACGCCTGCTCGTAGGCCTGCGGCAGCTGGTCGGCCGAGTCGATCGGCCGGGAGATGCCGGTGGAGAAGGACCGCCGCCCGCCGCCGCCGTCACCGCTGACGACGCGGACCATCTCGCGCACCATCCGGGTGATCGACTCGGTGTCGGCCTCGTCGGGGACGCCGAGCACGCTGACGACCTCCTGGCTGAAGCCGACCACCGGCGCCCGCTCGTCGCGCACCCGGACCACCTGGTGCCAGGCGGTGGCGAACCGGTCCTGCAGCGAGCGCACCTCGTCGCGGCTCAGGCCGCGCGGCGTGGCGTGCGGGTCGGTCTCGGCCACGACGACCACCATCCGCCGGCCGATGTCCCAGCCGAGGGAGTCGGCGTGGGCGGTGACCCGCTCGGCGGTGCCGGCGCGCCCGGCGAGGGCGTCGCGCAGGAAGTCGGCCTGGTACTTGCTCTCGACCGCCGAGACCGCCTGGGCCTTGGTGATGGCCAGCGCCGCGACGGTGGCCGCCCGCTCGAGGGTGTGCACGTCGTCGGCGGTGAGCTCGCGGGTCGCGTTGAACGCCACGAGGCGGCCGTGGTCGAGCGCGCCGGCCACGATCCGCACCACCGCCCGCCGGGCCCGGTCCCCACCGGTCGCCCGCGCCCCCACCGGCTCGCCCTCGACGAGGAACCGGCCGGTCGGGTCGAAGCAGTTCAGCGCGAGGGCGCGGGTGAGGTCCTCGGGGGTGGCGCCCGCGCTGGCCCGCACCCGGCCGTCGGCGGTGGTCACCATGACCGCGCCGCCGAGGATCCCGGCGAGCTCCTCACACAGCCGGTCCAGGCCACCGCCGGTGAGCACGATCTGCACCAGCGCCCGGTGCGCGTCCTCGGCCCGGGCGAGCATCGCCGCCTGCCGGTTGAGCACCTCGGTGAGCACCTGGTTGATGATGTCGTCGAACCCGACGTCGTCGGGCAGGGCGATGACCGGCAGGCCGAGCCGGTCGGCCTCCTCCAGCATCGCCGTCGGCAGCTCGGACAGGTAGCGGCCGAGCTTGACCGCGATACCGGCCAGGCCGCGCGCGGCGAGCTCGCTGACGAGCACGGGCAGGCTGTGCGGCACCCCTCGCAGCGGGTAGCCGGTGGTGAGCAACAGCTCCTGGGGCCTGACCCAGGGCAGGATGTCCGGCACCTCCATGACGTTGAGGCGGCTGACCAGCCGGTCGAGGCCGGCATGACCGGCCAGCACGCGAGCGCCGCGCAGGCACTCCAGCTCCAGGACGGTGCCCAGACTCAGCCCGGCCCCGGGCACCCCGACGCCGCCGTGCGCTGGCAACTCCCGGTCAACAACGCCCGAATCCTTGGCAACATTGCCCATGATCGGGACTGTACCCGCGGCGTTAGCGTCGCCGGAGGGCACCCACGACCCCATGGTGGCGCGGGGGCCCGGACGCCCCGCCGGTCCCGACAGGACAGGAACTCCTCCGTGACGCCTCAGGCTCCGCCGCCTTCGATGCTCGGCGCCGCCTCACCCCTCACCTGGGGCCTGCTCGCCGGCCCGGAGCGCGTGGCCACCGTCCTGGCGGCCTTCCCCACCGCGGTCTACCTCCTCGCCGGCGACCACCACGAGGTGCTCCCCGTCGTCGCCGGCGACGCGCTCATGCTGCCGACCTCGCTGCGCCTGCCGCTGCCGGCCGACGACCTCGTCTGGGGCCTGGCCGCGGGCGACACCGTCACCCTGGGCCGGGGGGTGCTGCGGCTGGCCGGGTGGGAGATCCGCGTCGTCCGGCAGTGGCGCCCGGCGCAGGTGCGCCCGCTCACCCACCGGGTCCCCGGGCACCAGCTCCTGGCTGCAGCGGCCGTCCTGGCGCCGCACGACCTCGACGCGGACCTCGCCGACCGGGCCGGGTTCGCCTTGCGTGCGGTCCTGCGCGGCGACGCGGCGACCGCCACGTCCGTGGTCGACGGCCTCGTCGGGTCGGGGCGTGGGCTGACCCCGAGCGGTGACGACGCGCTGTGCGCGGTCCTGCTCGTGCTCCACGGCGTCGGCTCGCTGAGCGGGCTACGGCGCGCGTCCGCTGCCACCGCCGCCCGTCGGCACGCCACCACCAGCCTGTCCGCGTCACTGCTCGACGCGGCCGCCGGCGGGTATGCCGTGCCGCAGGTCGCCGCGCTCGTCACCGCCGCGCTGCGCGGCGACGAGGCCGCGACGGCGACCGCCCTCGAGGAGGTGCTGGCCATCGGCCACTCCTCCGGACGCGACCTCGCCGCCGGACTGTCCGGCTGCCTGCGCGTCCTCGCCCTGCTGCCCCATGCCGTGCCGCCACCCGCGGCACCCGAACCCGCACCACAACCCGCTGGAAGGGACCTCCCGTGACCGATCTTGTCGAGGTGCGCCGCGGCGCCTACTACGACTCGGTGAGCCTGATGCAGGTCTCCCGGGCCGTCGGTGCGGCCCCGGGCGTCAGCGCGGCGCTCGTGGCCATGGCCACCGAGCTCAACACCGATCTCCTGGCTGGCATGGGCTTCACGCTCGGCGAGCCGGTCGGCCCCAACGACATGCTCGTGGCCATCCGCGGCGACGACGAGGCGGCGCTCGACGCCGGCCGCTCCGCCCTGGACGCCGCCCTGGCCGGCCTGAAGGCCGCCGGCGCCCATGCCGGCGGGTTCGGTGACGCCCCGCCGCCGCGCACCCTCGGGTCAGCGGCCGCCATCACCGGCGCCAACCTGGCCCTGATCTCGGTCCCCGGCCGCAACGCCTTCGTCGACGCCATGGACGCCGTCCGCTCCGGGATGTCGGTCGTGCTGTTCTCCGACAACGTCGGCGTGCAGGAGGAGGTCGCGCTCAAGGACGCCGCCCTCGAGGCCGACGTGCTGGTCATGGGCCCCGACTGCGGCACCGCGGTCGTCGGCGGCGTGGCCCTGGGCTTCGCCAACGCCGCCCGCGCCGGCTCGGTCGGCCTCGTCGCGGCCTCCGGCACCGGCGCCCAGCAGGTCATGTGCCTGCTCGACGCCGCCGGTGTCGGCATGAGCCACTGCCTCGGCGTGGGCGGGCGCGACCTGTCCTCGGCGGTGCGGGGACGCTCCACCAGGCAGGCCCTCGCCGCCCTGGCTGCCGACCCCGCCACCGAGTCGGTCATCGTCGTGTCCAAGCCTCCGGCCGCCGAGGTGCTCGAGGACGTGCAGGCGTATGCCGCGTCGCTGGGCAAGCCGGTCCACTGGGCCACCCTGGGCGCCGGCCGCCCCGACCTGACCTCGGCCGTGGAGGCCGCACTGGAGGGCGAGGGGCACGGCATACCGCAGTGGCCGAGCTGGCCGGCCCCAACGCAGGAGTCGCCGGTGCCCGGTGCGCTGCGCGGGCTGTTCTGCGGCGGCACCCTGGCCGACGAGGCGATGCTCGTCGCCGCCGGGGCCCTCGGCCCGATCCGGTCCAACATCCCGCTGTCGCCCGAGCTGGCCCTGGGGCCGGACCTGCGCAGCGACTCCCACCTGGTCATCGACTTCGGCGACGACGGCCTGACCCAGGGCCGGGCGCACCCGATGATCGACCCGTCACTGCGGCTGGAGCGGATCGCCGCCGAGGGCGCCGACCCGACCTGCGGGGTGCTGCTGCTCGACCTCGTCCTGGGCTTCGGCTCGCACAGCGACCCCGCCGGGGAGCTGGCCGAGGCCGTCGAGGGCGCCCGCAAGGCCGCCGCCGACGGGGGCCGCTCGCTCCCGGTCGTGGTCTCCCTGACCGGCGTCGAGTCCGACCCGCAGGGCCTGAGCGCCTGTGCGAAGACGCTGCAGGCCGCCGGCGCGTCGGTGTTCCTGTCCAACGCCCAGGCCACGCGCCACGCCCTGTCCCTGCTCGCCGACGCCCAGGCCTGAGAAGGAGTTTCGATGACCGACACCACCACGCCCCTGCACGGCCTGCTGTCCACCGAGCCCTCCATCGTGACCGCCGGCGTCGGGCTGTTCGCCGACGCGCTGCGCGCCCAGGCCGCCCAGGTCACCGAGGTCGACTGGCGCCCCCCGATGGACGGCACCGAGGCCGACCTGGCCCGGGTCATGGCCGACCCGCGCCGCGAGGAGGCCAACCGCACCGCCGTCTCCCGGCTCATGGCGGCCGGCGCCGAGCTGGTCGACGTGCGTCCGGCCAGCGAGGCTCTCGGCATGGAGAAGGGCGTCTTCTTCCACGCCGGGCCGCCGATCACCTGGGACCGCGCGTCCGGGCCGATGAGGGGCGCGCTCATCGGCGGCATGCTCTTCGAGGGCCTGGCCGACAGCCCCGAGGAGGCCGAGAAGCACCTGGCCTCCGGCGAGGTCACCCTCGACCCCTGCCACCACCACCACGCGGTCGGCCCGATGGCCGGGGTGGTGTCCCCGTCGATGTGGATGTTCGAGCTGCGCGACCCGGTGCACGGCGGCCGCGCCTGGTGCTCCCTCAACGAGGGACTGGGCAAGGTGCTGCGCTATGGCGCCTACGGCCCGGAGGTGATCGAGCGGCTGCAGTGGATGGCCAACGTGCTGGGACCGTTGCTGCAGAAGGCCGTTCGCGCCCACGGACCGGTGGACATCAAGGCGGTCATCGCCCAGATGCTGCAGATGGGCGACGAGGGCCACAACCGCAACCGGGCCGGGACGCTGATGTTCCTGCGCGACATCCTCCCGTCGCTGATCACCGTCGACGCCCCCTCCTCCGACATCGCCGAGGCGGTGCGGTTCATGGGCGCCAACGACCACTTCTTCCTCAACCTCGACATGCCGGCATGCAAGCTGGCGACCGACGCGGCGCGGGACGTGCCCGGCTCGACCATGGTCGTGACGATGGCGCGCAACGGCACCGACTTCGGCATCCAGGTCTCCGGCACCGGCGACGAGTGGTTCACCGGGCCGGCCAACACCCCGGAGGGCCTGTTCCTGGGCTCCTACGGTCCCGAGGACGCCAACCCCGACATCGGCGACTCGGCGATCACCGAGACCGCAGGCATCGGCGGCTTCGCCATGGCGGCGGCCCCGGCAATCGTGCGCTTCGTCGGCGGCGACGTGCCGCTCGCGCTGCGGGCGACCCGCTCGATGTACGAGATCACCCTCGAGGAGCACCCCTCGTTCCAGGTGCCGATCCTGGAGTTCCGCGGCACCCCGAGCGGCATCGACGTCACGAAGGTCGTGCGCACCGGGATCCTGCCGCAGATCAACACCGGCATGGCCGGGGCAGTTGCCGGCACCGGGCAGGTCGGCGCCGGCCTGGTCACCCCGCCGGAGCAGTGCTTCCCGGCGGCGCTGGCCGCCCTGGCCAAGGCGGTGCCGGACTCCGTCTGACCGGCGCGCACCGTCACGGTGCACACGTTGGGGCTGCTGCGGCCCGGGATCCCCCGGCTCGCAGCAGCCCCTTCTTGCGCAACGGGACTCAGCCGGAGAGGTCCGCCGGTGTGTCGATGTCCCGCCACGGCCCGAGGTCGCCGCATTCCACCGGCACCACCAGCCCCTGGTGCTCGCGCAGCCACGCCCGGGCCCCCTCGTCGCCGCGCACCGCGTCGGCCACCTCCGCCCACACCTCGCGCACCAGTCCCACCGGGGTCCGCTGCTGCCCCCGGTATGCCGCGACGGCGGCGGTCGCGCCGTCGGCCAGGGCCGCGACCACCCGGCGCAGGTGCGCGGCCCCCACGCCGGGGGTGTCGACCAGGGTGACCACGAGGGCGTCGACGTCGGGGTGCGCCGCGACCACGGCCAGGCCGGCGCGCAGCGAGGACGCCTGGCCGGTCTCCCACTCGGGGTTGTGCGCGACCACGACCTCGGGGCGGTCCTGCTGGTCGGTCCCGGCCGGTGGCTCCGGCTCGACCGCAGCCGCCCCGGTCACCACGACGACCGGGTCGAGCCCGGCCCGGGCACAGGCCTCCACCGCGAGGTCGACCAGGCGGCGCCCGTCGAGCACCACCTGCGCCTTCGGCCGGCCCAGTCGGACCCCGGCGCCCGCGGCGAGCACCACGCCGGCGACCTTCACGGCGCGGTGAGGGCCGGCACCGGCGCCGGGTCGCGGTGGATCCGGCCGTCGAGGTCGCTGAGCCGGCGACCGGTGCCACCCCACCGGGCGGCAATGATCTCGGCGGCGATCGAGACCGCCGTCTCCTCGGGGGTGCGGGCGCCCAGGTCGAGGCCGATCGGGCCGGAGAGCCGGGCCAGCTCGGCCTCGGTCACGCCGCGCTCGCGCAGCTCGGCCAGCCGGGCCGCGTGGGTGCGCCGGGAGCCCATGGCGCCGACGTAGCCGGCCGGGCTGCGCAGGGCGACCTCGAGCAGCGGGACGTCGAACTTGGGGTCGTGGGTGAGCACCGTCAGCACGGTGCTCTCCTCGACGCGGCCGGCGTCGACCTCCTGCTGCAGGAAGGCGTGCGGCCAGCGGACGACGACCTCGTCCGCCTCGGGGAAGCGCGCGGGCGTGGCGAACACGGGCCGGGCGTCGCACACGGTGACGTGGTGGCCGAGGAAGCCGCCGGTGCGCGCCACGGCGCGGGCGAAGTCGATCGCGCCGAAGACGATCATCCGCGGTCGCGGAGCGAACGCCGCCACGAACACCTCGAGCTCGTCCGGCCGGCGCTGCCCGTCCGGGCCGTAGTGGAGGACCTCGCTGTGCCCGGCGCGCAGCAGGCCCCGGGCGTCGTCGGTGACGGCGTCGTCGAGCCGGTCGGTGCCCAGCGTGCCGATCGCCATGTCCGTGAACACGATCCGACGGTCGCCCACCGCAGGGCCCTGCTCGCCCGCCGCCACGACCGTCGCGACGGCCACCGGGGTGCCGGCCTCGATCGCGTCGAGCACCGCGGCGAAGCCCGGGTCGGTGGGCGGGTTGACACGAACCACGGTGACGTCGAGCTCGCCACCACAGGTCAGCCCGACGGAGAACGCGTCGGCGCCGCTGATCCCGTAGTGCGCCCCGCGGGCCGTGCCGTCGGCGAGCACCCGCTGCGCCACGTCGTACACGGCGCCTTCGACGCAGCCGCCGGAGATGCTGCCGACCACCGCGCCGTCGGCGTTGACCGCCATGGCCGCGCCCGCGGGGCGCGGGGAGGACTGCCAGGTGCGGGTGACCGTGGCCAGGGCGAACGGCCGTCCGTCGGCGACCCACGCGCGCAGCTCGGGGACGAGGTCACGCATGGCTGGGCTCCCGGCGCCGGCTGTGGTCGGCGGCGATGACCCGGGCGAGCTGCTCGAGCGTGGCGACGCTGTGCCCGGCGAGGAAGTCGTCGACCGACGGCAGCGCCGCCTGCATCCCGGCGGTGGCGGGGGCGTAGCCCTCCTTGCCCTTGTGCGGGTTGACCCAGATGACCCGGTGGGCCAGCCGGTGCAGCCGCTCCATCTGCGCGCGCAGCTCGGTGGTGTCGCCACGCTCCCATCCGTCGGAGGCGATGACGACGACGGCGCCGCGCAGGAGGCCCCGCTGCCCCCACGTGGTCAGCAGCTGGCGCAGGTTGTCACCGAGCCGGGTGCCACCGGACCAGTCGGGGACCGTCACGGCGAACGCGGCCAGCGCGGCGTCGACGGTCGGCTGGCGCAGGGCGCTGGTGACCCGGGTCAGCCGGGTGCCGACGGTGAGGACCTCGGTGCGCGGGCGGGTGCGGGCCAGGGCATGGCCGAAACGCAGGAACGCGTCGGCGTAGGCCTTCATCGAGCCCGACACGTCGAGCACGAGGACGACCCGGCGCGGTGTGACCGTGCGCCGGCGGTGTCGCAGCCGGGCCGGCTCCCCGCCGGCGCGGAGCATGGCCGCAGTGGTGCCGCGCCGGTCCAGCTGACCTCGTCGGGCCGGGGCGGTGCGGCGGGAGACCCGGTGCGGGCCGTCCGGGGAGATCGCGGCCACGAGGCGGTGCACGGCGGCACGCTCGTGCTCCTCGAGGCGGGCGACGTCCTTGTGCCGCAGCACCTCCCGGGCACTGGCGGTGCTCGTCACGGCCGCGTCCTCGCCGTCGCCGTCGCCGGCTCCCGGGTCCTCGATGCCGACGGCGCGCTCGACGTCGACCCGCGCCCGGGCCTGCGGGGCCGCGTCGCCGGGGCGGAAGTACCCCTTGAAGACACGGTCGTAGACGGCGATGTCCTCGGCCCGCGAGCAGCACGTCAGCCGTCCGGCCCAGTAGACGTCCTGGCGGGACAGCGCATCGAGCCGGGTGAGCGCCTCGAGGAAGGAGCGGACCCGGTCGGGGTGGGCGGCCACGCCGGCACGGCGCAGCGCCTGGCCGAAGCCGACCATGACCTCCTCGAGCGGGACGGTGGCCACCGGGGTCACCGCGCGACGAGGTCGGCGACGCCGTGGGCGGTGATCGCCTCGAGGTCCTCGCGGTACTTGGCGACGGCGCCGAGCGAGGCGGTGGCCAGCTCGGGGGTCAGGTCGACGGCCCCGAGCGCCTGCAGGCACCGGGCCCAGTCCAGGGACTCGGCGACGCCGGGCGGCTTCAGCAGGCCGAGCCCACGCAACCGGGCCACCGCGTCGGCGACCTGGGCGGCGAGGGACTCGGACAGCCCCGGCACGCGCCGGCGCAGGATGGCGATCTCGCGCTCCCGGCCCGGGTGGTCCATCCAGTGGTAGAGGCAGCGGCGCTTGAGCGCGTCGTGCACGTCGCGGGTGCGGTTGCTGGTGATGATGACGACCGGCGGCACCTGCGCCCGGACCGTGCCGAGCTCGGGGATGGTGACCGCGAAGTCGCTGAGCACCTCCAGCAGGAACGCCTCGAACTCGTCGTCGGCCCGGTCGATCTCGTCGACGAGCAGGACGCTGCGGTGCTCGGCGGTGGAGGTCTCCAGCGCCCGCAGCACCGGCCGGGCCAGCAGGAAGCGCCGGTCGTAGAGCGAGGCCTCGGTCGCGGCGGGGTCGGTGATGCCGCTGGCCTCGGCAGCGCGCAGGTGCAGCAGCTGGCGGGGGAAGTCCCAGTCGTAGAGGGCCTGGGTGGAGTCGATGCCCTCGTAGCACTGCAGGCGCACCAGCTCCCCGCCGAGCTCCTGCGCCAGGGCCAGCGCGAGGCTGGTCTTGCCCACGCCGGGCTCACCCTCGCAGAAGAGCGGTCGCTCGAGCTGCAGCGCCAGGAACGCCGCGGTGGCCAGGCCCTCGTCGGCGAGGTAGCCCACCCGGTCGAGGGCGTCGGCAATCGCCTGGGAGCTGCTGGTATCGACGGCCAACTCGGGTCCTCCGGCGTGCGGGCGGGCTGCGTCGATCACGCTACGCCACGGGGGTGCCCCGTCCGTGGTGAGAACCTGCCAAGAGCCGGTATGCCGGGTTGGTGCGTTCCGATGAACCTGCGGCAAGCGCTCAGTCCTGGCTCCGCATCTGCTGCCTTTTGTCCTTGTTCCTTCCGCATCTGCGGATAGGCTGCTGTCATGCCGACCTTCCGGATCCGCGAGGCCGCCGAGCTGCTCGGCGTCAGCGACGACACCGTTCGGCGCTGGGCCGAGGCCGGCCGGCTCGACACGGTCACCGACGCCTCGGGCAAACGCACCGTCGAGGGCGCGGTGCTCGCCCGCTTCGCCGAGGAGCTGGCCGCAGCCATCGAGCGGCCCCAGCCCCGGCCCGTGGTCTCGGAGTCCGCGCGCAACCGGTTCCAGGGGCTGGTCACCAAGGTGCTGCGCGACACGGTGATGGCCCAGGTCGAGATCCAGGCCGGCCCACACCGCTTCGTCTCGCTGATGAGCAGGGAGGCCGCCGACGAGCTCGGGCTGGAGCCCGGCGTCCTGGCGATCGCCGCCGTGAAGTCCACCAACGTCGTCGTGGAGGTACCGGCCCAGTGAACGCGCGCCGTGCATCCGTGCTGACCAGCCTCGCCGCCGGAGCCGTCCTCGCCCTCGCCGCATGCGGCTCGTCGGGATCGGGCCCAGGTGCCGCGATGTCGGGGCAAGGCTCCTCGTCCGCGATCAGCGGCACGGTCACCGTGCTGGCCGCGGCCTCGCTGAAGGAAGCCTTCACCACCCTGGGGGCGCAGTTCGAGAAGCAGCACCCCGGCACCAGGGTGGTCTTCAGCTTCGGCCCGAGCTCCGGCCTGGCCCAGCAGGTCAACCAGGGCGCCCCGGCCGACGTGTTCGCCTCGGCGAGCACGAAGAACATGGACCAGGTGGTGCAGGCCGGCGGCGCCACGTCACCGAAGCCCTTTGCCTCCAACGAGATGGAGATCGCGGTGCCGGCGACGAACCCGGCCCACGTCACCGGCGTGAAGGACCTGGCCAGGGCGGCCGTCAAGGTGGCCCTGTGCCAGAGCCAGGTGCCGTGCGGGGTGACGGCGGCCAAGGTGTTCACCAACGCCGGGATCACGGTCACCCCGGTGACCCAGGAGGTCGACGTGAAGTCGGTGCTGGCCAAGGTCAGCCTGGGGGAGGTCGATGCGGGTGTCGTCTACGTGACCGACGTGCGTTCCGCCGGCAGCAAGGTCACGGGCATCGAGATCCCGGCCGACGTCAACGCGTCGACGTCTTACCCGATCGCCACGCTGACCAAGGCGCCGAACAAGGCTGCGGCTCAGGCGTTCACCGCGTTCGTGCTCTCCGGCGCCGGCCAGCAGGTCCTCGCCGCCGACGGGTTCGCCAAGCCGTGAGCCGGGCCGCGGCACGCCGGGGCGGTGACCGCGACGTCGCCGGGCCCGCGAGCGTGCCCTGGCCACTCGGCATACCGGCACTGGTGGGCGCGGCGTTCCTGCTCGTGCCCCTGGGCGGGCTGCTGCTGCGGGCCCCCTGGGGCAGCCTCGGCGGCCTGCTGAGCGACGCCGACGTCGCACAGGCGTTGCGGCTCTCGCTGGTCTGCGCGACGACGGCGACCGTCATCTCGCTGGTGCTCGGTGTGCCGCTGGCGTGGGTGCTGGCGCGGGTGCGGGCGCCCGGGATGACGCTGCTGCGGGCCATGGTCACCCTGCCGCTGGTCCTGCCGCCGGTGGTGGGGGGCGTGGCGCTGCTCCTGGCCTTCGGGAGGCAGGGGGTGCTCGGGCGGCTGCTGGAGGCGTGGACCGGGATCACCCTGCCGTTCACCACCGCCGGGGTGGTGCTGGCCGAGACGTTCGTGGCGATGCCGTTCCTCGTCGTCACGGTGGAGGGGGCGTTCCGGGCGGCGGACCGGGGCTACGAGGAGGCGGCGTCGACGCTCGGCGCCTCGCGGCTGGGGGTGTTCCGGCGGGTGACGCTGCCGATGGTCGCGCCGTCGCTGGGCGCCGGGGCCGTGCTGTGCTGGGCGCGGGCGCTGGGGGAGTTCGGCGCGACGATCACCTTCGCCGGCAGCTTTCCTGGGCGGACGCAGACGATGCCGCTGGCGGTCTACCTGGCGCTGGAGAGCGACCCGGAGGCGGCGATCGCGCTGTCGCTGGTCCTGCTCGTGGTCTCCGTCGTCATCCTCGCCGTGCTGCGCGACCGGTGGCTGCGGGCCGGGAGCGCGGCGTGAACCTGGATTCACGTGAAACCTCCGGCGTCCTCACCGTCGACGGGGTGGTGGAGCGGGGGGAGTTCCGGCTGGCCGTCTCGGCGACGGTCGCGCCGGGGGAGGTGCTCGGCGTTCTGGGCCCCAACGGTGCCGGCAAGTCGACGCTGCTGCGAGCCCTCGCCGGGCTGACCGGCCTGGCCTCCGGCACGGTCCGGCTCGGTGGCACGGTGCTCGACGGCGAGGGCGTGTTCGTCCCGCCGGAGCAGCGGCCGGTCGGGCTGGTGTTCCAGAGCTACCGGCTCTTCCCGCACCTGAGCGTGCTGGACAACGTGGCCTTCGCGCCGCGGTCCCGCGGTCTGGGCCGGCGCCGCTCCCGGGAGATCGCCCGCGGCTGGCTTGAGCGGCTCGACCTGGCCGAGCTGGCCGACCGGCGGCCCGCGCAGGTGTCCGGCGGGCAGGCGCAGCGCGTCGCCCTGGCCCGGGCCCTGGCCGCCGAGCCCGGGCTGCTGCTGCTCGACGAGCCGCTGTCGGCCCTCGACGCCGGCACCCGGCTGGACGTGCGGACCCTGCTGCGCCGGCACCTGGAGTTCTTCGCCGGCCCGGTGCTCGTGGTGACCCACGACCCGCTCGAGGCGATGGTGCTGTGCGACCGGCTCCTGGTCATCGAGGGCGGCCGGGTGGTCCAGCAGGGCACCCCGGCCGCCGTCGCGCGCCACCCCGCGACGGAGTACGTCGCGCGCCTGGTCGGCCTCAACCTGTATGCCGGTCGGCTCGACCCCGGTCGCGGCAGCGTCGCGCTCGACGGCGGTGGGGTGCTCGCGGTGACGCCGACCGCCGAGGCGCGGGGCTCGGACCGGGTCCTCGTCGGGCTGCGCCCGTCCGCGATCACGGTGCACACCGTGCGGCCCGAGCACGCCAGCGTGCGCAACGTGTGGGCCGGCACCATCGAGAGCCTGGAGCTGCTCACCGACCGGGTCCGGGTCAGCGTCGCGGGCACCCCGTCCGCGCTGGTCGACGTCACGCCCGGCGCGGTCGCCGAGCTCGGGCTCGCGCCAGGGCAGGCCGTGTGGCTCTCGGCCAAGGCGACCGAGACCGACGCCTACCCCGAGTCGGCGACGGCCCGGCATACCGCCGGGGTGTCCTGAGCCCGACCTCGGCCGCGGCCCGGGCCGGTCGGTGCGCGCAAGGCGGCCGCGCGGTTTGCCCGGGGGGCGTACCGTCAGAGGTGCGGCCGGTCCCGGCGGCGCGGAGCCGGTCGAGACCGGCGGAAGAAGGTGTCCCGTGGCTTGCACCAGGTTCGTGCCGTGACCTCCACCGCTCCCCGGCCGGGGCGGTCGGTGGCCACAGACGAGGTGCTGGCGCTGCTCATGCACGAGGTGCACCAGGCGCGTCAGGCCTGGGCCGACGAGCGCTGCGAGGCGCGCCACGGGGGCGCCCCCATCGAGTCGCCCGCCCGCGTCCGGCTGCTGTCCGCGCTCGAGGCGTATGCCGCGGCCCTGGACTCGCGCCACCTGCCCCTGCCGCCGTCGATCCGGGACGAGCTCCGGCTGCGGCGGGGCGTCCGCGGCGACCAGCCCTACCGCGCTCCCTAGCCGCTCGCGCGGCTTTCGCCGACGCGACGCAAGAGGCCCGGGTTTCCCGTGTGGCCGATCAGGACGGGCGCGCTCGACTGGTCCGGCGGGCGCTCAGGCGAAGCTGGGTGATCCGGGCTACCCCCGCGATCGCCACCACTACCCCGCCACCGACGGCGGCGATCAACAGCGCCATCCCCAGCGGGATGGTGCCACTCAAACCGAGGAAGTGGACTTCGACCTTCGTCGTGTTCTGCAGCATGAAAGTGATGAGCAGGATCAGGAGTACGAGCGCGGCTCCGGTGGCCACCCAGACGGCACTCGCTCGAGTGAGCCGCGGGGCACCAGTCGCGGGCCGGGACCCGTCCCCCACGGGGGGCGTCTCGGTTGCTCCCTCGTCAGGTGGCCTCGAGGGAACAGGGTCAGCCGCCATCATCCCCACCTCCCTCGCATCCCGGTGTCCACACCAGGAACACTCTCATCGTGACCCGGGACACCCGTCGCGACAAGGCTCTCGGCCCGTTTGCCTCGCGGGGGCAGTAGGCGGATCGATGGCCCCGAACACCGTTTCTCGCGCTGCGCCCAAGCAGCCGGGGCAGCCAGTTCGGTGAGGGCCAATGACGGGCGCACTGCTGCAGTCGGCTGCTGCATGGGCACGAAAGAGGCCCCTCTCCGGTGTGGAAAAGGGCCTCTGTCCTGGGGTGGAGGCGAGGGGACTCGAACCCCTAACCCCCTGCTTGCAAAGCAGGTGCGCTACCAATTGCGCCACGCCCCCGAGGGGTTCTCTTCAGTTGTGGATGAGCCTGTGGAAAAGCCTGTTCACA
>NZ_DASVZH010000045.1:0-11109 GCF_036391795.1 Oryzihumus sp.
GAGACTTCGAACGTGTGTTCTATTCTAGGTCCGCGATCCGATCCTGGTCAAGAGCCTGGACAAGTTGGTCGCGAGGAGGTCCGCGAGCCGGCCTGGCTGCACGGCGTGGCCGGCCTGCGTGCGCCTCGTGCCCGGCCTGCGACCGCCCGGCAGAGGCGCGAAACTGGACCGCATCGTTGACGCCGCGGAACGGACCCACGGGCTGCCGCCCAGGGAGGCCGCCATGCAAGCCGATCGCCGCCCGGCTAGTCGCCGAGGGTCGTCATGCGGCCGGTCAGTCGCCGGGCCACTCCCCGGTCCAGCGCTCGAAGGTCCGTGCCCCGCCGCGGTCGATCGCCGCCTTGACGACCGCGAACAGCGCGCCCTGGAGGGCCGCCGCGAGGAGCACCTCGCGCATCGGGTACTCGGACTCCAGTGCCGTGGGCGCGTCACCGTCGGACCCGACCGCAGCGCGCTTCCACACCTGCTTGAACAGTGCGCCCGCCACGATGCCGCCGATGATGCTGCCGGCGAGCCCGACGGGGCGGTAGAGCAGCTTGGCTGCGGTGCTGCCCTGCTGCTCAGTCCTGACGTGCTGACGAACGGTCATGCCGTTCCTCCTCCTTCGGGTCGTCGCCGGGGACGTCGGCCTCCAGGCCGCGGCTCTCGCGCAGCCGGCGGGCGCGCTCGACGTCCTCGGCCTCCTTGGCCTCGGCCTTCTCGATCTTGCGGGTGTCGCGTGGCGGCAGCTGGACACGGCGCTCGGCGGGCAGGCCGGCCTGCAGCTCCCGCCCGCGCTCGAGCTCGGCGTTCAGCTCGGCACCGAACAGCAGCGCCAGGTTGGTGATCCACAGCCACAGCAGGAGCACCACGGCTCCGGCGAGGGTGCCGTAGGTCTTGTCGTAGCTGGAGAAGTTGGCCACGTAGAAGCCGAAGCCTGCTGACGCCAGGACCCAGACGACGATCGCGAGGACGGCGCCCACGCTGGTCCACCGGAACCGTGGCTGCTCCACGTTCGGCGTCGCGTAGTAGAGGATCGCGACGATCACGATGACGGCCACGAGCATGACCGGCCACTTGGCGACGTCCCACACGAGCACCGCCGTGTTGCCCAGGCCGATGGCGTTGCCCACGGCCCTGGCTGCCGGACCGGTCATCACGAGCGCAAGCGCCACCACTGCGGAGAGCAGGACGGCAGCCAGCGTGACCAGCAGCAGCACGGGGCGCAGCTTCCAGAACGGCCTGCCCTCGCGCACCCCGTACATCCGGTTCATCGCGCGGCCGAAGGCACCGACAAAGCCCGATGCCGACCACAGCGCGGTCAGCAGGCCGAGCACGAAGGCGAAGCCGGCGGTGTGGGTGTGCTGGCCCAGCGACTCCAGCGCCGGCCGCAGCGTCCCGACCGCCGTGCCGGCCCCCAGCTGACGCAGGATGCCCAGCAGCGTGTCGACGGTCTGCTGCCCCTGCCCGAAGAGCCCGACCAGGGACAGCAGGGCGATCGCGGCGGGGAACAGTGCCAGCACCGAGTAGTAGGTCAGTGCCGCGGCGAGGTCGGTGCACTGGTCGGTGGAGAACTCGCGCGCCGTCTTGCGCAGCACGTATCCCCACGAGGGCTTCGTCAGGTCGGTCGGTGTCTCGGGCTTGACCGGGCTGTCCGGTGCCACCCGCCCGTGCCGGCCCGCGGACGTGCTCATGGGCGACGCCGCCGCCACACCACCAGCCCGGTCAGCGTGGCCACGGCCGTGGCGGCCAGCGCCGCAGTCGGCACGACGTGGGTCCGCGCTGAGTCACGAGCCCGGGCGACGGCGCGGGACACGCCCGCCTGGGCCCGGCTCTTCACGTCGAGCCGCTCGGACAGCGCCTCGACCGTCTCCCCCAGCTCCCTGCGGGTGAGCGCGATGTCCTGCTCGAGCTCGGCCTTGGTCGCCGGGGACGGCTGGGAGTCGAGGGCGGAGCCGGGGGTGCCGGTCTCGTCATACGGAGTGGCGGCCATGGTGGCTTGCCTCCTTCACCTCGGCGACGTCGCGCTCGACGCTGTCGATGGTCTCGCGGGGCACCGGGGGTGCCGCCTCCTGCACCTGCCTGCGGCCGGCCAGCGCGGCGACGCCTGCGGCGGCGAAGACGACCACGGTGACGACCAGCGCAGCCAGCCACGCCGGCAGCGCGAGGGACAGGGCCAGGATCGCGGTGGCGATCAGGGTCGCGAGCCCGAACCAGGCGAGAACCCCTGCGGCACCGAACATCCCGGCGCCGACGCCGGCGTGCCTGACCTTGTCGGTGATCTCGACCTTGGCCAGCTCCAGCTCGTCGCGGATGAGGCGGGTCGACTGCTCCGACAGCCTCGTCAGCAGCTCGGCGACCGAGGGGTCGTCATGGACGATGGCGCCGGTCTCAGCCATGGTGGCCTCCGGTCACCGCGGGGCGGCGGTGGTGCCTGTGGGTGCTCTTCATGGACTGCCTCCCTGAGTCGCGTGCCTGACCCGTGCCCCATCCCGGCAACCTCAAACGGCCCCCGTCCGCATGGCGGTCGCGACGTGCACGGCGGGCAGACCGGTCGACGACGTCCGGTGCAGGGTCCGGGCGACCTCCCGGTTGACACGGCGGGGTCTTTGCCGCGTTCGGGCGGTCGCTGTCGGTCCGCTGGGTCAGAATGAGGGCGTGCCGGAGCTGCCCGAGGTCCAGGCGCTCGTCGACTTCCTGCGCGAGCGCACGGACGGCCTCGCCGTCGCGGGGGTCGAGCTCGGCTCGATCAGCGTGCTGAAGACCTACGACCCGCCGCCGCAGGCACTCGCCGGCCTCGTCGTGAGCGGCGTGCAGCGGCACGGCAAGTTCGTCGACCTCGACCTCGACGGCCTGCACCTGGTCTTCCACCTCGCTCGCGCGGGCTGGCTGCGCTGGTCCGACCAGCTGACCACCACGCCGCTGCGACCCGGCAAGTCGCCGATCGCCCTGCGGGTGCGCCTGTCCGACGGCAGTGGCTTCGACCTGACCGAGGCCGGCACGCAGAAGCGGCTCGCGGCATACATCGTCGACGACCCGCAGAAGGTGCCCGGCATCGCGAGCCTGGGGCCCGACCCGCTGGCCGACGGCTTCGGCGAGGCCGACTTCGCCGCGCTGCTGGCCGGGCGGCGCACGCAGGTCAAGGGCCTGCTCAAGGACCAGGGCTTCCTGGCCGGCGTCGGCAACGCCTATTCCGACGAGGTGCTCCACGCGGCCCGACTCTCGCCGTTCGCCCTCGCCGCCGCGCTCGACGAGGAGGAGGTGGCGCGCCTCTACGCCGCGCTGCGCGACGTCCTCGAGCACGCGGTGGCGGCCGCGTCCGGCAAGCCGGCCAAGGAGCTCAAGGACGCCAAGCGGGCCGGCATGCGCGTCCACGGTCGCACCGGCCAGGCCTGCCCGGTCTGCGGCGACGTGGTGCGCGAGGTGTCCTTCGCCGACTCGTCCCTGCAGTACTGCCCCACCTGCCAGACCGGCGGCAAGCCGCTGGCGGACCGCCGGCTCTCCCGCCTGCTCAAGTGAGCGTGAGCCTCGTCGCATCGACGCCGCGGACCCTGCGGGACGCCGCTGCGCCGATGAGAGGATGCCGCGCATGACCCAGATCCCCACGGTGACCGTCTCCGACGTCCACGACCACGCGACGATCCTCGACGTGCGCGAGCCCGATGAGTGGGCCGCCGGCCACGCGCCGGGCGCCGTGCACATCCCGCTGGGTGACCTGCCTGCCCGCCTCGGCGAGCTGCCCGACACCGACGCCGGCACCCTCGCGGTGACCTGCCGCGGTGGCGGCCGCTCCTCCCGGGCGGTGGCCTGGCTGCAGCAGCAGGGCTTCGACGTGGCCAACCTCGACGGCGGCATGAAGGCCTGGCACGCGGCCGGCAAGCCGATCGAGGCCGACGGTCAGGCCGAGCCCTCGGTCATCTGAGTGACTCGACCGTCGTCACCACCGAGGTGACCGACGGCCGGGCCGGGGTCGACCCGAAGCCGAAGCGCACCGGGGGGTCCACCGGGCGCAGGACGCCGAGGTCCTCGCCCTCCCACGCGCCGGCGGCGGTGCGCAGCGCGCGGACGTCCGTCGCGCCGTACCACTCGCGCCGACCCTGGCCGGCGGTCCCCCGCGTGCGCACGCCGCGCAGCACCACCCGGGCGACCGGGTCGACCGCGCCCGCGAACCAGGGCGCGGTCGCGACGGGGGACGGTATGCCGTGCAGCAGCCATCCCAGCGTGGTCCGGCGGCCGAGGCCGAGGGTCAGCGTCAGCGGCCCCGCCTCGAGCCGCCACCGGTCCGCGGTGGCCACGACGGTGACGGGGGTCAGCCGGACCTCGTCGAAGGTGTAGGTCGCCGCGACGAAGTCGGCCACCTGCTGCGTCGGGGCGAGCAGCACCCGGTGCCCGTCCGGCCGCTCCACCATGACGTCGGCGAAGGACCCCAGCGGCGACTGCAGCCAGCGGCCGATGACCACCCGGGTGCCGCCGCTGGTGCCCAGACCGGCGATCTGACCGGCGAACCGCCAGCGTGTGGTCCGGGCGCTCATGCGGCACAGGCTACGGGCCGCCGCGACACGATCGGCGACTATCGCGAGTTCTCGGGCTGGCGCTAGACAGCCGGATAGTCTCCGAGCGTGGACCCGATCCGGAACCCCTATGCCCCCGGAGCCGGCCAGCGGCCGCCGGAGCTGGCCGGCCGCGACGAGCAGCTGCGGGCCTTCGACGTGGTGCTGGAACGCATCGCCAAGGGGCGGCCGGAGCGCTCCATCGTCCTGACCGGGCTGCGCGGCGTCGGCAAGACGGTGCTGCTCAATGCCCTGCGCAGCGCAGCCGTCCGCGCCCACTGGGGGACCGGCAAGCTCGAGGCGCGTCCCGACCAGCGGCTGCGCCGCCCGCTCAGCGCCGCCCTGCACACCGCGGTCCGCGAGCTGGGGCACGCGCAGTCCGCTGAGGTGGACCACGTCCTCGGCGTGATCAAGGCGTTCGCCCAGCGGGAGGCGCCGGTCAACGCCAGGCTGCGCGACCGCTGGCAGCCCGGCATCGATGCGCCGGCGGTGCCCGGCCGGGCCGACTCCGGCGACATCGAGATCGACCTGGTCGAGCTGCTCACCGACGTGGGTGGCCTGGCCGCGGACGTCGGCAAGGGCGTCGGCATCTTCATCGACGAGATGCAGGACCTCGACCCCGAGGACGTGTCGGCCCTGTGCGCCGCCTGCCACGAGATCAGCCAGAGCGGGCTGCCGGTCATCGTCGTCGGGGCGGGCCTGCCCCACCTGCCGGCGGTGCTCAGCGCGAGCAAGTCCTACAGCGAGCGGCTGTTCCGCTACAACCGGATCGACCGCCTCGACCGCGCCGCTGCCGACCTCGCGCTGCAGTCCCCGGCCAAGGACGAGGACGCCGAGTTCGACGACGAGGCGCTGCAGGCCATGTATGCCGCGACCGCCGGCTACCCGTACTTCGTCCAGGCCTACGGCAAGGTGGCCTGGGACGTGGCGGTCGGCACCCCGATCAGCGCCGAGGACGTGCGCGTCGCGGCGCCGGAGGCCGAGGCCGAGCTGGCCGTGGGGTTCTTCGGCTCCCGCTACGAGCGAGCCACGCCGGCCGAGCGGGAGTACCTGCGCGCCATGGCCGACGCCGCGCTCGCCGAGGTGGAGGCCTCAGGCGACTCATCCTCGGTCGACGAGGTCGGCTCGGTGCCCACGGCAGCCGTCGCGTCGATCCTCGGGCGCAAGCCGCAGTCACTCTCGCCGGCACGTGACGCCCTGCTCAAGAAGGGCCTCATCTACTCCGGCGAGCGGGGGCGGATCGCCTTCACCGTGCCGCACTTCGGCCGCTATCTGCGCGCCCACGGCTGAGTCGGCGGCCTCCCGCCGCGGCTCGCGGCATAAGCGCGGGCCGGCCCGTGGCCAGTGACCAGCCTTGACGACATACAACCATTCGGTTGTACATTGATGGCATGGACGAGAGGAACGAGGACCGGGCCGACGCCCTGTTCCACGCGCTCGCCGACCGGACCCGGCGCGACATCCTGCGCCGCGTCCTGGCGGGTGAGCACTCCGTCTCGGCGCTGGCGGCGGACTACGACATGAGCTTCGCCGCCGTCCAGAAGCACGTCGCCGTCCTCGAGAAGGCCGGCCTGCTCACCAAACGGCGCAGCGGGCGCGAGGCCCTGGCGAGCGGCGACGTGGAAGCAGTGCGCTCCGTCGCCTCGATGCTCGACGAGCTCGAGGCGGTG
The DNA here is from genome assembly GCF_036391795.1 of Oryzihumus sp. Lineage (GTDB taxonomy): Bacteria > Actinomycetota > Actinomycetes > Actinomycetales > Dermatophilaceae > Oryzihumus. Next base: position 6,200 of record NZ_DASVZH010000045.1, read on the forward strand.
TGGCGCGGTCGCATCGACCGCATCGATTCCCTCCTGGCAGAAGAGAGCTGACCATGCCCGTCACCGACATCACCAAGGACGTCGACACCCGCACCATCACGATCACCGCGACGTTCGCCGCCCCCGTCACGCGGGTCTGGGCGCTGTATGCCGACCCGCGCCAGCTCGAGCGAGTCTGGGGTCCGCCGTCCCACCCGGCGACGTTCGTCGACCACTCGCTGACCGTCGGGTCCCGCTCGACGTACTACATGACCGGTCCCGAGGGCGAGAAGTACCCCGGCTGGTGGCGGATCACGGACGTCGACGAGCCCCGCAGCTTCGCCTTCGACGACGGCTTCGCCGACGAGGACTTCAACGAGGCCCCGGGGATGCCCGTGTCGCACAACGTCTACACCTTCGACCCTGATGGGGAGGGCACTCGCGCGACGTACGTCGCGTCGTACGCGTCGGCCGACGACCTGCAGAAGGTCCTCGACATGGGCCTGGAAGAGGGGGCTCGCCTGGCCCTCAACCAGATCGACGACTTCCTGGCCCGCACCGCCTGACCCGGATCGGGGAGGCCTGTGCCGGTCGCGCACGGCGGTGCGTGACCGGCATACCGGCGAAAACCCTTTGTCCGCAGCGCGGCGACCCTGCTGCACTGGCACGGACAGCGAAACCCAGGAACAGGACCCACTGCCATGCGCGAAGCCTTCATGCCCCGCCCGCTGACCCTCTTTGGTGCGAAGGACATGAAGCTTGGCACGGACACTCAACCTCGGGATCCTGGCGCACGTCGACGCCGGTAAGACCACCCTCACCGAGCGGCTGCTGCACGCCGCCGGCGTCATCGACGAGGTCGGCAGCGTCGACCGCGGCACCACCCACACGGACACCCTCGCGCTGGAGCGTCAGCGCGGCATCACCATCCGCTCCGCGGTCGTCTCGTTCACCCTCGGCGACGTCACGGTCAACCTCGTCGACACCCCGGGCCACTCCGACTTCATCGCCGAGGTCGAGCGTGCCCTGGCGGTGCTCGACGGCGCGGTCCTCGTCGTCTCCGCCGTGGAGGGCGTGCAGGCCCAGACCCGCGTGCTCATGCGGGTGCTGCAACGTCTGCGCATCCCGAGGGTGGTCTTCGTCAACAAGGTCGACCGCGCCGGCGCCCGGCCCGAGGCGGTGCTCGCCGAGATCGCCGACCGGCTCACACCGGACGTGGTGGCGATGGGCGAGGTCGTCGACGCCGGCACCCGGGCAGCGCGCGTCGAGTGCGCCCCGGACACCGACCCGGCCACCTGCGACCGGCTTGCGGAGGTCCTCACCCGGCACGACGACCGGCTCCTGGCGGCCTGGCTCGACGGCGACGGAGACGGCGTTGCGCCGGCCCGGCTCCGGGCCGCGCTGGCCGAGCAGACCGCCGCGGTCCGGGTGCACCCCGTGCTGTTCGGGTCCGCGGCCACCGGCGCCGGGGTCGCCGAGCTCATGGCCGCCCTGACCGCCCTGCTGCCCACCGCCGGAGGCGACCCCGACGGCCCGGCCTCGGGCACCGTGTTCAAGGTCGAGCGCGGCCCGGCCGGGGAACGACTGGCCTGGGTGCGGCTGTTCTCGGGCACGGTCCGGGTCCGCGACCGGCTCCCGGTGGGCGGCGCCGACGCCCGCGTCACCGGGATCCGCCTGTCCGAGAACGGTGACGAGGTGCCGGCGCACGAGCTCGCGGCAGGCCGGGTCGGCGTGCTGTCCGGCCTGACCGGGGTGCGCGTCGGTGACGCGATCGGTATGCCGTGGGAAGCCGCCGCGCGCGCCCACCAGTTCTCCCCGCCCTCCCTGGAGACGGTCGTCGAGGCGTGCGACGCCCGCCGGCGCGGTGCCCTCCACGCCGCCCTGACCGAGCTCTGCGAGCAGGACCCGATGGTCGGCCTGCGGCAGGACGACGTGCGCCGGGAGCTGTCGGTCTCGCTCTACGGCGAGGTGCAGAAGGAGGTGCTGGCGGCGACCCTCGCGGACGAGTACGGCGTGCGGGTCGCGTTCCGGGAGACCACGCCGCTGTGCATCGAGCGGGTGCTGGGCCCGGGTGCGGCGTTCGAGCTGATCGACGTCCACCCCAACCCGTTCCTGGCCACGGTCGGCCTGGCCGTGGCGCCGGCGCCGGTCGGGCACGGCGTGGACGTCCGTCTCGGTGTCGAGCTCGGCTCGATGCCGGCGGCGTTCTTCACCGCGGTGGAGGGCGCGGTCCGGGAGACCCTCCTCCAGGGGCTGCACGGCTGGGCTGTGCCCGACGCCGTGGTCACCGTGACCCACTCGGGCTACTGGGCCCGGCAGAGCCACGCCCACGGCACGTTCGACGCCAGCATGTCGAGCACCGCCGGCGACTTCCGGCTGCTCACCCCGCTGGTGCTGGCGACCGCGCTGCGCCGGGCCGGCACCCAGGTCTGCGAGCCGGTCCACCGGTTCGAGGTCGAGGTCCCCGACGACGCGCTGAACGCCGTCCTGGCGCTCCTGTCCCGCACCCAGGCGGTGCCGCTGGAGACGCAGGTGAGAGGCACGGCATACCTGTTGTCCGGGCTGGTCCCGGCCGCCCGGGTGCACCAGCTGCGTCAGCAGCTGCCCGGGGTGAGCCGGGGCGAGGGCGTGCTCGTCGACGCCTTCGACCACCACGAGCCGGTCCGTGGCCCGGCGCCGGAGCGGGCGAGGACGGACCTCAACCCGCTCGACCGTAGGGAGTACCTGCGGGTCGCCCGGGGGCGGTGATCGCTGCCATGCTGGCGCTCACGTGCCTCGAGCCGGAGGAGACCCGCCGTGACAGACCTGTCCGACCCGACGTGGTGGCGTTCCGCCGTGGTCTACCAGATCTACCCGCGCAGCTTCGCCGACAGCAACGCCGACGGGATCGGTGACCTGCCGGGCATCACCTCCCGCGTGGGCTACCTGCGTGACCTGGGCGTCGACGCCGTGTGGCTCAGCCCGTTCTACCCCTCGGCGCTGGCGGACGGTGGCTACGACGTCGACGACTACCGCGACGTGGACCCGCGGCTGGGCACGCTCGCCGACTTCGACGCGATGGTGGAGGCGTTGCACGACAACGGGATCCGCGTGGTCGTCGACATCGTGCCCAACCACACCTCCGACCGGCACGCGTGGTTCCGGGAGGCGCTCGCGTCACCGGCGGGCTCGGCCGCGCGCCACCGCTACATCTTCCGCGACGGCACCGGCCCGGACGGCTCGCTGCCGCCGAACGACTGGGAGTCCGGCTTCGGCGGCCCGGCGTGGGAGCGCACGCGCGACGGCCAGTGGTACTTCCACCACTTCGCCCGGGAGCAGCCCGACCTCAACTGGGACAACCCCGAGGTCCGGGCCGACTTCCGCACCACGCTGCGGTTCTGGGCCGACCGCGGGGTCGACGGCTTCCGCGTGGACGTGGCGCACGGCCTGGTCAAGGACATGAGCGAGCCGTTCGACCCGTGGGCCGACGTGGCGCAGATGCAGCGCGGCGACGGGTCGCACCCGCTGTGGGACCGGGACGGCGTGCACGAGGTCTATGCGTCCTGGCGGGCGGTGTTCGACGAGTACGACCCGCCCCGGTTCGCCGTCGCGGAGGCGAGCGTCCACCCCCGCCGTCGCGCGCGGTACGCCTCGGCGCAGGGGCTCGGCCAGGCGTTCAACTTCGAGATGCAGGAGGCCGACTGGCGGGTCGGGGACTATCGGCGCGTCATCGACTCCGGCGTGGCCGACATGCTCGAGAGCGGGTCGTCGACGACGTGGCTGCTCGGCTGCCACGACACCCCGCGGGTGGCCACGCGCTATGGCCTGCCGGTGGCTCCGGACGGGCACGCCCAGCAGGTGGCGCGGCAGTGGCTGCTGCGCGACGGGGCCGAGCCGGTGCTGGACCGCGCGCTGGGCGAGCGGCGCGCCCGTGCGGCGGCCCTCGTCCTGCTCGCCCTGCCCGGTTCGACCTACGTCTACCAGGGTGACGAGCTCGGCCTGCACGAGGTCGGCGACCTGCCCGCGGCTGCCCTCCAGGACCCGATGGCCTTCCGCTCCGGTGGTGCCGAGAAGGGCCGGGACGGCTGCCGGGTGCCGTTGCCGTGGACGGCCCAGGGGCCATCCTTCGGGTTCGGCGGCGACGGAGCGCACCTTCCCCAGCCCGCGTGGTTCGGCCGGTATGCCGTGCAGTCCCAGGAGGCCGACCCCTCCTCGACGCTGGCGCTCTACCGGTCCGCGCTGGCGTGGCGTCGCCGGCTGGCCCGGGGTGAGGACCTGGCGTGGGTCGAGGACGAGCCGCACGTGCTGCACTTCGCCCGCCCCGGCGGGTGGCACTGCGTCACCGCGTTCGGCGACGGGCCCGTGGCGCTGCCCGACGGGGAGCTGCTGCTGGCCAGCGCACCCCTGGAAGGCGGCCGGCTGCCTGCCGAGGCGACCGCGTGGGTCCGCGTGGGCTGACCGGATCGTTCCGGTGTTCGGCTGGATCCGGCCTCGCCAGCCCGGGTCGGCCCGGGCACGCTGGTGCTCATGAACACCACCGCACTGATCGTCATCGACGTCCAGGAGTCCTTCCGCCAGCGCGAGGCCTGGAACCGCATCGACACCCCCGACATCGACGAGCGCATCGCGCGGCTCGTCGACCACGCGCGGGCAGCCGGCCAGGACGTGATCTGGGTCCTGCACGCCGAGCCCGGCAGCGGCGGCGAGTTCGACCCCGAGCTCGGGCACGTGCGGCTGCTGCCCGGCCTCAAGCCCGAGCCGGGCGAGCCGACCATCACCAAGACCAGCCACAACGCGTTCACCACGACCAACCTGGCCCAGCAGCTGGTGGAGCGCGGCACCCGCGAGGTCGTCATCACCGGCATCCGCACCGAGCAGTGCTGCGAGACCACCGCGCGGGTGGCCAGCGACCTCGGCTACGACGTGCGCTTCGTCCTCGACGCGACAGCCAC
>NZ_DASVZH010000046.1:0-24464 GCF_036391795.1 Oryzihumus sp.
CGGGCCCGCAGCCGCCCCCGCCACCGACCGCCGGGACGAGGACCGACCAGCCTTCTCACGACGGGCCTGGCCCGTGGTCGTGGCCACCGCGCTTGTGGTGCTGGCGCTGCAGTGGCTGGTGGCCCTGCCCTCGGGGATCCACTCCGAGCAGGTGCTGCGCGACTACCACCTGTCGACCCAGACCTGGGCCGGGTGGCTGCGCGACGAGGCGGTCGGCTGGGCCATGAACGCCGCGCTGACCACCCTCGGCCTGCTCGCGGTCTGGTGGGTCGTGCGCCGGGCGCCGCGGCGCTGGCCCTGGCTGCTCGCCGCTGGTGCCGCGGCGGTGACCGTGCTGGGGTCGGTGTTGTACCCGCTCGTGGTCGAGCCGGCATACAACCGCTTCACCCCGCTGCCCGACAGCGCGCTGACCCGCTCCATCTCGGCGCTCGCCGCCCGGGACGGCATCGTGCGCGTTCGCGTCGTCGTCTCCGACGCCAGTGCCCGGACCACGGGCGAGAACGCCCACGTCTCCGGCCTCGGCTCGACCCGCTGGGTCGTCCTGGACGACACCACGGTGGCACGGGCGAAACAGGACCCCGCCGCAGTGCTGGCGGTCGTCGCCCACGAGTTCGGCCACGTCAAGGCGCAGGACGTTCTCGTCGGCACCGCCCTCGGCGCAGTCGGCGCGGCCACCGGTGTGCTGGCCCTGGGCTGGCTGCTGGCCGGTGCGCGCGGCCGGCGCTGGCTCGACCCGCGCGCCACCGGGCGCCGGTCCGTGGCCCGCGGCACCGCGCTCCTGCTGGCCGTCGTGGCCACTGCTCCGTGGCTCGGAGCGCCGGTGACGAACCTCGTCAGCCGTCACCTCGAGGCTCGTGCCGACGCGCACTCCCTCGACCTCACCCGCGACGTGCCGGCGTTCGAGCGGATGCAGCACGACCTGGCCGTGACCAACCTCAGCCGGCTCGAGCCGACCTGGTGGCAGACGGCGCTGTTCGCCACGCACCCCGACCCCGCGTGGCGCATCGCCCAGGCCCGGGCATGGGAGCGGCTGCACCACCAGGGTGCGGGGCCATGACCACCCCAGCCGACGACGCCGCCGACGCCGACCACGCCGCCGACGCCGTCGAGGTCGACGCCGACGACGTCGAGATCGTCCACCGCCGGGCCGTGCGCGTGGTGCTGCTCGACGAGCGCGACCACGTCCTGATGATCCATGGCTACGACCCGCGCAACCCGCTGGAGACCTACTGGTACTCCCTGGGTGGCGGCGTCGAGGAGGGGGAGGACGTGCGCGAGGCCGCCGTCCGCGAGGTGTGGGAGGAGACCGGCCTGCGCCTGGACCCGGCGGAGCTGGTCGGCCCGTTGCGGGAGGACTTCGTCGTCTTCCCCTTCGACGGCAGGCAGATCCACCAGCGGCAGGTCTTCTTCGGGGCGCGGACCACGCGGTTCGAGGCCGCTCCCGCGGCGTTCGAGGAGCTCGAGGAGCTGTCGACGATCACCATCGACTGGCTGCCGGGGCGCGCGCTCGGTCAGGTCGCCGAGACCGTCTTCCCCGAGTTCCTCGCCGAGCTGGTCGAGGACCTGGTGGCCAGGGAAGCCGCCACGAGCGCCCCCACCAGCCAGAACTGGTTGTAGAACGCCTGCTTGTTGACCAGGTTGGCGACCAGCAGCATGAGCCCCAGCCAGCGCAGCAGCTCGGGCAGGTCGGGCTGGCGCCGCCACACGGTCCACATCACCGCGGCGAGCGTGCCGAACACCACCAGACCGGTCAGGGCGAACGGCAGGGTGACCCCGAACTCGTTGAGCGCCAGCAGGTAGAGGGTGTTGGCGAACTTGATCGGGTGGAACGTCACCAGCAGCGAGATCGTGTCGTGGACGAAGTCCGACGGGCTGGCCAGGAACCACGGCGCGATGAGCACGCCGGTCAGCGCACCCGTGGCGATGCTGCGCTTCCAGCCGAACGGCTTCCACAGCAGCAGGATCGGCAGCAGCAGGGCCAGGTGCTGCTTGCTCGCGCAGGCGAGCGCCAGCGGCACCACGGCCCACCAGGGGTGGCCGCGGCGCACGAGCACGGCCCACCAGAGGATCCCGGCCAGCAGCAGCGGCTCGGTCCATGCCTGGTCGACCTGGGTCAGCGTGCCGGGGGCGAGCAGCAGCAGCGCCACCAGCGGTCCGGCCGCCCACAGCGCGCGGCGGTCGGCGAGGACACCGCGGCCCAGCGCGAGCATCCCCGCCGCGGCCACGAGGGTCCAGAACACCAGGGCCCACCGCACGTCGCCGGCGAGCCACCGGCCGGGGGCCAGCAGCACGGCGGTCCACGGCAGGTAGGTGAACGCGTCCTTGATGCCCGGCGACCCGGTCCAGACCATGGCGTACATGTTCTGCCCGTGCGCCAGGCCGTCGCTGGCCTGCTGCAGGGTCACCCACACGTCGATCCGCGGCGCGGGGTCGTTGAGGATCGCGATCACCGACCCGACGAGGTATGCCGTGACCGCGGCTCCCAGCGTCAGCGGCCCGGTGGCCGGGCCCGGCCGCTGCACGAGCACGGCGCACACGACCGCACCGACGATGAACGCCCCAAGGGCCCAGCGCCGGCCGCCGGCGGAGAGGTAGCTGAACAGCGGTACGTAGGCGGTCGCGAGGGCAGATCCCAGCAACGCCAACGAGATCGAGCGCTGCGTCGCGGCCGGGACCGCTGGCCGCCGCCACAGCCAGGCGGCCAGCGCGAGCGTGGCCAGCGTCAGGGTCACCACGATGGCGACCTTGAAGCGGACCACGCTCCACTGCAGGACGGCGAAGTACGCCACCCAGGCCAGCGCCACGGCATACGGCAGGGACCGGGTGGCCCCGGTGCGGGAGAGCATGCCTAGACCGTAGAGGTCACTCCCGTGCGCCCGAGTAGAGGGCCTCGACCTGGTCGCCGAAGTCCTTCATCACGATGTTGCGCTTGAGTTTCAGGGACGGGGTGAGGTAGCCGTTCTCCTCGGTGAAGTCGCCCGGCAGCACGGTGAACTTGCGGATGGACTCCGCCTTGGACACCGCCTTGTTGGCGCTGTCGACGGCGCGCTGGATCTCGGCGCGGATCGTCTCGTTGGCGGGTGCGTCCTCCATGGACAGGCCATCGAGGCCGTTGTTCTTCGCCCACTGCGGCAGCATCTCCGCGTCGAGGGTGATCAGTGCCGCGATGAACGGCTTCTGGTCGCCCACGACGATGCACTGCGAGATGAGCGGGTGGGCGCGCAGCCGGTCCTCGAGCACCGCCGGGGCGACGTTCTTGCCGCCGGCGGTGACCAGCAGCTCCTTCTTGCGGCCGGTGATCTTGAGGAAGCCGTCGTCGTCGAGCTCGCCGATGTCGCCGGTGTGGAACCAGCCGTCCTGCAGCGCCTCGGCCGTGGCCTGCGCGTTGTTGTGGTAGCTGGCGAAGACGTTGATGCCCTTGATGAGCACCTCGCCGTCGTCGGCGATGCGGATCGAGACGCCGGGCAGCGGGGCGCCGACGGTGCCGATCTTGATCAGCTCGGGGGTGTTGACCGTCGCCGGGGCCGTGGTCTCGGTCAGCCCGTAACCCTCGAGGACGGTCAGCCCGATGCCCCGGTAGAAGTGGCCGAGGCGGGTGCCCAGCGGGGCGCCGCCGGACACGGCATACAGGACCTGGCCGCCCATGGCGGCCCGCAGCTTGCCGTAGACGAGCCGGTCGAAGACCGTGTGCCGCAGGGACAGGCCGAGGCCCGGCTTGCCGTTGCCCTCGTCGTGGGCCTTGCTCCACGCGATCGCGGTGTCGGCGGCCAGCGCGAAGATCTTGCCCTTGCCCTCGGCGGTGGCCTTCTGCTCGGAGGAGTTGTAGATCTTCTCGAACACCCGCGGCACGGACAGGATGAACGTCGGCTGGAACGTGCCGAAGTCGTCCAGCAGGTTCTTGATGTCGGCCGAGTGGCCCATGCGGGCGCCGGCCGCGACGCACAGCACCTCGATGAAGCGGGCGAAGACGTGGGCCAGGGGCAGGAACAGCAGCGTCGAGGCGCCCTCGACGGCCACGACCGAGCCGAGCCGCTCGACGGTGTTCTCCGCCAGCGCCATGAAGTTGTCGTGGGTGAGCTGGCAGCCCTTGGGCCGGCCGGTGGTGCCCGAGGTGTAGATGATCGTGGCGATGTCGGCCCGGTTGACCTGCGCGCGGCGCGCGTCGAGGTCGGCGCTGGTGACCGACTCGCCCTGCCGGGCGAGGGTGTCGAGGTCGCCGGCGTCGATCTGCCAGACGTGGGCCAGCGAGGGCAGCTGGTCGCGCACCTCGGTGAGGGTGGCCGCGTGCGCGGGGGTCTCCAGGATGATGCCGGTGGCCCCGGAGTCGGACAGGATCCAGTTCACCTGCTCAGGGGAGGAGGTCTCATAGATCGGGACGGCCACGGCGCCGGCGGTCCACACGGCGAAGTCGGCAAGGGTCCACTCGTAGCGGGTCTTGCTCATGATGGCGACGCGGTCGCCGACGCCGATGCCGGCGGCCATCAGGCCCTTGGCCAGGGCCCGCACCTCGCGCAGGAAGCGCTCGTTGCTGACATCCACCCAGGCGGCGCCCTCGCGGCGGGAGAACGCGATCGCCTCCGGACGCTCCGCGCCGTTGCGCGCCGGGAGGTCCGAGAGGTTTCCTTCCGTCCGAGCCGGGACGAGCGGGGGTACGGCGATGTCCTTCACGCGGCCTCCTCAGCCAAAGTCTCAAGCACGCACCGGCACCTTACCGACCGGTCACTTCGGTCGCCCCATCGTGAATGTCACACTTGTGCGGCGATGCTCCTCACCGATATCCCCCTGCTGCGTGCCGCGGCGCGTGTCTGCCCCGTCGACATCGTCGACGAGACCTACATCCACGTCCCGCCGGAGGCGCTCTCGGCGCTCGTCGCCGATCCCGTCAACCACCGTCACTGGTGGCCGCACCTGGCGCTGTCCACCACCCGTGACCGCGGGGTCAAGGGCCAGCGGTGGGCCGTCGTCGGCCGCATCACCGGGACGATGGAGATCTGGCTCGAGCCGTTCCGTGACGGGGTGATCCTCCACCACTACGTGCGCGGCCACGCGACCGGGTGGCGCCGCCGCTCGGAGGCCGGGCGACACACGTTGCGCTGGAAGCGCGTGGTGACGAGGCTCAAGGACTCCCTGGAGGGGCGGGCGCTGTAGCCTTCGGGCCATGGCCGAGCGCACTGAGTCCAGCATCGACATCGCCGCCACGCCGGGCGCGGTCCTCGACGTCATCGCCGACTTCGACAGCTACCCCACCTGGGCCGGCGAGGTGAAGAAGGTCGCCGTGCTCTCCGAGGACGGCGACGGCTGGGCCGACCAGGTCGAGTTCACCCTCGACGCCGGCGCCATCAAGGACACCTACGTCCTCGACTACGACTGGGACGTCACCGAGGACGGCACCGGCGTGGTGTCGTGGTCGCTCGTGACCGCGCAGGTGCTCAAGGCGATGAACGGCTCCTACACCCTCGACGGTGACGGGGCCAGCACGACCGTGACCTACCGCCTGGCCGTGGACGTCAAGATCCCCATGCTGGGCATGCTCAAGCGCAAGGCCGAGAAGGTCATCATCGACACCGCGCTCAAGGAGCTCAAGAAGCGCGTCGAGTCGTAGCCGACCATGCGCGTCCTCCTCTTCACCGGCAAGGGCGGTGTCGGCAAGACGACCACGGCGGCAGCGACCGCGGTGCACGCCGCCCGACAGGGCATCAAGACCCTCGTCATGTCCACCGACGCGGCGCACTCCCTCGGCGACGCCCTCGACGTGGACCTCACCCCGCGGGAGGCCTCGGGCGAGTGCCTCGTCGAGGTCGAGCCCGGCCTGGCCGCCCTTCAGGTCAGCACCCCGCACGCCATGCGCCGCTCGTGGCGCTCGGTGCAGGACTACCTGCTCGGGGTCCTCGCCACGGTGGGGGTCGATGCCGTCGTGGCCGAGGAGCTGACCTCGCTTCCGGGCGCCGAGGAGGTCGTGGCACTGCTCGAGCTGCGCGCACAGGTCGAGTCCGGGCGCTTCGACCTCGTCGTGGTCGACTGCGCCCCGACCGCCGAGGCGCTGCGCCTGCTGGCCCTCCCGGAGGCGCTGTCCTGGCACCTCGAGCGGCTGCTGCCGGCCCAGCGCGGGCTGCTGCGCTCGCTGCGTCCGGCCGCCGCGGCCGCTGCCGGGCTCCCCGTGCCCGGTGCGGACGTCGTGGGCGCCGTCGGCCGGTGGCTGCAGCACCTGCGCGAGGTGCAGGACATCCTGCGGGCCGAGACGACGAGCGTGCGGCTGGTGACGACCCCCGAGCGTGTCGTCGTGGCCGAGTCCCGCCGGACCCTGACCTCGCTGTCCCTCTACGGCTTCACCGTCGACCAGGTCGTGGTCAACCGCGTCTTCCCCCAGCCCGGGCCCGAGGACGCCGACCCGTGGCGCGCCTCCTGGAACCGCGCCCAGCAGCGGGGCCTGGCGGAGGTGCGCGAGTCGTTCGAGCCCCTGCCGGTGGTGGTCACGCCCTACCTGGCGCAGGAGCCCATCGGGGTCGAGGCACTGGCCGACCTGGCGCTCGTGCGGGAGGGCGACCCCGGCGCCGCGTCCTCCGAGGCGCTCCTGGCGCCCGCCGCGCACCGGGGGCTGAGCCTCGAACGCGACGGCACGGCATACGTCCTGAGCCTTCCCCTGCCCCTCGTGACCGCGGCCGAGGTGGACCTCAAGCGGCGCGGTGACGAGCTGCTCGTCGCCGTCGGCGACCACCGCCGGGTGCTGTCCCTGCCCAGTGTGCTGCGCCGCTGCGACGTGACCGGCGCCGGCGTGCGCGACGGGGCCCTGCGCGTGCGGTTCGTGCCCGACGAGAAGGTGTGGCCCCAGCAATGACCGACCAGAGCACAGGCCCCGAGCAGGCGGCACCCCCGGTGGGCAGCGTCGCCGAGGAGGCGGCGCGACTCGTGGAGGCGTTCGCCGCGTGGTCGGGCACGCACGCCGCGGCAGACCGCGCCCGTGAGGACGACGACGAGCCGTATGCCGGCCACGCCCGCCCGGGGGACCCGGGCGGCAGCGACCAGGGCCCGGATGCCCCGGAGGGAACCGGCGAGGGGCAGCACTGCCCGACCTGCGGCGCCCGGGCCGGGGTCGGCCGGGCGGCCTCCTGCGGGGTGTGCCCGGTCTGCCAGGGCATCGCCTGGCTGCGCACCGTGCGGCCGGAGACGCTGGACCGGCTGGCCGACCTGGCCGGTGCGCTCACGGACACGCTGCGTGAGGTGGCCCGGGAGGCTGCCCGGGGCCGCCCGCAAGGTGGGACGACGGGCGGTGCCCACCACGCTGGCGCTAGCGTCCAGGACATCCCCGTTGAGGACGACATCATCGAGAAGAGGGCTGGGCAGTGAGCGCCACCATCGGGCTGGACATCGGCGGCACCAAGATCGCGGGCGGGCTGGTGTCCCCGACCGGCACGATCCTCGCGCGCGGGCGGCGCGTCACCCCGGCGCACGACCCCGACCGGATCGCCGTCGAGGTGGCCGACCTCGTCCGCGAGCTCTCCGACGGGGCCGAGGTCACCGGTGTGGGCGTGGCGTGCGCCGGTTTCATCGATGCCACCGGCTCGACCGTGCTCTTCGCCCCGAACCTGGCCTGGCGTGACGAGCCGCTCAAGCGCCGGCTCCAGGCCACCATCGACCTGCCGGTCATCATCGACAACGACGCCAACGCCGCCGCGTGGGGCGAGTTCCGGTTCGGGGCGGCCCGCGACGTCGACGACATGGTGCTGATCACCGTCGGCACGGGCATCGGCGGTGGCGTCGTCACCGGCGGCCACCTGCTGCGCGGGGCCTACGGCATCGCCGCCGAGCTCGGCCACATGCGCGTCGTGCCCGACGGCATCCGCTGCGGCTGCGGCAACCGGGGCTGCTGGGAGATGTACGCCAGCGGCAACGCCCTCGTCCGCGAGGCCCGCGAGCTGGTCCGCTCCGGCACCCCGCACGCTGCCCGGCTGGCCGAGCTGTGCGCCGGCGACCCCGACAAGCTCTCCGGCCTCGACATCACCTCGGCCGCTGCGCAGGGCGACCCGGCTGCGGTGGAGCTGCTCGCCGACCTCGGCCGCTGGATCGGTGAGGGCGCCGCGTCCGTCACCGCGATCCTGGACCCCGAGCTGATCGTCCTCGGCGGTGGCGTGGCAGACGCCGGGGCGCTGCTGCTGGATCCGGCCCAGGCGGCGTTCCGGCGCCAGCTCACCGGCCGTGGTCACCGGCCGGAGGCGCGGTTCGCGGTGGCCAGCCTCGGCAACGACGCGGGGATCATCGGCGCCGCCGCGCTCGTGGCGGAGGCCGTGGGGTGAGCCTGCCGCTGGCGATCGGCGTCGACATCGGCGGCACCAAGGTCGCCGGTGGGGTCGTCGACGCCGAGGGCGTGGTCCTGCAGCGAGCCCGGCGGGTGACGCCGCACCGCTCCACCGCGCCGGCCGTCGTGGAGGACACGATCGTCGAGGTGGTCGAGGAGCTGACCGCGGCGGCGGGAGGCCACGACGCCGTGTGCGCCGTCGGCATCGGCGCCGCCGGGTTCGTCTCGGCCGATCGCGCCACGGTGGTCTTCGCCCCACACCTGTCCTGGCGGCAGGAGCCGCTGCGGCAGGCACTGCAGGCGCGGGTGCCGCACCCGATCTTCGTCGACAACGACGCCAACACCGCCGCGTGGGCCGAGTGGCGCTTCGGCGCCGGCCAGGGCGAGACCCACCTGATGATGGTCACCCTCGGCACCGGCATCGGCGGGGCCATCCTCGTCGACGGGCACGTCCAGCGGGGACGCTTCGGCATCGCGGGGGAGTTCGGCCACATGCAGGTCGTGCCCGGCGGCCACCGCTGCGAGTGCGGCAACCGCGGCTGCTGGGAGCAGTACGCCAGTGGCAACGCCCTGGTCCGGGAGGCCCGCTCGCTGGCGACCGCGCAGTCCCCGCTGGCGGCAGACCTGCTCGCGCGGGTGGGCGGCCAGCCCGGCGACCTCACCGGCCCGGTCATCACCGAGGCCGCCCGTGAGGGCGACCCCACCTCCCGAGAGCTGCTCGCCGACATCGGGACCTGGCTCGGGGTCGGCATCGCCAACCTCGCGGCCGCGTTCGACCCGGGCACCTTCGTCATCGGCGGCGGCGTCAGCGCCGCCGGCGACCTGCTGCTGGGCCCGGCGCGGGATGCGTTCCGGCGGACCCTGACCGGCCGCGGATACCGGCCGGAGGCGCGCATCGTCGCGGCGCGGCTGGGCAACGAGGCCGGGCTGATCGGTGCCGCCGACCTGGCCCGGGCCGAGGTCGAGGGGCTGGCGTGAGCCGCGCGACCCTGCGGGTCGCGACCTGGAACGTGCACGACCTCAAGGACGACGTCGCGGCCGCGGTGCGCGTGGTGCGGGCGGTCGACCCCGACGTGCTCTGCCTGCAGGAGGTGCCGCGGCGCCCGTTCTCCGGGCGTCGCGTCGCCGGTTTCGCGCAGCGGTGCGGGCTGACCTTCGCCGGCCGCCACCGGGGCAGCGGGGGCACGACCGTCCTGACCCGGCCGTCGCTGGACCTGCACGACAGCAGGCACGAGGGCCTGCCCGTGGCGCCGCTGCAGCGCGAGCGCGGGTATGCCGTGGCCCAGGTCGCGCTGCCCGGTCACCGCCCGCTGACCGTGGCCAGCATCCACCTCGGCCTCGACCCGGTGGAGCGGGAGCAGCACGTGCGGCAGGTCCTGTCGGATGTCGGCCCCTCGGAGGCGCTGGTCGTGGCCGGCGACCTCAACGAGCTGTCGACGGGGCGCGCCTGGTCGCTGCTGCAGGCGCGCCTGCCCCAGGTGTCGCCGGAGCGGCCGACCTTCTCGTCGCGGCACCCGCGGATGGTGATCGACGCGGTGTTCGCCTCGTTGCCGATGGTCCCGGACGACCGTGCGCCGGTGCTGGACCCGGCCGACCTCGTCCGTGCGAGCGACCACCTGCCCGTGTGGGCCGACCTCGACGTGAGCCGCCTGGCGCGGGCGGCTCGAGCGCCGGTGCGCCCGGGGTGAGCCCGCCGGGACGAGCCCGCCGGCGGTGAGCCCGCCCGGGTGGGCCACGGACGAGCTCAGTGCAGGAACGCGCGGACCAGTGGGACCACCTCGTCCGCGTGCTCCTCGAAGAAGCCGTGGCGTCCGCCGGGGTGCAGGTGCACCGTCGCACCCGCGATGCGCGAGGCGATGAGAGCGGCGTTGTCGGCCGGGACCATGAGGTCGTCGGTGCCGTGCAGGACCAGCGTCGGTGCGGTGACTCGCGGGAGGACCTCCCATGCGTCATGCCGGGCGCTGGCGTGGAGGTGCGCGCGGGCCTCGTCGGCCGTCATCGTGGGGTCACCGAGCAGGTGGCTGTCCTCGGGGGAGTGCGGCCAGGCGTCGGTGTAGAAGAGCCGGTGCAGGGCCCGGCGCCGGTCGGCATCGGGGACGGCGAGCTGCCGGCGTACGTCGGTGCTGCGTTCGCGCGCGTGCCTGCCGCCGGGGGAGGTGCAGGCCAGGACGAGCCGGTCGACGAGCTGCGGGCGGGTGCCGGCCAGCACCTGGGCGACCCGCCCGCCCATCGACGTGCCGTAGAGCGAAGCCGAGGCGACCCCGAGCGCGTCGAGCACGTGGGCCGCGTCGTCGGCGAAGGAGGCCGTCGACCACGCCGCCGCCGGGCCGCGGCTGCCACCGGTGCCGCGGTAGTCCATGGTGATGACGCGGTGGTCCGCCTCGAACGCCTCGCGCAGGCCCGTCCACCACCGGTGGGAGTTCGCCTGGCCCTGCAGGAGGAGCAGTGCCGGGCCGCCCTCGCGGCCGGTGACCTGCACCGCGAGCGGGAACCCGTCGGCCGCGGGCACGGTCGTGGTCCTCACGGGGTGACCCCCTCCAGGAGGGCGGGGGTGCGCCGCAGCAGCAGGGCGAGGCCGCCGGTCGCGGTCAGCAGGAGGGTGACGAAGGCGACGACGCCCGGCCACTGCGCGGTCGTCCAGGCGTCGCCGGCCAGGCTGCCGAGCACCGAGGACCCGAGGTAGTAGGTGAAGAGGTACAACGAGGCGGCCTGGCCGGTGGAGACGCCCCCGGCGTGCGCGCGGGCCGGGACCCAGCCGCTGGCCACACCGTGGACGGCGAAGAACCCGCCGGTGAGCAGCGCCAGACCGACGATGACGACCGGCAGGGGGCCGGCCAGGGTGAGCAGCGCACCGCAGACGGCCAGCAGGGCACCCAACGGGAGCACGGCTCGCCGACCGTGGCTGTCGGCCAGTCGGCCGAAGAGCGTGGAGCTGACCGTGCCCGTGGGGTACACGAGGAACACCAGGCTGGCGGCGCCGAGGCCGAGGCCGTACGGCGCCCCCGCGAGACGGAAGCCCAGGGTGTTGAACACCGCGACGAGGGCGCCGACGGACAGGGCGCCGACCGCGTAGAGCGCCAGCAGGGCAGGGTCGGAGACCGCGCGCCGGCTCATGCGCAGCAGGGCGCGGGCGTTCGCCGGTGCGGGGCTGAACCGGCGGGAGGCCGGCAGCAGCAGCCGCACCGCCAGGGCGCAGCCGAGGCCGAGGACGGCCGTGGCGGCCAGTGCCCACCGCCAGCCGGCCACCTCCGCGACGCCACCCGTGACGAGGCGCCCGGCCATGCCACCGAGGGCGGTGCCGCCGACGTACAGTCCTGCGGCCCGGGCGTGCGAGGACGGGTGCAGCTCCTCGCGCAGGTAGGCCGTGGCCACCGCCGGCAGACCGGCCAGCACGACCCCCTCGAGCAGACGCAGGGCGAGCAACGCGGACCAGCTCGGGGCGACGGCGCACGCCGCTGCGACGACCGAGGAGGCGGTGAGGGACAGGTGGATCAGCCGCGTGCGGCCGATGACGTCCGAGGTGGGGCCGGCGACGAGCAGCGCCATCCCGAGGCCGAGCGTGGTCAGCGACACGGTCAGCGTCGTGCCGGTGGTGGAGACGCCGAACTGCGTCGCGAGGTCGGGCAGGATCGCCTGGGTGCTGTAGAGCAGGGCGAAGGTGGCCAGCCCCGCCGCGAACAGGGCGGTCACCACCCGGCGGTAGCCGGCCGAGCCCGGACGGTGGCCCTCGGCGGTGGGCTGGACGGCTGCGCTCATGGACCCGACTGTGCCGCCGACCGTGTCATGCGTCCAATGTCTTAAGAGGCTCCGGTCGATACGGTTTGCGTATGATGTGGCGATGCAGCTGCGCGACCTCGCCTGGCTGGTGGCGCTCGCGGACCACCAGCACGTGACCGGCACCGCCGCGGTGGTCGGCACCAGCCAGCCCACGCTCTCGCGCGCGCTCGCCCGGGTGGAGGCCGAGCTCGGCACCCGCGTGTTCGAGCGGACGCCCGACGGGGTGCACCTCACGCCGACCGGGGCGATGGTGACCGTGGCAGCACGTGACCTGACCGCCCGCTACGAGCAGCTGCTGGCCGACCTGCGAGGCGTGCTGGACCCCGAGACCGGCGTCGTGCGGCTGGCCTTCCTCGACTCGATCGCGACCTCGCTGGTCCCCGGCGTGCTGCGCGCCTTCCACGAGCACGCCCCGCGGGTGAGGGTGCTGCTCAGCCAGGAGCCGGCGCACGAGATCCTGGCCGACCTGGCCACCGGTGCCGCCGACCTCGCCATCACCTCGGTCCGACCACCCGGCGAGTTCGGCTGGTGTCCACTGCAGGAGGAGCGCCTGGTGCTCGTCGTCCCGCCGAAGCACCGCTTGCGTGACCGGCGCCGGGTCGGGCTGGGGGAGCTGGCGGGGGAGGAGCTGGTCACCACACCGGTCGGCTTCGGCTACCGCGCGCTCGTCGATGCTCTGCTGCAGGACGCCGGCGTGTCACCGGCGGTGTCCTTCGAGAGCCAGGACCTCGCGACCATCGAGGGCCTGGTCGCCGCGGGGCTGGGTGTGGCGATCGTCCCGGAGCCGTTCGCCGGGCTCTCCGGCACCGTCGGCATCCGGATCGCCGCGGACGCCGCCCGCCGCACCATCGGCCTGACCTGGCGCACCGACCGGCCACTGTCGGCCCCGGGGGAGCGGTTCCGGGACTTCGTCACGGCCGTGCACCGCTGAACCCCGATCCGGCCCCGGCTCGGTGTCGGCCGCTCGGTCAGACGCGGGCGCCGTCGTCGCCGTCGTCCTCGTCGCGGTGCCGGGGCAGGCGCGAGACCAGGAGGGCGAAGCCACCGACAGTCAGGCCGATCGCCAGCAGCAGCCACAGGCTGTCGGCGCCGCGGTCGAACAGGATGAGGTAGAGCAGGAGCAGCGGGCCGCCGGTGAGGCCGATGAGGATGCCCCAGAACTGCAGGTCGCCGGCGGGCAGCGGTTCCGTGGGCCCGGGGATGAAGTGGTCCTCGGGGTCGGTCCGCGACCCGTCGGACCGACGCGGCTCGGGCCCCGCGGGGACGGGTCCCCACGAGGGCACGGCCGGAGGTGGCCCCGGCGTGGTGGGCGGGGTCGCGTGGCCGGCGGGGGTGTGGCCTGAGGGTGTCGGACCGGCGGGGGCTGGACCGGAGGGCGTGGGACCGAGCGGCGGGGAGCCGGAAGGTGCGCCGCCCGGGGGAGCGGCACGGCTCGGGTCCGCGCCGTGCCGGCCGGCCTCGGTGCCGGGCTGGCGCGGCGGGGCGTCGGCGGCCGGCCCCGCGTCGGTGGTCGCGTCAGAGGCCTGGTCGGCCGGCGGACGGCCGTAGCCCTCCTGCTCCGGCCAGGGGCCGGCGCCGGTGCTGGCGAGCGCGTCGTCCTCGGCCCAGTGGGCGATGATCTCGGCGAACTGGGCGTCGACCTCGGAGCGGTCCTGGTCGCTCATGGCTTCAGCTGGTGAGGCGCTCGATGAACTTGACCGACTCGGCGAAGATCAACGGCGCGTCGTTGTCGAGCGTGGCGACGTGGTAGCTGTTCTCGAGGAGGATCTCCTGCACGTCCTCGCTGGAGATCTTGCCCAGCACCAGGGCCGAGCTCGACGCCGGGACGACGTGGTCCTGTGGGGAGTGCAGCAGTAGCACCGGCTGGGTGACCTCGGGCAGGTCGCGGGTGATGGCGCGCCAGGCGACGACCTGGGAGTGCCCCGCCTTGAGCGGCGTCTTGGTGTAGGCCAGCTCCGTCGCCCCGGCCTTCTTGATGTCGTTGGCGATCCCCGGCAGCGCGCCGACGAGGTGCTTGAGCACGGGCAGCACGACCAGGCGCGGGTCCTCGAACTTCAGGGCCGGGTTGACCAGCACGAGCCCGGCAACCCGGGGGCCGTGGTTCTGCGCGAGCTGCAGGGCCAGCGCCCCGCCCATGGACAGGCCGCCGACGACGACCGTGCGGCACCCCGCGAGGAGCTCGCGGAAGGTGGCATCGACCGTGGCATACCAGTCGGACCACTCGGTGCGGTTCATCTCCTGCCACGTGGTGCCGTGGCCGGGCAGGCGCGGCAGCCGGACGGTGTAGCCGGCCTCGGCGAGGTGCTCGGCCCACGGTCGCAGGCTCTGCGGGGTGCTGGTGAAACCGTGCACCAACAGGACCCCGACGTCGGACCCGTCGTGGGAGAAGGGCTCTGCTCCGGGCAGGATCGCCACCTGTGCTCCTCGCATCTGGTCCGGTCGTGTGTGGGGGCCGTGCGTGCTCGCTTGTGCGAATCCTCGCATGGTGCGAGGTGCCCGCCTAGTGTGCCGGGTAGAGTTCGGCGCGTCACAGGAGGTGGGGTCGTTGTTCTACTGGGTGCTCAAGACGATTGTGCTCGGACCCATCCTCAAGCTGCTGTTCCGCCCGTGGGTCGAGGGGGAGGAGAACATCCCCCCGGAGGGTGCGGCGATCTTCGCCAGCAACCACCTGTCCTTCTCGGACTCGATCTTCCTGCCGCTGGTGGTGCCGCGCCGGATGACGTTCCTGGCCAAGTCCGACTACTTCACGGGTCGGGGGATCAAGGGCCGCCTGACGGCGGCCTTCTTCAAGGGTGTCGGGCAGCTGCCCGTCGACCGGTCCGGCGGTCGTGCCGGCGAGGCCGCCCTGCGCAGCGGGCTGAAGGTCCTGCGCCGCGGCGAGCTCCTCGGCATCTACCCCGAGGGCACGCGCTCGCCCGACGGCCGGCTCTACCGCGGACGCACCGGCGTGGCCCGCATGGCCCTCGAGGCCGGAGTCCCCGTGCTGCCGGTGGCGATGGTCGGCACCGACAAGGCCCAGCCCTCCGGCAAGAAGCTGCCCAAGATCATGCGGATCGGGGTGCGCATCGGCAAGCCGCTGGACTTCTCGCGCTATGAGGGCATGGAGGACGACCGCTTCGTCCTGCGCTCGATCACCGACGAGATCATGTACGAGCTGATGCTCCTGTCCGGGCAGGAGTACGTCGACATGTACGCCACGTCCATGAAGGAGCGCCTGCTCGCCGCGGCCCGGGCCAAGGCCAAGCCGCTCTACGGCGGGGGCGCCGAGGACAAGGCGGCAGGCAAGGCTTACGACAAGGTCCACGACGCGGACGCCGTGGCCGTCGACGGCGCGGTCAACGACGCCTCCGCGGTCGCCGGGTCCGAGCCGGGCCCACAGGAGGCGGTCGGCGCCGCGCCTGAGGACGACGTCACGCCCGACGGCCAGCGCGCCGCCAGCTGACACGGTGGCCTCAGGGGGGAGCCGGGCCACCGACCCGAGCGTCGTCGCGGCCCTGTGGCGCGGGCTCAACGTGCTGCGTCCCGTGGCCCTGCTGTATGCCGTGTACTCCCTGCACCAGCGCCACCCCGGGATGGAGCGTCCCTGGGTGGCGGCCGTCGTGCTGGCGGTCCTGGCCGCCTGGACCGGGGTCATGTGGTTCCACCGGGACCGCACGACCACCGTGGTCGGCATCGAGCTCGCCCTGGCCGTGGCGGCCGTCCTGTCCACCCGGGTCGTCGACAGCAGCGCGGTGATCCTCGCCGGCGCGCCGACCGTGCCCGGCATCTGGCCCTCGGCGGCCGTCGTCTCGTGGGCCGTGCTCAAGGGCTGGCGCGGCGGGCTCTTCGCGGCGGCCGTGGTCTCCGCCGCCGACGTGGTCGAGGTCGTCGCGCCCACCGACAACACAGTCAACAACATCGTCCTGCTCTTCCTCGTCGGCGGCTGCATCGGCTACTGCGCCGACCTGGCCCGGGAGGGGCACCTGGCTCTGCGCGAGGCACTTCGGGTGCAGGCGCAGGTGCAGGAGCGCGACCGGCTGGCCCGCACCGTCCACGACGGCGTCCTGCAGACACTGGCGTTCATCCACCG
The DNA here is from genome assembly GCF_036391795.1 of Oryzihumus sp. GTDB lineage: Bacteria > Actinomycetota > Actinomycetes > Actinomycetales > Dermatophilaceae > Oryzihumus. The sequence goes on from NZ_DASVZH010000046.1 coordinate 16,140, forward strand.
CCGCAGTGCGGATCTCGGCGGGCCCGGCCGCGAGCTGGGTGCCATGGCCGCCGACCAGGAGCGGCTGCTGCGCGCGCTGGTCAGTGGGGTGCCGGCCCCCGGTCTGGACGAGGTGGTCGCGGGCGACGTCGACCTGCGCCAGCTCCTCGGGCGCTACGCGGGGGGCGCGGTGCAGGTGGTGCCACCGGCCGACCCGGTGCCGTTGCCCCGCAAGGTCGCCGAGGAGCTGTCGGCCGCGGTGAGCGCCGCGCTGGACAACGTGCGCCGGCACGCCGGGGACGGCGCACGGGCCTGGGTGCTGGTCGAGGACGAGGGCCGGGACGTGGTGGTCACGGTGCGTGACGACGGCGTCGGGCTGCCCGCGGGCAGGCTGGTCGAAGCCGCCGCGCACGGCCGGTTGGGCGTGCGCAGCAGCATCACGGGCCGGCTCGCCGACCTCGGCGGCAGTGCCCGCTACGAGAGCCATGAGGGGGAAGGCACCGCGGTTGAGCTGCGGGTGCCCCGGAGGGAGAGGTCCACGTGACGGGTATCGAGCAGGCGGGCCGCGCCGACGGGCCGGAGCGGGAGTGCCGCCAGGACGGGCCGGAGCCCGGTGGTGCAACCGGGCCCGCGGCGAGCGACGGGGCGGCCGACCCCGGCCTGCGGGTGGTCGTGGCCGACGACCACCCGATGTGGCGGGACGCCGTGGCGCGCGACCTCGCCGATGCCGGCTTCACCGTCGTGGCCACGGCCGACGACGGACCCTCGGCCGTGAACCGGACCCTGGCCACCCGGCCGGACGTGCTGGTGCTCGACCTCAACCTGCCGGGCATGCGTGGCGACGAGGTCTGCGCCGCCATCCGGCGAGCCGGTGCGCCGACCCGGGTCCTGGTCCTCTCGGCCAGTGCCGAGCAGCGGGACGTGCTCGAGGCGGTGAAGGTGGGCGCGACGGGCTACCTGCTCAAGTCCGCCTCCCGCGAGGAGTTCCTCGACGCGGTCCGGGAGACGGCCGCGGGCACGGCCGTGTTCACCGCCGGGCTGGCCGGGCTGGTGCTGGGGGAGTTCCGCCGGATGGCGGCCGAGGACGGCGCGGGCCGGCAGCCGTCGGTGCCGGGCCTGACCGAGCGCGAGACCGAGGTCCTCAAGCTGGTCGCGACCGGGCTGAGCTACAAGCAGATCGCCGCCCGGCTGTTCATCTCCCACCGCACCGTGCAGAACCACGTGCAGAACACGCTGACCAAGCTGCAGCTGCACAACCGGATCGAGCTGGTGCGCTTCGCCATCGCGCGGGGCCTGGACGAGCCCGAGCCCGCGGGCTGAGCCTCAGGCTGCGGTGGCCTCGCGCAGCGCCTGCAGCACCCGCGAGTCGATGCCCTGGGAGGTCAGCCGCGTCTCGTAGTTCTCGGCCCCGGCCCAGTCCGCCAGGGCGGCGTGGACGTCGGGCTGGGTGCGCCCGAGCCGCGCCAGCCGTTCGGTGACCTCCTCCAGCAGCCCGCCCTCGAGCGGCAGCACGTTGGTGGGTCCGCCGAAGTAGAGCTCGTTGAGGTCGAGCAGGCGGGCCAGCTCCTGGGGCGCCTCGGGGTGGTCGTCGACGCGCAGGTCGGCCAGCACGCCAGAGCCGTCGTAGCCGGTGCCGGCCTGCACGGCATACAGCGCAGCGGACTGGCGGCCGCGGCGGTCCCCGCCGGCCCGGTCGCCGGCCAGCACGGCGTGGACCAGGCGGGACGGGAACGGCAGGTGCGCCGCCTCCAGCCAGGCCCGCTCCATCTCCTGCACCACCTGAGGCCCGGCGAGGATGTTGCCCTGGATGGCGTAGCCGCCGGTGGCGTCGCGCCCGGTGAGGCCGCCGGCCCAGTCCATGCACGCCGGCCCGGTGAAGCTGGCCTGGCCGGTGGGCGTGACCAGGCCGAGCTGGCGCTGCTCGTGGCCCTCGTCGTCCCCCGTCAGCCGGGCGACGACCTCCTCGGGTGCGACGCCGTCGGCCAGCAGCGCGAGGGCGTCGCCCTTGTAGGAGACCTTGGCCAGCGCCTGCGTCGCCACGGCGCCCACGCCCACCCGGGCGGCCGGCACGACCGACCCGACGGCGAGGAACTTGCTGGCGACGGCGACGCCGAGGGCGTCACCCATCGAGGCGACGATGGAGAAGGTCATACCTTCGACCCTAGCCGCGGACCCCTGTCCGGGCGATAGGTTGCCGGGCATGCGCATCGGTGTGTTGACAGGTGGCGGCGACTGTCCCGGCCTCAACGCCGTGATCCGGGCCGTCGTCCGCAAGGGGATCGAGACCTACGGCCACGAGTTCGTGGGCTACCGCGACGGGTGGAAGGGCCCGCTGGAGGGGCTGACCAGACCCCTGGGGCTGGAGGACGTCGAGGACATCCTCGCCCGCGGCGGCACGATCCTGGGGTCCTCGCGGACCAACCCGTACACGATCGACGGCGGGGTGGACCGCATCCGCGAGAACGTCCGCGCCGCCGGTATCGACGCGCTGGTCGCCATCGGGGGAGAGGACACCCTCGGGGTGGCCAAGCGGCTCACCGACGACGGCCTGGGCGTCGTGGGCGTGCCCAAGACGATCGACAACGACCTGTCCGGCACCGACTACACCTTCGGCTTCGACACCGCGGTGTCCATCGCCACCGAGGCGATCGACCGGCTGCGCACCACCGCCGAGTCCCACCACCGGGCGCTCGTCGTGGAGGTCATGGGCCGGCACGCCGGCTGGATCGCGCTGCACTCCGGCCTGGCCGGCGGGGCCAACGTCATCCTCGTCCCCGAGCGGCGCTTCGACATCGACCAGGTGGCTGCCTGGGTCAAGCACCGCTTCGACCAGGAGTACGCTCCGATCATCGTGGTCGCCGAGGGCGCGCAGCCCAGCGACGGCGGGGAGGCCCTGCAGAGCGAGGAGATCGACGCGTTCGGGCACGTGCGCCTCGGCGGGATCGGGACCTGGCTGGCCGCCGAGCTCGAGCAGCGCACCGGGCACGAGAGCCGGTACGTGATCCTCGGCCACATCCAGCGCGGCGGCACCCCCACGGCCTACGACCGGGTGCTGGCCACCCGCTTCGGGCTGCACGCGATCGACGCCGTCCACGAGGGGGACTTCGGGGTCATGGTGGCGCTGCGCGGCACCGACATCGTCCGCGTGCCGCTGGCCGAGGCGACCGCCGAGCTCAAGACGGTGCCGCCCGAGCGATACGCCGAGGCCGAGGTCTTCTTCGGCTGATCGCCTTGCGGCCCACCGCTTCCCGCAGGGGCGTGGCCACCCTGGTGAGGGTGGCCACGCAAGCCTGCGTTCGTCATACGGACCCACGCGTGTCCGGTGGCTGGACGCACCTACCCTTGACCCCGTGAGCATCGACGCGACCCCCGAAGTCCTGGCCGGGCTGGACGCCTGGCGTGACCTGCCCGCCGCGCAGCAGCCCGAGTGGCCTGACGCCGACGCGCTGGACCAGGCCGTGCGGACGCTGTCGACCTATCCTCCGCTGGTCTTCGCCGGCGAGTGCGACATCCTGCGGACGCGCCTGGCGGCAGCGGCACACGGTCAGGCCTTCGTCCTCCAGGGCGGGGACTGCGCCGAGACGTTCGCCCACGCGACCGCCGACAACATCCGCGACCGGATCAAGACCATCCTGCAGATGTCCGCGGTGCTGACCTACGGCGCCAGCCTGCCCGTGGTCAAGGTCGGCCGCATGGCCGGGCAGTACGCCAAGCCCCGCAGCAGCGGCAACGAGACCCGCGAGGGCGTCACGCTGCCTGCCTACCGCGGCGACATGGTCAACGACTTCGCCTTCACCCCCGAGGCCCGCACCCCCGACCCCGACCGCCTGGTCCGGGCCTACAACGCGAGCTCGGCCACGCTGAACCTCGTGCGGGCGTTCACCCAGGGTGGCTTCGCCGACCTGCGCCGGGTGCACGACTGGAACCGCGGCTTCGTGGCCAACTCCGCCAACGCCCGCTACGAGAAGCTGGCCAAGGACATCGACAAGGCCATGAAGTTCATGGAGGCCTGCGGTGCCGACTTCGAGGCGATGCACCGGGTGGAGTTCTTCGCCGCGCACGAGGCGCTGCTGCTGGACTACGAGCGCCCGCTGACGCGGATCGACTCGCGCACCGGGCAGCCCTACGACGTCTCCGGTCACTTCCTGTGGGTGGGCGAGCGGACCCGCGACATCGACGGGGCACACATCGACTTCATCTCGCGGGTGCGCAACCCGATCGGCATCAAGCTCAGCCCCAAGGCCGACCCGGACTACGTGCTGCGGCTCATCGACAAGGTCGACCCCGAGCGCGAGCCCGGCCGGCTGACCTTCATCACCCGCATGGGCGCCGGCACGGTCCGCGACGCGCTGCCGGCGATCGTGGAGAAGGTCACCGCCTCCGGCGCGGTGCCCACGTGGATCTGCGATCCCATGCACGGCAACACCTTCGAGTCCTCCACCGGCTACAAGACGCGTCGCTTCGACGACGTCGTCGAGGAGGTGCGCGGCTTCTTCGAGGTGCACCAGGGCCTGGGCACCGTGCCCGGCGGCATCCACATCGAGCTGACCGGCAACGACGTGACCGAGTGCCTCGGCGGCGCGGGGGAGATCCTCGACGCCGACCTCGAGAAGCGCTACGAGACCGTGTGCGACCCGCGCCTGAACCACCAGCAGAGCCTGGAGCTGGCGTTCCTCGTCGCCGAGATGCTGAGCCAGCGGTGAGCGGGGCGACGCGCCTGGTCGACCTGCGCTCGGACACGCTGACGCGACCCACCCCGGAGATGCGCCAGGCGATGGCCGGCGCCGAGGTCGGCGACGACGTCTACGGCGAGGACCCCACGGTCGCCTCCCTGGAGGAGCGGGTCGCGGGGATGCTCGGCCACGAGGCGGGCCTGTTCACGCCGTCCGGGTCGCTGGCCAACCAGCTCGGGCTGCGCCTGCACGTCCGGGCGGGGGAGGAGGTCATCGCCGACTCCCTCGCGCACGTCCTGCGGGCCGAGATGGGGGCCGCCGCGGTGTTCTCGGGCATCTCCTCACGCTCCTGGGTCGCCGAGCGGGGCCTGCTCGACCCGGCCCAGCCGCTGGCGATGATGCAGCCCGCGGCCGGGGCCTACCAGGTCTCGACCCGCCTGGTCGTCGTGGAGAACACCCACAACTTCGGCGGGGGCACCGTCCAGCCGCTCGGGCGGATCGCCGCCCTGCGCGAGGCGACCCGGCCGCAGGGCGTGGCCCTGCACATCGACGGCGCCCGGCTCTGGAACGCGCACGTGGCCACGGGCACCGGCCTCGCGGCGTACGGGCAGCTGGCCGACACCGTCTCGGTCTGTCTGAGCAAGGGCCTGGGCGCGCCGGTGGGCTCGGTGCTCGTCGGGTCCCGCGCCCACATGGACGAGGCGCGCGTGTGGCGCAAGCGCTTCGGCGGCGGGATGCGGCAGGCGGGCATCCTCGCGGCGGCCGGGCACTGGGCCCTGGACCACCACGTCGAGCGGCTCGCGCAGGACCACGCCCGGGCCCGGCAGGTGGCAACCGCCGTGGCCGACGTGGCTCCAGGCGTCGTCGACCCGGCCACGGTCGAGACCAACATCCTCATCCTCGACGTGGGTGCGGCCGGCTGGTCGGCCGCCGGCTTCGTGACCGCCGCCGCGGACCGGGGCCTGCGGATCTACGCCACCAACGCCCACGCGGTGCGCCTGGTGTGGCACCTGGACGTCGACGAGGCCGACACGGCCTACGCTGCCGATGTGGTCAAGGACCTGCTTGCCGAGGCGGCGCATCGATCGTGAGCTCATGGGGGCTGGCCGAGCCGCGGCCGCTCCCGCCCGGCCAGCGCCGGACGGAGAGCCTGCGGCCGGTCCACTACGGCCGCGTGCCCAGGATGGACCTGGCCAGCTGGTCCTTGCGGATCGGTGGGGACGCCAAGGGGGGCAGCACGGCGCTGACGTGGGCGGAGTTCGACCGCCTGCCCAAGGTCGACGTCCGGGCCGACCACCACTGCGTCTCGCACTACACCACCCAGGACCTGCTGTGGTCCGGCGTCGCCGTGCGCACGATCCTGGACCTGGCCCCGCCGGAGGACGACGTCGAGCACGCGCTCGTCTCGGCCGCCTACGGCTACAGCTCCAACGTGCGGATGGAGGACCTCGCCTCCCCGCGCGCGATCCTGGCGACCCACCTCGACGGGGAGCCGCTGACCCCGGAGCACGGGTGGCCGTGCCGGCTCGTCCTGCCGCACCTGTACGGCTGGAAGGGGCCCAAGTGGGTGCTCGCCATCGACTACCAGCACCACCCCGAGCGGGGCTTCTGGGAGCAGCGCGGCTACCACTTCACCGGCGACGTGTGGCGCGAGGAGCGCTACGCCTACCAGGAGTAGCGCAGCTCAGCTGACCTCGTGGTGCAGCGCCTCCGCCGGAGGCTCCTGCGCCGCCGTGGCGCCGGTGTCCTGGCGGCCGACGAGCTCCACGACGTACATCGCGGCGACGACCAGCGCGCCGCCGAGCAGCATCGGCGCAGTGAGGCTCTCGCTGCCGAGGGTCACCGCGAAGGCGGCGGCGAACACCGGCTCGAGGGTCATGACGATCGCGGCCCGGGTGGCCGGCAGGTGGCTCTGCGCCCATGTCTGCGCCCACATCGCCACGGCACCGGCGACAAGCGCCATGTAGAGCACCGACAGCCAGGGGCCCGTCCCCGAGGGCAGCTCGACCCCGCCCGGGGCGGCGCACACCAGGCACACGAGGGCGATGACGACCATCTGCACCGCGGCCAGGCCGCTGGCGCTGCCGCTGGAGGACCAGCGCCCCAGGCCGATGATGTGCAGGGCGTAGACCGCCGCCGAGGCCAGGGTCAGCAGCTCGCCGTAGCCGAACCCGACGCCCCGCAGCGACAGAGCGGCCAGCCCGGCGGTGGCCATGCCCACGGCAACCCACGTGGAGCGGGGCACCCGGTCGCGCAGGAGGACCGCACCGAAGACCGGCGTGAGCACGACGTAGGTGCCGGTGATGAACCCCGAGCGGGAGGCGTCGGTGTGCGCCAGGCCGACGGTCTGCAGGACCTGCGCGACGCCGTAGAGCACGCCGAGGCCCGCGCCGACGGTCAGCTCGCGCCGGTCGAGGCGGCGCACCTGCCGCCAGAACACCGCGGTGATGACGACGGCGGCGATGGTGAACCGCACCGCGAGGAAGTCTGCCGGGGACAGCTGGCGGACCACGTCGCGGATGAGGAAGAACGTCGAGCCCCAGACGGCGGTGACGCTGACGAGCAGCAGGGTCGCGAGCTGGCGGGAGCGGACGTTCGGCACGCCCAAGGGTCTCAGACCACGACGAGGGTGACGGTGCTGCCCTTGGGTGCCTTGGAGTCGCCGGCGGGTGACTGCTGGCGCACGATGCCGAAGAAGCCACCCATGACCTGCTGGACGCTCACCTGGAACCCGGCGGCCTTGAGGATCTGCGCCGCCTCGTCCTGCTGCTTGCCGACGACGTTGGGCACCGGGACGAGCTGCGGGCCCTTGGACACGACGAGGGTGACCTTGTCGCCCTTGTAGAGGGTCCCACCGGGCGGGGTCTGCGAGATGACCGAGCCCTTGGGCACGGAGTCGCTGAACTGCTGCTGGGTCGCGTCCACCTGCAGGCCGGCGCCGGTCAGCGCCGCGACCGCCTGGTCGGCGGGCTTGCCGGTGAAGTCCTGCACCGTGATCGGCTGGCGGCCCTGGCTCACGACGAGGTCGACCGGGGCGTTGCGCTTGAGCCGGGTGCCCGCGGCCGGGGAGCTGCTGACCACCTGGCCGGCCGGGATCTTCTCGTCGTAGGCCTGGCGCACCGAGCCCACGGTGAGGTGGTTGTTGCGCAGCGCGGTGGTCGCCTCGGCCTGGCTGTGCCCGACCAGGGAGGGCACGGTGTAGCGCTCCGGCCCCTGCGAGACGGTCAGGGTCACCACGGTGCCCCGGCGCACCCCGGCCCCCGCGCGGGGGTTGCTGGCCATGACGTAGCCCGGCCTGACCGCCTCGTCGAACGCACGGGTGATGCGGGCCTGCAGGTGGGCCCGGGTCAGCTGCGCCATCGCCGACTGCTGCGTGGTGCCGACGACCCGGGGCACCGTGGTGCTGGCCAGCGGCCCGGCGAGGAAGAGCCAGCCGAGCAGCGCCGCCACGAGCACGGCGAGACCGCCGAGCACCCACGGCAGGGGCAGCACGCGCAGGTGCTCGGCGCGCCGGTCTGCGGACGTGGCCGCCACCCCGGGCGCCCCGACTGGGACGACCTGGGTCCGCGACAGCGCGGCGGTCGCGTCACTGGTGCCGTCCGCGACACCGCCGCCGGCGGGGCGGCGGTCGAGCTCGTCCTGGCCGAGCCCGGCGCGCACCCGGCGCAGCTCG
>NZ_DASVZH010000047.1:0-1691 GCF_036391795.1 Oryzihumus sp.
CCGGGCCGTCGTCGAGGCCATCGGTGCGGAGCGCGTGGGCATGCGCGTCTCCCCGGGTGGCGACTTCAACGACATCCACGAGACCGAGGCGGCGCAGACCTACGCCGAACTGCTCGCCGGCATCAAGCCGCTGGGCCTGGCCTACCTGCACGTCATCGACGACCCGTCCGGTGAGGTTGCGGCCGCGCTGCGCGAGGGCTTTGACGGCACCGTCATCGTCAACACGGGCTTCGCCGGCTCCAGCGACCTGTCCACCGCCAGGCAGGCGCTGGCCCAGGACCGCGGCGAGCTCTTCTCCATCGGCCGGGCCTTCATCTCCAACCCCGACCTGGTCGAGCGCCTGAAGGCTGACGCCCCGCTGGCCGACCCCGACATGGAGACGTTCTACGCCGGTGGTGCCAAGGGCTACGTCGACTACCCCACGCTGGAGGAGTCCGCGGCCTGACCCGCTCCCCGGTATGACGGGTGGCTGGCACCCAGCCGCCCGGCATACATGCGAGGGCCCCGCACCGGTTCTGTGCGGGGCCCTCGCGCGTCAGGTCAGCGGTAGTTGACGAACTGCAGCGCCACGTCGAGGTCGGCGCCCTTGAGCAGCTGCTGCACGGCCTGCAGGTCGTCGCGGGACTTGCCGGTCACCCGAAGCTCGTCGCCCTGGATGAGCGGCTTGACGTTCTTGGGCCCCTGCTCGCGGATCAGCTTGGAGATCTTCTTGGCGTCCTCCTGGCTGATGCCGTCCTTGAGGGAGGCCTCGAGGCGGTACTCCTTGCCGGACGGCTTGGGGTCGCCGTCGCCGAGGTCGAGGGCCTTGAGCGAGACGTTGCGCTTGATCAGCTTGGTCTGGAAGACGTCGAGGACCGCGCGCACCCGCTCCTCGGAGTTGGCCTTCATGAGGATCTTCTCGCCGGACCACTCGATCGAGGCGCCCACGCCCTTGAAGTCGTAGCGCTGGGAGATCTCCTTCTCGGCCTGGTTCAGCGCGTTGCTGACCTCCTGCTTGTCGACCTTGCTGACGACGTCGAACGATGAGTCGGCCATGGCTGCTCCTTCGGGTGGGCTCGAGCGCAGGGCGCTCGCGGGGTTCGGGCTCGGTCCAAGCCTGCCACGCCGGCCCGATTGGACTCCGGGTGTGGTGTCGTTGCTATCCTTCACACCGCACACGGCAGGTTGTCCGAGCGGCCAATGGAAGCGGACTGTAAATCCGTCGCGAAAGCTACGAAGGTTCGAATCCTTCACCTGCCACACAGTGCAGATCGGCCCCCGGCTGAGCACGAGCTCAGCACGGGGGCCGATCTCTTTCTGTCCGGGCGTGCCCGGCGGAACCCGGCTGACGATGGCTGTCCGCGGCCTATATGCGGCCTATTGGCCGGGCGAGGCACGACGGCGGCGTGGGTGCGCATGTCATCAGCAAGCTCGCAGCTACTCCTCGTTCGCCGCCAATCGCCTGTTCACCTCGCAGACGAGGACCACGACAGGTACGCGCGAGCACCTCGGGGTGTGGGCCCTTCGCCCCTGTTAGCCGGCCGAAGTCCGCGCTGCACTCTTCACAGCCACGCAGCTCGGTGGGCCGTAGTCGCGAAGGGATCCGACCATGTCCAGCACGCAGATGCTCCTCGTGGCCGGTTACGCCGATGTCGAGGTCGCCACGGCCGAGTTCCGGGGGCTGGTCGGGCAGGTCGGAGCCAAGAGGCTGA
>NZ_DASVZH010000048.1:0-13769 GCF_036391795.1 Oryzihumus sp.
AGTAGTACGTGCTCATGAGAACACCTCTCCGTGGCCGAAACCACTGGCCGGTGTCCGCAGAAAACGGGCAAGTCCACGTCGCACCACCACGGCGGCGCGTTGCACCCGGGGATGGTGCAGCCGCCGTCCCGCAGCCACAGGTACCGCAGCTGGGCCGGGGTGAACAGGCGCCGGCTGCGCCCGAGGTCGAGGACCTCGCCCTGGGTGTCGAGCACGACCGGGATGAGGGTGGCGTCGCAGGCGATCCGGCGCACCGTCTCCGGCGCGAGCAGGGTCCCGGCGCCCGGCGTCGTCCCGGTGCCCAGCACCGTCCCGGACCCGCAGGCGTCCCGGAGGTCCTCGTAGTTCATCGTCACGAAGAGCTGCGCCTTGGTCTGCGCCGGGGCGTCCCCGCCCGCGGCGGCCGACCGGCGCAGCGCCTGCACCAGCGCGTCCCCGCGCCGCTGGTCGCTGCTGCGCAGGTCGGAGACCCCGTCGACCGGGTTCGGTGCGGACAGCGGCCCGATCGCCGCCTCCAGCACCGAGGCGCCCTCGGGGTCCAGCCGCAGCAGGTACTCCACCATCCCGTCATCACTGCGGCCCACCGACAGGGACACCCCGTGCCGGAGCCGGTCCTGGCGGACCTGGAACTCATCCTGCGGCCGTAGGTGGCGATGATCCGCTCCCGCAACCCCCGCACCTCCCGCGGACCGGACTCCTCCGCGACCTGCAGGAACCCCTCCCAGACGGTGGGCAGCGCTTCCGGGGTCAGCCGGGGGCTGAGCTTGGCCAGCTCCGCCAACGCCACCGCCGCGCCGCGGACCCCGACCCGCCCGGACAGCACGCACGAACGCAGCCGCTGCACCGCCCCGTGGTCCAGCACCTGCGCCGTCCCGGCCCCGACCGGGCGGCCCAGGCACGCCTGGGCCACCTTGACCAGGTCGCCCGCACCGCCGCACTGGTAGGACGGCGCCCACTCCAGCACCCACCCTGCCGCCGTCGCACAGGACGAGGACACCTCCCCGCGCTCCAGCGCCTCGGCCATGGTCGCGACCTGCCCGGCCTCTCACCCCCGCCGCAGCGCGTCCAGCTCGGCGAAGAACGGCCCCAGCTCGGCACCCACCCCCTGGTGCAACACCCCCTCCACCCCGGCCAGCGCCGCGGTCACCGCCCGCACCAGCTCCCGCCGCTGCGCCAAGGACAGCTCGAGCGCGGGCACGCCGCCGGAGCCGCTGGCCGCGGCCCCCTGACGACGATCCCCCTGATGCATGGTTCGAACATACATTCGACCACCGACAGGCCGCCGCGTCATGCACACTGCCCGCCCGGGCGCTGTCCCGGAACGAACGAAACTGACCCAGCCACACGGCGTACGGAACGACGGAGCCCACCGTCCCGAGGGACGGTGGGCTCCGTGAGCCAGGCGAAGGTCAGGGCAGGTTGGCCAGCAGGTCAGCGACCTCGACGCGCGGGCCGGTGAAGAACGGCACCTCCTTGCGCACGTGCAGCCGGGCCTTCGACGCCCGCAGCTCACGCATCAGGTCGACGATCCGATGCAGCTCGTCGGCCTCGAACGCCAGCACCCACTCGTAGTCGTTCAGCGCGAACGAGGCGATGGTGTTGGCCCGCACGTCCGGGTACTCCCGCGCCATCTGCCCGTGCTCGACGAGCATGTCGCGACGTTCCTTGTCCTCCAGGAGGTACCAGTCGTAGGAGCGCACGAACGGGTAGACGCAGATGTAGCGCTTGGGGTCCTCGCCGGCCATGAACGCCGGGATGTGGCCCTTGTTGAACTCCGCGGGGCGGTGCAGGGCGGCCGAGGACCAGACCGGGGACAGGTGCCGCCCGAGCTCGGTGCGCCGCAGCCGGTGGTAGGCCGACTGCACGGCCTCGATCTGCTCGGCGTGCCACCACACCATGAAGTCGGCGTCGCCGCGCAGGCCGGCCACGTCGTAGACGCCACGCACGACCACGCCCTGCTCGGCGACCTCGGTGAAGAGCGCCTCCACCTCCGCGGCGAGCTTGGCCCGGTCCTCCGGCAACGGGGCGCTGACCTTGAAGACCGACCACATCGTGTAGCGGATGCTGTCGTTGATCTCGCGGATCTGGCTGGCGCTGGGCTTCGGGCTCATGTCCTCATTCTCCCCCGTCCCCGACTCGCTGCTTCAGGTGGGTGGCGACGGCGAGCGCCGCCGCCCGCCCCGAGGCGATGCAGGCCGGGATGCCCACCCCCTCGTATGCCGCGCCGGCGACTTCCAGCCCCGGCAGGGCGGCCACCGCCTCACCGATCCGGGCCACACGCTCGACGTGCCCCACGGCGTACTGCGGCAACGCCCCGCCCCACCGCTGGACGTGTGCGTCGACCGGCCTCGGCAGCGGGCCACCGAGCGCCTCGCCGACCTCCTTGTAGGCCACGGCGACCAGGTCCTTGTCACCCCGCTGCAGGTCCGCCTCCTCGCCGTGGCGGCCGATCGAGGCACGCAGCACCACGAGGTCGCCGGCCGCCTCGGCCACCCAGCCCCACTTGGCGCTGCTGAACGTCGACGCCTTGATCGTGCGCCCCTCGACCGGCGGCACGAGGAAGCCCGAGCCGGGCAGCAGCGGCATCCAGGCCCGGGGCAGCACCAGGCTGACGATCGCCATGGACGCGTAGTCGACCCCGGACAGCTCGGCCGACGCGGGCGCGCTGTGCGGCGCGAGCAGCCTGGCGGCCGGGGCCGCGGGCACCGCCAGGACGACGGCGTCCACGTCGAGCGCCACGGGTGCGGGCACCGGCCCGGTGACCAGGCGCCAGCCACCGGCCGTGCGCTCCAGCGCCCGGACGATGGTGTCGCTGACGACCCGCACGCCCCGGGCGACGAGGGCCGCGTGCAGCGACTCGGCCAGGGTCGCCATGCCGCCGCGCAGACCGGCGAAGGCCGGGGTGCCGTTCGCCGCCGCTGCCGACGCGGCCCGCTCCGCAGCCACGGTCAGGGACTCCCCCCGCACCGCCGCCTGCCACAGCGCGGGGACGGTGGCCTGCAGGGACAGCAGGTGGGCGTGACCGGCATACACGCCACCGAGCAGCGGCTCGACCAGGCGGTCGACGACCGCCGGCCCGACCCGCTCGGCGACGTAGTCCCCCACCGACACGTCCTGGGTCAGCGGCGTGACGGGCAGGTCGCGCTCCTGCTCGTCGCGGGCGATCTCCTCCGCATCGAGCAGGCCCAGCGCGGCGGCGGGGTTGGCCGGCACCCCCATGAGCGTGCCGCCGGGCATGGGGTGCAGCGCCCCGCGGGACCAGACGCTGGCCCGGGTGGTGGCGGGGTGGACCAGGGCACCGGCCAGACCGAGCTCGTGGGCCAGGTCCAGGCCCTCGGGCCGACGCGCCAGCATCGACTCGGCACCGACGTCGATCCGTACCCCGCCGACCACGGCCGAGCGGAGCTTGCCCCCGGGACGGTCGGACGCGTCCAGCACGACGACCTCGGCGCCGGGAAGGGCCTGGACCAGCTGCCACGCCGCCGCCAGCCCGCTGATCCCGCCACCGACCACGGCCACCCTGGTGCTCGCCATGGCCGCAGCCTCTCAGCACCGTGACCGGATCGAAACCGGGGGTCAGGAACTCCCGTCCGGACCGCGGACTCCAACGGACAAGCACGGCAGCCCGACCGAACACCACCCCGGAGGCCAGCCATGGACCCACGCACCACATCCGTCCTTCACCGCTCACACCGCGCCCGGACCCGGCGCGCCCGCGCGGTCGCCGTGGCAGGGGCGCTCCTCGTCGCGGCCCTCGCGGGCTGCAGCTCCTCCGGGAACTCCAGCTCCTCGTCGGTCGGTGCCGCGTCGCGGGCCGGAGGCTCGTCGGTCGGCAGTGACCAGAAGGCGCCGCCGGCCTCGGGCTCGGGCGCGTCGTCGCCGGGGTCCGCGGCGGTCACGCAGGTGGTGGCCGCGGAGCGCAAGATCACCCGGACCGCCAGCCTGTCGATCCAGGTCAAGGACGTCGCCGGAGCCGCGACCGCGGTCCACACCGTCGTCGCGGGGCTCGACGGCTTCGTGCTCAACGAGCAGCTCGGCAATGACGGTGGCCCCCAGCCGCTGACCGGCACCACGCCCAGCCAGAGCTTCGGCGGCTTCGGCACGATCACGGTCTCCGTCCCGGCCGACAAGCTCGACACCACCCTCGACCAGCTCGCCCGCGTCGGCACCGTCCTGTCCCGCAGCACGACCAGCCAGGACGTCACCGACCAGTACGTCGACACCCAGAGCCGGGTCAAGACCATGCAGGCGAGCCTGGACCGGGTGCGCGCGCTCCTCGCCCAGGCGACGAACATCGGCCAGGTGGTCTCGCTGGAGTCCGAGCTGAGCCGGCGCGAGGCCGACCTGGAGTCCCTGCAGGCCCAGCTGGCCGCGCTCAAGGGCAGCGTGGACCGCTCGACGGTGACCGTCGCCCTCAGCACGCCGGCGGTCGTCGCGGCCACGGTCGACAACACCGGCTTCGTGGCCGGGCTGCGCCAGGGCTGGCACGCCTTCCAGGCGTCGGTCACCGCGGTGCTCACCGTGGTGGGCACGCTCCTGCCCTTCGCGGCGCTGGTCGGTCTTGTCGGCTGGCCCCTGTGGCGCTGGTTGCGCCGCCGTCAGGCCGGGGTCACCGCGTCGCCAGCGCCAGCCGCTCCCGGAGCTCCGTGACCGCGGCCTCCGCCCCCGAGACGTCCGGGCGCGGACCGCGGCCCCACAGCCACAGCAGCACCTCCGACGGCTCACCCGAGACCGTGGCGACGGCGCCACCGGACGCGGTCCGCGAGACGTCGACCCGCTCCGGCCCGAGGGTGACCTCCCAGTCGTGGCCACCACTGGACACCACCACACAGGCCCCCGTGGCGGACTCCACCGGGGCGTCGCTCCAGTCGCCGGCGAGCATGATCATGAGCACCTCGTCGATCCCGTCGACGGCGAGGTCGGCCGCGACGGGCGTGCCCTCGCCGGCGGCGCTCTCGACGTCGTGGCGGTGCACCGAGGTCTCGTGCGCCATGCGCCGCACCCAGAACCCGACGGTCTGGTCCTGCGGCCACCAGGTCCGGGCGTGCTCGGCCGGGTCGCGGGCGTCGAGCTCGCTCACGAGCTGTCCGTGGGCGTCGTCGATGAGCCCGAGCGGCTCAGCCTCCTCGAGGCCCTCCGGGGGCCATGGGTCGGGCCAGTCGCCCCGCCGCATCGTCTCGACCTTGTGCAGGTAGACCAGCGCGGTGTGCCGCAGCACGTCCGCCCCGGTCCATCCCTCGCACTCTGGCACCGGGCGGTCCAGGGCGCGTGGCGCCACCGACCGCAGCCGGGCGAAGTCCTGCTCGAGGACCTCGCGGTAGCGCCGGGCACCCAGGCCGTAGGGATAGAGCTCGCTCATGACCCGACCTTAGGACCCGGCGCCGACAGGCGCGCGCCTCAGCGCGCGGACACCTCGTGCACCAGCTCGACGACGCGGGTCAGCACGTCGGGGTCGGTCGAGGGCAGCACCCCGTGGCCGAGGTTGAAGATGTGCCCGGGCGCCGCCTTCCCCTCCTCCACGATCGAGCGGACCTTGGCCTCGAGGGCCTCCCACGGCGCGAACAGCAGCGCCGGGTCGAGGTTGCCCTGCACGGCATACCGGTCTCCGAGGCGGGCGACCGCGTCGGTGAGCGAGACCCGGAAGTCGACCCCGACGACGTCCGCCCCGGCGGCCCCCATCGAGGCGAGCAGCTCGCCCGTCCCGACTCCGAAGTGGATCTTCGGCACGTCCAGGCCGCCCACGGCCGCGAGCGCCGCCGCGGAGTGCGGCTGGACGAAGCGCTCGTAGTCCGTGCGCGGCAGCGCGCCCACCCACGAGTCGAACAGCTGCACCGCCGACGCACCCGCGGCGGCCTGCACCCGCAGGAACTCCCCGGAGATCTGCGCCAGCCGGGCGCACAGGTCGTGCCACAGCTGCGGGTCGCCGTACATCAGCGCCTTGGTGTGCTCGTGGTTCTTCGACGGACCGCCCTCGACGAGGTAGGACGCCAGGGTGAACGGCGCCCCGGCGAAGCCGATCAGCGGGGTGTCGCCGAGCTCGGCCACCAGCAGGCGCACCGCCTCGCTGATGTAGGGGACGTGCTCGGGGGTCAGCTCCGGCAGCCGGTCCAGGTCGGCGCGGGTGCGCACCGGCTTGGCCACGACCGGGCCCACCCCGGCGACGATGTCGAGGTGGACGCCCACCGCGGCCAGCGGCACGACGATGTCGCTGAAGAAGATCGCGGCGTCCACCCCGTGGCGGCGCACCGGCTGCAACGTGATCTCCGTGACCAGGTCGGGCCGGCGGCAGGACTCCAGCATGCCCACGCCCTCGCGCACGGCGCGGTACTCCGGCAGTGACCGGCCGGCCTGGCGCATGAACCACACCGGGGTGTGCGGCACGGACTGCCGGCGGGCGGCGCGGACCAGGGGGCTGTCGTGCAGGGGCGGGGGGGCGTCAGTCACCCGTGAATCCTCCCACGCAGCAGCAGCCCCTCCGTCACCCTCGCACCGGCGACCGCGGGCCTCCACACAACGCACCGCCTCAGACCGGGACGGTCATCCCGACGACGCCGAGGACGGTGAGGGCGACCCCGGCCAGCTGCACCCGGCGCAGCCGCTCGTGCAGCAGGTACCGCGCCCAGACGACGGTGACCACGGGGTAGAGCGACCCGAGCACGCTGGCGACGCTGACCAGGCCGCGCGAGGAGGCGAAGGCGAACAGGCCGTTGGCGGTGACGTCGCCCAGGCCGATGGCTGCCAGGACCGGCAGGTCTCGCCGCCGGGTGCCGGCGACGGTGCGCAGGGCCAGGGCCGCGGCCCCGAACAGCAGCACGCTGACCAGGCGCATCCCCCACAACGTGTCCAGCAGCGAGACGCGCGCGCCACGGTCGAGGCAGTACAGCGCGCCGCCGAAGCCGACCGCCGCGATGCACGCCAGGACCACCGGGCGGGGTGGCACCGCGCCACTGAGCTCGGGGCCGGAGGCCAGCGCGGCGCCGAGCACCGCCACGGCCATGCCGGCCCACGCGAGCGCCGGCGGCTGCTCGCCGCCGAGCAGGCCGAGCACCACCGGGACGACGGCGCCCAGGGAGGAGATCGGGGCGACGACACCCATGGTCCCCGACCCGAGCGCGGCGTAGAAGCTGACCAGCCCGAGGGTCCCCGAGAGCCCGGCGACCAGGGCCCACCCCGGCCAGCCGTGGAAGGACACGTCGGGCAGCCGCACCAGCACGAGCACGCTGAGGGCGACGAACGCGCACGCCTGGGAGACTCCCACGACTGCCGGCGCGGCGAGGCTGCGTGAGCGCAGCCCCGCGAAGAAGTCCGACGTGCCCCACACCGCACTCGAGGCCAGGGCCAACAACGCCAGCATCGCCGCACCGTATCCCGGCGCGCCGCGGGTCACGTCGGCCCCCGCTCGGCTTACCCTCGTGGTGTGGGTGGTCGACGTCTGCCCGGTGACAACCCGGTCGAGTTCACGCGCGCTCTCCAGGAGCTGCGCGACGTGCGGATGCGCCCCGAGGTGCGCCTCACCGAGGTGCCCGCTCCCCAGCGCATCGCCCCGTATGCCGTGGCCCTCACCGCCGAGGTCGTCTCCCAGCGCGCCGACGAGGAGCTGGCCTCCGGACGGTTCGTGCTCCTGCACGACCCCTCGGAGCCGGAGCCGTGGGGCGGGGCGTGGCGGGCGGTGACCTTCGCCCGGGCCGAGCTCGAGGCCGAGCTGGCCAACGACCCGATGCTGGGGGCGGTCGGCTGGTCCTGGCTGCTCGACGCCCTCGCCGGACGCGGCGCCCAGCACACCGCCGAAGCCGGGACCGTGACCCGCGTGGTGTCCGAGAGCTTCGCCGGCCTCGCCGACCGCCGGGCCAGCGTCGAGATGGAGGTCCGCGCCTCGTGGACGCCGACGGACGACGCCCTCGGCACCCACCTGCAGGCGTGGGCCGACCTGCTGTGCACGGTGGCCGGGCTGCCACCGCTGCCCGACGGTGTCGTGGCGCTGCCTGCGCAGCGTCGGTGAGCCCATCGCCTAGGTTGGGGCCGTGAACACCGGATCCACCGAGCCCGCCGAGGACGTCACCGATGACGTCGCCGCACCCGTCCTGACGCCCCTGCAGCAGCCCGCCGACGGGGTGCCCGACGTGGTCGTCGACGAGCGCCGGCTGGTCGAGGCGGCGCAGGCCCTCGCGGGGGGCACCGGTCCGCTGGCGATCGACGCCGAGCGGGCCTCGGGCTACCGCTACGGACAGCGGGCCTACCTCGTCCAGCTGCGCCGCCAGGGCTCGGGCACGTGGCTGATCGACCCGATCGCCTGCCCCGACCTGTCGCCCGTGGCCGAGGCGATCGCCGACGTGGAATGGGTGCTGCACGCCGCCACGCAAGACCTGCCCTGCCTGGCCGAGGTGGGGCTGCGCCCGACCCGGCTGTTCGACACCGAGCTCGGCGCGCGGCTCGTCGGCCTGCCCCGAGTGGGCCTCGCCGCCGTCGTGGAGCACTACCTCGGGCTGAGCCTGGCCAAGGAGCACTCGGCCGTCGACTGGTCCACGCGCCCGCTGCCGGAGCCGTGGCTGCTCTACGCCGCGCTCGACGTGGAGGTGCTCGTGGAGGTCCGAGACCACGTCGCGGCCGACCTGGAGGCCCAGGGCAAGACCGGCTGGGCGATCGAGGAATTCGACGCCCTCACCCGCTTCACCGGTCCCGCGCCGCGGGTGGACCCCTGGCGGCGCACCTCGGGCATGCACAAGGTCCGCAACCGCCGCACCGCCGCCATCGTGCGCGAGCTGTGGCAGGAGCGCGACGCCATGGCGATCGAACGCGACGTCTCCCCCGGCCGCTTGCTGCCCGACGCGGCGCTGATCGAGGTCGCGTTGAGCGCCCCGGCCACGGCCGAGGAGCTGCCCAACGGCCACCCCGGCCGGCTGGCCCGCCGCAACGCCCGCACCTGGCTGGGTGCGGTCGCCAAGGCCAAGCGGATCCCCGAGCACGACCTGCCGCTGCTGACCCTCAAGGCCGACGGCCCGCCGCCGGCGCGGTCCTGGGCCGACCGTGACCCGGTGGCGGCCGCCCGCCTGGCCGACGCCCGGGCGGCCATGGCCGAGTTCGCCCACGCGCACTCCGTGCCGGTGGAGAACGTCCTGTCCCCCGACTCCCTGCGCCGGGTGCTGTGGACACCGCCGGAGCCGGCGACCGAGGCGTCCCTGCGGGAGGCGCTGACGACGCTCGGCGCCCGGCAGTGGCAGTGCGACATCGCCGTCCCGATCATCGCGGCGGCCGTCGCCGCCCACCCCGGGGACGACGACGCCACGGCGTGACGGCTCTCACCCGGCAGGGCCGGTGTCAACGGTTGTTACCCGCGAGTAGCATCGGCGGCGACCGGGGAGCTCCCCCGGACCACCCGACCCCGCTTCAAGGGAGGCACCCGTGCCCCGCACTCTGCGTGAGGTCGTCTTCGTCGACGGTGTGCGCACGCCGTTCGGCAAGGCCGGGGAGAAGGGCATCTATGCCCAGACCCGCGCCGACGACCTCGTCATCCATTGCATCCGCGAGCTCCTGCGCCGCAACCCCGACCTCCCGCCGGAGCGCGTGGAGGAGGTGGCCATCGCGGCCACCACGCAGATCGGTGACCAGGGCCTGACCATCGGCCGTGTGGCCGCCCTCCTGTCCGGCCTGCCGAAGACCACCCCCGGCTACTCGGTGGACCGGATGTGCGCCGGCGCGATGACCGCGGTGACCAACACCGCCTCCAGCATCGCCTTCGGCTCCTACGAGGTCGCCATCGCCGGTGGCGTCGAGCACATGGGCCGCCACCCGATGGGTGAGGGCGTCGACCCCAACCCCCGCATCGTCGCCGAGAAGCTGGTCGACCCCTCCGCGCTGGTCATGGGCTCCACCGCGGAGAACCTGCACGACCGCTTCCCGGAGCTGACCAAGGAGCGCTCCGACACCTTCGCCGTCGGCAGCCAGAACAAGCTCGAGAAGGCTTACGCCAACAACAAGATCCAGCCCGACCTGGTCCCCGTCGCCACCCGCCACGAGGAGCTCGGCTGGGGCCTGGCCACCGCCGACGAGCCGCCGCGCCCCGGCACCACCATCGACAACCTCACCGGCCTGAAGACCCCGTTCCGCCCGCACGGCCGGGTCACCGCCGGCAACAGCGCCGGCCTCAACGACGGCGCCACCGCGTGCATCCTCGCCTCCGAGGAGGCCGCCCACGAGCTCGGCCTGCCGGTGCGGATGCGACTGGTCGGCTACTCCTTCGTGGGCGTCGAGCCCGAGGTCATGGGCATCGGCCCGGTCCCGGCGACGGAGAAGGCCCTCAAGCAGGCGGGCCTGACCATCGAGGACATCGGCCTCTTCGAGCTCAACGAGGCGTTCGCGGTGCAGGTGCTCGCGTTCCTCGACCACTTCGGCATCGCCGACGACGACCCGCGCGTCAACCAGTACGGCGGCGCCATCGCCACCGGCCACCCGCTCGCCAGCTCCGGCGTGCGCCTCATGACCCAGCTCGCCCGCCAGTTCGAGGAGCACCCCGAGGTCCGCTACGGCCTCACCGCGATGTGCATCGGCATCGGCATGGGCGGCGCGGTCATCTGGGAGAACCCGCACCACGCCGACTACGGCAAGGAGGACGCAGCCTGATGACTGCCACCGACACCGACTTCTCCGCGGTCTTCCCCGACGAGGTCATCACCCACACGCGGGTCCGCGACATCGATCTGCCCGGCGGCGCGGGCACCTTCGCCCTCATCACGCTGGACAACGGCTTCGACCACACCAAGCCCAACACCCTCGGCCCGGCCACGCTCGTCGGCCTGTCGTCGGCCCTGGACGCGCTGAAGGTCCGCGCCGAGGCCGGCGAGATCGTCGGCGTGGGCGTCACCGGCAAGCCGTTCATCTTCGCCGTGGGCGCCGACCTCAAGGGCGTCTCCCACCTCACCGGGCACGACCAGGCGCTGCTCATCGGCCGCCTCGGCCACGAGACCTTCGCCAAGCTCGAGGACCTGCCGGTCCCGACGTTCGCGTTCACCAACGGCGCGGCGCTCGGCGGTGGCGTGGAGATCGGCCTGTCCTGCGACTACCGCACCATCTCCTCCGGCGTGCCGATCTGGGCACTGCCCGAGTGCTTCCTCGGCCTCGTCCCCGGCTGGGGCGGCTGCTTCAAGCTGCCCAACCTCGTCGGCGTCGAGAAGGCCCTCAAGGTCATCGTCGAGAACTCGCTCAACATGAACCGCATGCTCAAGGGCCCGCAGGCCTTCGAGCTCGGCGCCGCCGACGCGATGTTCGAGCCGGTCACCTTCCTCGAGGACTCCCTCGCCTGGGCGGCCGACGTCATCACCGGCAAGGTCACCGTGCAGCGTCCCGAGGTCGACCGCGACGAGCAGAAGTGGGAGGCCGCGATCGCCGCGGCCAAGGGCTTCGCCGACCTCAAGACCGGTGGCGCGGCGCCCGCGCCGTACCGCGCCCTCGAGCTGGTCTCGCAGGCCCGCACCGCCACCCGCGACGAGGCGTTCGCGGCCGAGGACAAGACGCTGGCCGACCTCATCATGGGCGAGGAGCTGCGCGCGGGCCTGTACTCCTTCGACCTGACCCAGAAGCGGGCCAAGCGTCCCGTCGGCGCACCGGACAAGTCCCTGGCGCGCAAGGTCACCAAGGTCGGCATCGTCGGCGCCGGCCTCATGGCCAGCCAGCTCTCGCTGCTGTTCATCCAGCGCCTCGAGGTGCCGGTCGTCATGACCGACCTCGACCAGGAGCGCGTGGACAAGGGCGTCGGCTACGTGCACGCCGAGGTCGACAAGCTCCTCGGCAAGGGCCGGATCGGCCACGACAAGGCCAACCGCCTCAAGGCCCTCATCACCGGGTCGACGAGCAAGGAGGGCTTCGCCGACGCCGAGTTCGTCATCGAGGCCGTCTTCGAGGAGATGTCGGTCAAGAAGCAGGTCTTCGCCGAGGTCGAGGCCGTGGTCTCCGCCGAGGCGGTCCTGGCGACCAACACCTCCTCCCTGTCGATCACCGAGATGGCCCGGGACCTGCAGCACCCCGAGCGGGTCGTGGGCTTCCACTTCTTCAACCCGGTCGCGGTCATGCCGCTGCTGGAGATCGTCAGGGGCGAGGCGACCGACGACGCCACGCTGGCGACTGCGTTCGCCACCGGCAAGGCGCTGAAGAAGACGACGATCCTGGTCAAGGACTCCCCCTCGTTCATCGTCAACCGCCTCCTCGGCCGCTTCATGGGCGAGGTCGCCAAGGTCGTCGACGAGGGCACCCCGATCGAGGTGGCCGACCGGGCCTTCGCCGGCCTGGCGCCGATGCCGCCGTTCATCCTGCTCGGGCTCGTCGGCCCGGCGATCGCGCTGCACAACAACGAGACGCTGGCCCGGGCTTTCCCCGAGCGCTTCTACGTCTCGGAGAACCTGCGCCGGATCGTCGAGGCCCGGAAGCCGGCCATCTACATCTGGCCCGAGGGCAAGCCGGTGGTCGACCCCGAGGTCGAGGCGCTGTTCGAGAAGCCGGCCGACCCGGTCGTGCTCACCACGGAGCAGGTCCGCGAGCGGGTGCTCTCGGTCCTCGCCGAGGAGGCCCGCCTCATGCTCGACGAGGGCGTCGCCGCCGGTCCACAGGACATCGACCTGGCCATGATCACCGGCGCCGGGTTCTCCTTCTGGAACGGCGGCCTGACCCCGCTGCTGGACCGCACCGGCGTCGCCGAGAAGGTCACCGGCCAGCGCTTCCTGCCCCAGGGCGTCGCCAGCGTCCCGGCCTGATCCCCGCACCACCGCGCGTGGCCGGCATACCCACCAGGTATGCCGGCCACGCGCCCGTGCGGGGCACGCCGACGTTGACGGCGGGCGGTATGTGGTGATTACCTCGCAGAGGTCGCCCTCGCGGCGCGGGTCGCTGGTATCTCACATGTGATCTACACTCGCTGCATGAGTGAGGACTACCTGGCCCGGATCGGCACCCTCATCCGAGACGCCCGTCGCCACAAGAGCATGACTCAGAACGAGCTTGCGCTTGCGCTGGGCACCAGCCAGAGCGCCGTCGCCCGGATCGAACAGGGCAAACAGAATCTCAGTCTTGAGATGCTCGCGCGCATCGGCGAGTGCCTCGACTCCGAGTTCGTCTCCCTCGGCCACTCCGGCGCCCAGCACCTGCGCATCGTCGGCGGCACCAAGCTCTCCGGTGCCATCGACGTCAAGACGAGCAAGAACGCCGCCGTCGCGCTGCTGTGCGCCTCCCTGCTCAACCGCGGGCGCACCACGCTGCGCAACCTCGCGCGGATCGAGGAGGTCAACCGCATCCTCGAGGTGCTGACCAGCATCGGGGTCAAGGCCCGCTGGCTGCCGGACAGCAACGACCTCGAGCTCGTCCCGCCGGCCCGCCTCGACCTGGCGGGCATCGACGTCGACGCCGCGCGGCGCACCCGCACCGTGATCATGTTCCTCGGGCCGCTGCTGCACGAGTACCCCGAGTTCCAGCTGCCCTACGCCGGCGGCTGCGACCTGGGCACCCGCACGGTCGAGCCGCACATGAGCGCCCTCCGCCCGTTCGGGCTCAACGTGACCGCGCACAGCGGCTTCTACGAGGCACGCGTCGACCGCGACGTGACCCCCGGCCGGCCGATCGTGCTCACCGAGCGCGGCGACACGGTGACCGAGAACGCGCTGCTGGCCGCAGCCCGCCACGAGGGCGTGACGGTCATCCGCAACGCCTCCCCCAACTACATGGTCCAGGACCTGTGCTTCTTCCTGGACAAGCTCGGCGTGCGGATCGAGGGGATCGGCAGCACGACC